>CADCJK010000009.1 GCA_902801715.1 uncultured Ruminococcus sp. | reverse complement strand
TGTTTCACGGCAGGCTTCCTTTGACGGACAAATTTTCCACGATACCGTTATTTCATCACGGTATTCATATATTTTCCTTGCTGATGGATAATGTGCCGTTGTACCGTTGTAATACTGCACAAATCTCTTTCTGATACCGTCCTCAGCTTTTCCGACATACTTCAAGCCATTATAATAAATCTTGTAGCAGCCCATGCTGTTGGGAGCGGTTTTTGCAGCTTCTTCAAGTGTTTTTTTGCTGAAAAGTCCCATGTTTGCTCTCCTTACTTTCTCTTTTTGTAGGCTTCTGCTGCTCCTACACGTTCAAGATACGGTCTGGATTCATCTTTGGCTATCTCTGCAAGTTCTCTGTTGCTCTTGTTACTGAACTTTCTTTCATTGCGTTCAATTTCTCTCGATACTCTTGCCTGCTCTTTTTCAGCGTATTTTTTAGCCTTATCAGCTGCTTTTCCTAATGTATCAAAAAAGCCCATACTTTTCACCTCCTTTTCAATCATCATCTCTATGTCTTCTTTTATAAACATTCGATGCTGCTATACGTTCAAAATACGGTCTGGATTCGTTTTTAGCGATAGCCTTAAGTGTGCTGTCACTCTTATACTCCATCTGACGTTCATAACGTACTAATTTTTCATTTTGTTTGTTATAGAATTCATTAAGTTTATCTGCCGCTTTCCCCAATACATCAAAAAATCCCATACTTTTCACCTCCTGTATTTTCATTTACCTTTTCTATGTCTATATTCTACATCAACATATAGGACATCTTTGTGTCTTACTGAATTTATTTTCCAAAAAATTTTCCATTCAGCGACAGCAAAAAGATTCCCGACATGATGATAAGTGAAACAGCACCGACAATGCTTGTTGAAGTCAGTTCCGCATTGGCATTTCCCGAGATGGCAAACGTCTGCAAAGAATCACCAAAAAATTGACAAATGAAATATGTTATCAATGACGACAAAATGGCATTGACAAGCCGATATAATTCAAACACCGACTTATTTATTTTTATGCCTTTCAGCAAACTGAATATCTGCAAATGGACGCATATTCCGCCATACCCTACCGCAAACGACAATGCCCACAATGGACAGCCTTTTTCGACTATATCCCGACACGCTGCCGTAACTTCTATGATACTCGTTAAAAAATAATTGTCTGCACCAAATGACACCAATACATTGATGAACATGGAAAATATCGCTACAAGGGCTGTTAATTCCACTATCGCCCCTGCACCGTCCGAACTTGACATGATAAATGCCTGCATGATATCCGTCTTTTCGGGCTTTCTTTCAGAAAAAATCGTTTCACTCTCTTTATCCGAAAATATTCCCGATACAATGCCTAAAACCATTCCCGAAATGATCTGCGATATATATAAAATCAATCCTGCCTTTGTATTGTTCAGCATGATTGCACCTATCGCCGTTATCAGAAATGACGGTCCCGAACATATACAGAATTTCATCATTCTTTCAGCCTGCTTTTCACTGATATTTCCGTTCTCATACAATAACTTCACGCACTTTGCACCGACAGGAAATCCCCCTATGAAACTCAATACAACTGCCGATACCGCACTTTTCGGCAATTTCAATATCCTTGCAAGCGGTGAAAATATCTTTCCTGCATATTCATAGGCACCTGACCTTATCACAAATGATGACAGCACCATGAACGGAAACAGCGACGGCACCAATATTTTTGCGGAATTATACAAGCCCCTTGATATTCCCTCTGCACAGGTCTGAGGACATGAAATCAATATTCCCAAAAATATTGCCGATATGATACAGGCAATTATTCTTTTCAATCAAATCACCGCTTTTCAATTCATAATTCACAATGCATAATGCATAATTATTTTGCAGGGCGGTGATTTATGCGTATGAAAAAAAATAAAGATATATCCGTACTTGCGGCAAATCTCAGTAATGTTCACATGGAAGTGAACGGCAACCGTGAAGTCATTCTCGAAGGCAGTCGGGGCGTTGTCGAATACAGCGAAACTTCCATTAAAATCAATACAGGCAAATATATTATTTCCTTTCAGGGACGGGGACTGCATATCAAGTGCATGACAGACTGTGATATCGTCATTCACGGCTTTATCACTTCCATCGAATATATCATGTAAAGGGGAATTGGAATGCTTGTATTTTTATTAAGATGGTTTTTCGGCTGGACTGACTTTGAAGTGCATGACAACTATCCGGAACGATTTCTCAATATGGCTCATAAAAACGGCTTGCATATGTGGGATATGCAAAATGCCAATGGCATTTTCTCCGCTAAGGCAAAATCTTCCGATATCAAATATATCCGTCAGATTGCAGAAAAATCTATGTGTGAGATACATATTGTCAATCATCACGGTTTTCTGCATACTTTCAAAAAATATAAAAACCGCTTCGGTTTAATAGTCGGCTTTATCCTTTGGGGGATTGCCATAAAATATCTTATGGGCTTTGTCTGGAATATCAATATAACTGTTCCGCCTATGATCAATGAATTCGAGATTCGTCAGGAACTCCGTGAACTCGGCTTTTACGAGGGGGCAAGGCTGGACAGCTTTAATGCTGAACGTGTGAAAAATGATATTTTCATGAAAGATGACCGTATCAGCTGGATTACAATCAATATTGTCGGCACTGAGGCGGAAGTGAATATCAGTCAGAATTCAGCCCTCAATATCGACAACAGGGAAAAAATCCCTGCCAGCAACATCATTTCCACCGCCGACGGCACTGTTACACGAATGGAAATAAAAAGCGGTTATTCTGCTCTTAAAGTCGGTGAAGGCATACACAAAGGTCAGCTTCTTGTCAGCGGTGTAAAAGAATATACAGACGGCTCCTCTGCACTCTTCGACAGTAATGCATATATCTATGCCAAAACTTTCCGCACTGTGACCATGTCCATTCCAAAATCCTTTGAAACTCTCCAAAAACAAGCCGATACCATCATCAAAAACGATATCGATATCATGGGAATCGTTTTTCCGCTCACACTTCATGGAAATCCGCAGGGCAATTATATAAAACAAACTAACAGATATCAGCTTGATATCCTCGGTCACGGAATCCCCGTCTATATCGTTTCGGAAACGTGGCAGAAATATAAAAAGCAGCCTGTTCATCTCACCGACAAACAGGCTGAAACTCTCCTGAAAAATAAACTTCAATTATATGAACTTTTCATGCTCTATTCTGCCGACAAAGCAACTGTCCTAAACAAACATCTGACTTTCTCCCAAAGCAAAACCGATTATATTTTAACAGCGGAATATGCCATTGAAGAAGATGTCGCACAAAAAAATATCATTCAAATCAAGGATACATCAAATTCGGGAACATAATCTTTTTTAGCTGATGACAATTCCTGCACGAAACCGTCAAGCCCTGTTTCCTCGAAATATTCCAATACCTTTGCATACTCCCTTGATGTGATTTTTCTGTTGATTTCAGGAAATTTTTCTGCATTTCCCAAAGGCGTATACTGTGCCATCAGACTTACCAAAATTTCATCTTTGAAATTCTCTTTCAGCAAATCAAGCACTTTCATTGAATTTTTCGTATTCTGCGGCAATATCAAATGCCGGACAATAACACCCTTTTTCATCATGCCGTCAGCGTCAAATTCAGGCTTGCCTGTCTGCCTTACCATTTCAGCAATCGCCTTTAAGGCAATTTCAGGATAATTCTCTGCATTGGAATATTTTTTAGCCGTTTCACCTTTCGCATACTTCATATCAGGCAAATAAATGTCCACTATCCCCTCAAGCCTTTTGAGAGTTTCCGTTTTTTCATAACCGCCTGTATTATAAACTATCGGGATTTTCGGCTTATACATCTCGAAACACTCTATGATACTTTCAATATACGGTGTAGGGCTGACCAAATTGATATTATGCACTCCCATATCTTCCAGCCGTCTGATATGCTCGGAAAGCTCTTTCACAGTCAGAATTTTTCCATAACCGCCTGTACTTATCTTTGAATTCTGGCAAAATACGCATGACATGACACAGCCTGAAAAAAATATCGCTCCCGAACCCCTTTCACCGCTGATACATGGCTCTTCCCAATAATGCGGGGCTATTCTTGCCACTTTCGGCAAAATTCCCTGTCGGCAATAACCTTTTCCGCTGTCAGCAAATCTCTCTGCTCCGCACTCTCTCGGACACAATCTGCATATCATAAAATCACCTTTCATCAAAAAGACACTGCACAATTCTGCACAGTGTCTTTTCTATTATTCAAAATCAATTCCTAAATCGGGCAGGTTCTCCGACCTGTTAATAATTACCATATCCGCTGACATATCCATTACATCAACGGCTATTTTACAGGCTTTATAATCAATTATACACTTTTCGCCTATCTCTATGATAACATCAGGCTCAAACAGCTTGATTTCTTCAAGCAGATTTTCACCTGTGCCGAAATAGCTTGTATGCTGTATACCCAATTCGTCAAGTTTTTTTTCGACAGGCTCACAAATGCCTGTCAGAAATGCCCTTTTCATGCCTTTCAGCTCGTCAAGGGCAACTGGCAAACTGCCCTCTTTGAAATATATCTTCTTCGGTAAACTGATACAGGACATTTTCTCTCCTCCATCAATTTCCATAGTACGCTTTCAGATAAATCTCCTTTATCTCCGACATCAGCGGATATCTTGGATTCGCTCCTGTGCACTGGTCATCAAATGCATTTTCAACCATTTCATCAAGGCTTGCAAGGAAATCTTCCTCTTTAACTCCATAATCCGCAATCGTCTTTTTGATTCCGCAACGCTCTTTGAGTTCCTCTATCTTCTCAATGAACAAATCAAGCGTTTCATTGTCATCTTTGCCGACAATGCCCAAAAATCTTGCACATTCGCAATATCTTTCAAGAGTATGCGGATACGGATACTGTGAGAATGTTCCCATTTTGGGCGGTACGGGCTCGGCATTATATCTCATGATATAAGTGATAAGCAATGCATTGGCAACACCGTGTGCAATATGATGATAAGCACCCAGTTTGTGTGCCATGGAATGACATACTCCCAAAAATGCGTTTGAGAATGCCATACCCGCCATTGTAGAGGCTGTTGCCATCTTCTCTCTTGCAATCGGATCATTCGCACCGTTCTCATACGCTGACGGCAAGTATGCAAATATACTATTCATAGCCTGCAAAGCCAATCCGTCTGTATATTCCGTTGCCATGATTGATGCGTATGCTTCCAAAGCGTGTGTCAGTGCGTCAATGCCTGATGCACTTGTCAAGCCCTTCGGCTGATTCATCATGTTATCGGCATCAACTATCGCCATATTCGGCAAAAGTTCATAGTCTGCCAACGGATATTTGATATTAGTCGTTTCATCTGTGATAACGGCAAAAGGCGTTACTTCCGAACCTGTGCCCGATGAAGTCGGTACAGCTACAAAATAGGCTTTTTCGCCCATCTTCGGGAAAGGACATATTCTCTTTCTGATATCCATGAAACGCATCGCCATATCCATGAAATCTGTTTCGGGATGTTCGTAGAGTACCCACATGATTTTGCCTGCGTCCATAGCTGAACCGCCGCCCAATGCAATAATCACATCAGGTTCAAACAGTTTCATAGCCTCTGCACCTTCTTTTGCAGACGCAAGTGTCGGGTCGGGCTGCACATTATAGAAACAAGTATGCTGAATTCCCAATTCATCCAACTTTGTTTCAATCGGCTTTACATAGCCATTTTTATACAAAAAGCTGTCTGTTACGATAAATGCCTTTTTCTTGCCCATGTCGCCCAGTTCATTAAGTGCTATCGGCATACAGCCTTTTTTGAAATAAACTTTCTGAGGAGTCCTGAACCAAAGCATATTTTCACGGCGTTCCGCAACTTTCTTGATATTCAGGAGATGTTTGACACCGACATTTTCCGAAACGGAATTGCCGCCCCATGAACCGCAGCCCAATGTCATTGACGGAACAAGTGCAAAGTTATACAAATCACCGATACCGCCATGTGATGACGGTGTGTTTATTACAATACGGCAAGTTTTCATAGCGTGATAATGCTTTTCAATTTTCTCTTTCTGTGCAGGGTGTATGAAAAGTGACGCTGTATGACCGTAACCGCCGTCTGCAACCAACTGTGCCGCTTTTGCCAATGCTTCATCAAAGGTTTCCGCTTTATACATACCCAAAACGGGTGACAATTTTTCATGTGCAAATTCTTCGCTGATATCAACGCTTTCCACTTCACCGATAAGCACTTTTGTCTTTTCGGGAACTTCCACGCCTGCCAACTGTGCGATTTTATATGCCGACTGTCCGACAATCCTTGCATTGAGTGAACCGTTTATCAAAATCGTCTTTCTGACTTTATCAAGTTCATCATCTTTAAGGAAATAACAGCCCCTTGCGGCAAATTCTTTCTTGACTTCATCATAGATATCTGCCAAAACAGTCACACTCTGTTCAGAGGCACAAATCATGCCGTTGTCAAATGTCTTTGAATGAATGATAGAACTTACTGCCACTTTGATATCAGCTGTACTGTCTATGATAACAGGTGTATTTCCTGCACCAACGCCCAGTGCAGGCTTACCCGATGAATACGCTGATTTCACCATGCCGGGACCGCCTGTTGCCAGAATCGTATCAGAATTTCTCATAAGGGCATTTGTCAGTTCCAGTGACGGTACATCTATCCAGCCTATGATATTTTCCGGTGCACCGGCTTTTACTGCCGCTTCCAGAACGATTTTAGCCGCCGCAATCGTGGATTTCTTTGCACGGGGGTGAGGACTGATAATAATACCATTCCTTGTTTTAAGACATATCAAAGCCTTGAAAATTGCCGTTGAAGTCGGATTTGTCGTCGGGATAACTGCACCGATGATTCCGATAGGCTCTGCTATTTCCGTCAAGCCGAATGCTGTGTCACGGCTTATCACACCGCAAGTTTTTGTGTCTTTATACTTGTTATAGATATATTCAGCGGCATAGTGATTCTTGATAACTTTATCTTCAACAACACCCATGCCTGTTTCTTCGACAGCCATTTTTGCAAGCGGTATACGAGCCATATTAGCCGCTATCGCTGCCGCCTTGAAAATTTTATCGACCTGTTCCTGTGAATATTCCGCAAATTTTTTCTGTGCCTCCTTCACCTGAGCAAGCTTCGCTTCAAAGCTCTCGATATCTTTCACTTCAAATACGTTTCCCATATTCTCCATATCATTTTACCTCCGTTTTAAAATGATTTCGTTATACCTTTATTATAGTCGATTGTTCAAATATCGTCAATATCGTTTTGCATTTTTTTCTTTGTTTCGAGCATTTTTATGACAGTATTTCTTTTCACCATGCTGCCCCTGAGTGAAACATATTCCTCTTTATCGCCTTTTGAAAGCATTTCCAGTTCCTCTATCGTGACGCTTTTTTCATTTTCGGCAATTTCCTTTTTCATCTGAGCTTTTTTTCGTTCCTCTGCATAGGGCTGTATCACGATTTTGTCAACTGTCTGATACGCATTATATACACATATATATGAAACCAGCACAGGCAAAAACAATACCGTTATCACACCAAGCACGATAAAAAATATGATCCAGTTATTCGACATCAGCAAAACAGATGTCACTACTGCTATGATAAACAATAGCGTTACAAGCGTTTTCAAATGCTGCAATATCCCGCCTGCTACCAACATAACGGAATTTTTCAGCAGTTCACTCACTTTCAGCTCTACACTCACCGCCATCGTCACAAGCGAAAATTCCATGAACAAGAAAAATAATCCCATCAGTGCACTCAGCACTATGAAAAGTATGATATACGGTTTATCCAGATTTTCACGGAAAAATGCAAATGCAATATACAACCCCAATGCCACTATATATGAAATGATTCCGTTTACCGTGAAAAATTTCCAGTTTTCCTTGATTCCCCTGATAAAATCTTTATACGGCTGAACGGCTTTTTTAACCGTCAGTTTTCGGCTGATATACATCAAGCCTGACAAAAACGGTGACATTAAGGGAATTATCACCGACAATGCAAACGGATTCATTTCCCCCATAAACTTGAATATCAGCATTGCCACACCCAGAAATATCACCAACGGTATGCAGTAAAACAGATTCGCCAAAGTGATTTTTCCGATATTTTCCATATAGCTTGTCAAAAAATCCGTCAAGCCGTATTTTCTCTTTCCCTGAGCCATTTTTGATATCACATTCCTTTTATCTTCAAAATTTGAATATCCATGAAAAACACATTCCCAGAACCGTATCAAGTATTCCCGATACCGCACATAATCCCAGCATTAACAGCATGATTTTCATATATTGCCCCATCTGTATATGCAAATCGTCTTTCACTTCACTTTTTATGAAAAAGCCTGTCAATTTTGCGGAATTTCGCATAGCTTCCCTTGCCGCCCCTGCTATCACCAATGCCGATAAAAATGCACCGGGTAATATTATCAATAAGTTATATCCCACTCCGTAAAAGCCATATACACTATATAAATATCCTACTGACAAGCCATAGCCGTAGCCTTTGAAAAACGGTATCACCCATGCGAAAAATCCGCCCCATAGTGACAGTCCCAATAAAAATATCACTGCCAGAAATATCACTGATGAACCGAATGATGATACAAATGCCGACAATATCCCCTGTGAACATCTGACATGATAGTTTGTCTGAAAAATAAAATCCAGTTTTTTCATCATGTCACTGTCGGCATTTCTGCCCGAAATCGCTCCGCATACGATACCCGTGAAAAGCACCATGCAGAATATCATCAATATCCAACTGTCCCTGAATCTCATTCTCACTTTCAACGGACTTGAAACGATAATTTTTTTCATAAACATTTTCTCCAATATATTTTTCTAAATGTTTATGAAAATCTCTCTGCAAAAATTCAGCCTGCATAAAATTTTTCCGCAAATCTCACACTGTCCATAGCGTCTGCACCGTAAAAGTCAGCCCCTATCATATCAGCGTATTCCTGATTCAGAACCGCTCCGCCTACCATTGTCACAATAGACTTATCCGTTTTATTCAGTAATTTTATCGTTTCTGCCATTGACGGCACTGTCGTTGTCATCAGGGCACTCAATCCCACCAATTTACAGTTATGCTCCAATGCACATTCCAATATCTTTTCAGGCGGCACATCTCTGCCCAAATCATACACTGTGAATCCGTAACTCTCCATCAAAACTTTCACGATATTTTTACCTATATCATGGATATCTCCCTTGACCGTTGCCAAAACAATCGCTTTACTTGTATCTGTCTGGTCTTTTGGGATTTTCTTTTTCACTTCTTCAAACGACAGGGAAGCCGTTTCCGCACTCATCAAAAGCTGCGGCAAATATGCCTTTTTCTGTTCAAAAGCCGTACCTATCTCATTCAATGCGGGCACGATATGTTTATTGATCACATCAAGCGGTGAAATGCTTTCCAACAGCTTTTTCGTCTGAGTGACTGCACCCTCTTTCAAGCCTTTCACAATGCATACATGAAGCGTTTCTTCCGATTTCACATCTGTTTTGGCAACTCCCTGAATGGCTGACGCATAATTGATATAATCCACACATCCTGTATCCAGACAATTCAATGCCCTGTATGCATAATACACATTCATCATTTCCTCGGCAAAGGGATTCATTATCGCACAATTCAAGCCGCTTTGCAAGGCATTGGCATAAAATGTGCTTGTCACAAGATTTCTCTGCGGCAATCCAAAGGATATATTCGATATGCCTAAACTTGTCTTAACGCCCAATGCCCTTATCAATCTGATACTTTCCAATGTCACAACGGCACTTTCGGGATTTGATGATATCGTCAATGCCAACGGGTCAACAATTATCTCTCTTTTTGAAATACCGTATTCTGCCGCCCTTGCAATAATCTTTTCGGCAATTTTCGCTCTGTCGGGTGCATTGTCGGGAATACCCTTTTCATCTATCGTTAAGGCTATCAATCCACCGCCGTATTTCTGCACAATCGGCAAAACATTTTTCAGGCTTTCCTCCGTTCCGTTCACGGAATTCACCAACGGCTTTCCGTTATAGATTCGCATAGCCTGTTCCAGCGTTTCAAATTTCGTGGAATCTATCTGCAAGGGCAAATCTGTAACTGCCTGTATGCCCGATATGCATTTTTTCATCATTTCCGTTTCATCTATCTCAGGCAAGCCTACGTTTACATCAAGTATATGTACATTTTTATCCGCCTGTCTGACCGCCTCATTCAAGACGTAATTCAAATCCCCTGTACGCAAAGCCTCCTTTAATTTCGGCTTGCCTGTCGGATTGATTCTTTCACCTATCAGAATCGGGTTTTTATCCACTATCACGGAATGAGTATAGGAAGATACCATGGTAATATCTTTATATGTCGGACATTCATACGGCATGGATTTTGTTTTTTCAATCGTCTTTTTGATAAATTCAGGCGTTGTACCGCAGCAGCCACCCAATATACTTGCCCCATGCTCTGCCAACTGTACCATATAATCGGAAAATTCCTCTGCCCCGATATTGAAAACCGTTTCACCGTCAACGACTTCGGGCAAGCCTGCATTTGGATTCACTATTATCGGCACTGATGAATATTTTGCAAATTCATCTATGATTTCAAGCATTTTATCGGGACCGAGTGAACAGTTCATTCCAAGTGCATCGACTCCCAAGCCCTCCAGCATGGCTATCATTGCCGCAGGATTGGCACCTGTCATCAATTTCCCCGTACCGTCATACACATTTGTGACGAATATCGGCAAATCACAATTTTCTTTCGCTGCCAAAACTGCCGCCTTTGTTTCATAGCTGTCGTTCATGGTTTCTATCAGAATCAAATCTGCACCACATTCTGCCGCAGCTTTCACGTTATCCGCAAAGATAGAAACAGCTTCTTCAAATGCCAAATCCCCCAAAGGCTCCAACAGCTTTCCCGTAGGTCCCATGTCAAAGGCTATGTATTTTTCACTTTCACCGACTTCTTCAACGGCTTTTTTCGCACATTCAATGCCCTTTCTAATCAGTTCCGCATAATTCAGGAATTTCGTCCTGTTCACGCCAAAGGTATTTGTTTTTAAAATATTCGCCCCTGCCTTTAAATACGATTTATGCAGAGTCACTATCTTATGCGGCTGAGTGATATTCCATGTTTCAGGGGCTTCACCCGGCTGCAAGCCCTTTTTCTGCAGGACAGTGCCTGTTCCGCCGTCAAAGTATACTCTTTTTTCTTTTATCAGTTCTCTTATATTTTTCATAGCTTTATCCCCATTATCGCTGTTATAGATTTGACAGGTGTCATTAAATATGCGGAATTAAGTGTGATTCCCAAAGTTTCGGCAGCACTTAATCTTTCCAAAAGCGGCTTTTGAAATTCAATCGAAAAATCCCCGTAGCCTGCACTGAAACGGCTGGCACATTTTAAATTTTCACTTAAAATGTCCGATACATAGTCGCAAAAACTCTCTATTGCTGCCGAGGAAAGTCCGTCTGTGACAAAATGTTCTGCCTGTGAAGTGATATTCAGCCTTGCCAGAAGTCTGTCAACGGCTATCCCCGTTGTGACAGCCAATACAAACACCTCTTTGCAGCCCTGCAAATTCCGATACAGATTTTTACTATGTACCTGTGCAAAATCGAATTTACACACATTTTCCTCTGACAAGTCAACCGGTATTCGTATACAGGCACATCTGTAGCTGACGGTTTCATTGAATCGCTTACGGCATTTTTCAAGCAGTTCACTTTCATATTCCCTGCCGGTTTTCAGCCTTAATGCCAGTTCATTCTGATTGATTCTGATTTCTTCGGCTTTTGCCGTTATGATTTTGATATCTCCTTTTTGCACAAACATCACCGCTGTTTATTATATCACAAGTCAAAATTTCTTTCAACCAAAAAAACAGAATACCCGTACAGGATTTTTTAATCTCCTGTACGGATATCCAAAATTCAGAAGGTATTCATATAAAAGTTATATGCGATTATTTGCCCGTTACCGTGAAATACTTCACATCACTCATGCCCTTGCTGTCAGTAGCTGTTACTCTGATTTTATAAGTATCAGCTGTAGGAATTTTCACTGCTTTGGAAGTAGTGGAAGTATTCGAGATAGATGTCCAGCCATCTGCACTGCCGACCAACATTCTGTCCACTTTATAAGTATAGGGAGATGTGCCGCCTGTTGCAGCAAACTTCACTGTAACTGTATTGCCCTTTGTAACGCTTGTCGCACTTACTGTAGAATTGTTCGTTACCGTCGATTTTACAGTGACAACAAAGTACAGTTTCTCAACAGTGTCTTTAGCGTCCTTTACTTTGATACATACATCATAAGTTGTCACCTTCGCAGGCTTGATACTGACAGATGTAGTCGTAGAGAAATCCTTTGCAATCGTCCATGTGGACTGACTCCGCTGTTTGTAATAGTATGCATACTTGTAAGGAGCTGTACCGCCTGTTGCCGAACCCTTTGCCGTGATGGAATTACCGACTTTGATAGTCGTTGCCGAAATCGTCGAAGTATTGGTGAGAGGTGCCTCGACAACTTCTACAACAAAGTATTTTTTGGCAATATCACCGTTGCTGTCCTTGACTTTTGCACATATGTCATATTGGGTGGCTGTTTTCGGAGTAATCTTGATTGTTTCATTGGCACCGAAATCCTGTACCTTTGTCCATGTGGATTCGCTTTTCTTTTTGTAATACACTGCAAACTGATAATAGCCCGTACCGCCTGTACCTGAAGCCGTAACAGTTACGGTTTTGCCAAGGTTGATTTTGTTCGCAGAAACCGTTGAAGTATTCGTCAAGCCCTGTACAACACTTACATTGAAATATTTCTTTGTAATAGCTCCTGTTGAATCTTTCGCCTTGATACAGATTTCATAAGTCGTAGCTTTTTTGGGTGTAATGGCAACTGATTTTGTTGTACTGAAATCTTTTGCAGTAGTCCAACTTGACTGTGAAGTCTGCTTGTAATAGTATGCGAATTTATATCCGCTCAAATTACTGCCCGATACACTTGCCGTAACGCTTTCACCAAGATTGATAGTTGTGGCGGAAATTTTCATTGTGAGAGAAGCGGGTGCCATTGTAAGTTTAAAATATTTCTTTTCAACAGTACCTGTTTTGTCTTTGACTTTGATACATACATCATAAGTCGTTGCACTTGCAGGTGTTATTGAAACAGATGTTGTACTGCTGAAATCCTTTACAGTAGTCCAACTGCTCTGTGAGGACTTTTTATAGTAGTAAGCATAAGTATAGGGAGATGTACCGCCCGAAGCTGCACCCGTCAGAGTTATGGACTTTCCGAGAGTTACAGTGGTTGAAGAAATCTTTGAATTGTTTGTAAGAGGTGTACTGCTTGTTACAGTAATAGTCGCTGTTGCGGTCTTGCCGTTGGAAGTTTTTGCTGTAATTGTCGCTGTACCTGCTTTAATGCCCTTTACTGTGCCGTTGGAAACAGTTGCAACGCTTGTATTGCTGGAACTCCATGTAATGCTCTGGTCAGTTGCATTTGACGGTGAAACCGTTGCCGTGAATGCCTTTGTTGCACCTACTTTGATACTTGCCGACGTCGGGCTTACGGAAACAGACGTTACTTCAACACTCTGTACCGGCTCAATCACCTTGACAAAACCATCGCTTGTATAAAGACCTTTGTTCTGGAATGCAAATCCGGGCTGCTGTGAACCGGGTACCTGATTGCTGCCGTCATTGAAGATAACTTTTGTATCTGTTGCAGTTGATGTGAATTCATAAGCGTAATAGCCGTTGCCTACATCTTTCATGGCTGTGCCCGGCCATTTGCCTGCAATTTCCGAACTTGCACCGGAATATGCATAAATATTAATCGTTGAACCCCAGCCTGTCGGCTTCTTGAAGTAAACACCGTTGTCTATATAAGTAGTCGGACCATCTCCGCCGCTTACGTCCTTAACTGTTACAGTCGCTGTTGCGGTCTTGCCGTTGGAAGTTGTTGCCGTAATCGTTGCCGTACCTGCTGCAACACCTGTTACTGTACCGTTTGAAACTTTTGCAACACTTGCATTGCTTGATGTCCATGTGACTGTCTTATCCGTTGCATTTGACGGTGCAACCGTTGCTGTGAGAGTGCCTGTCTTGCCCTTGTCAATGGAAAGACTTGTCGGAGAAAGGGTAACGCCTGTCGGCTGGATAACCGTTACAGTACCCTGTTCAACGGTAACGTTTACAGTAGCTGTTTTGCCGTTGTTTGTCGTTGCCGTGATGGTTGCAGAACCCTTTGCAACACCTGTGATAGTGCCGTTGGAAACTTTTGCAACACTTGTATTGCTTGATGTCCATTTCACTGTTTTGTCTGTAGCATTGGAAGGAGTAACAGTAGCTGTCACTTTTACGCTTTCATTTGTCTTTACTGTTACAGAAGGCTTATCAAGAGTAATACTATTTACCTCGATAGTATCTACTACGTCGCCGCCTTCTTCAATGCCGATCAGTTCTGCAGAACCACCGTCATTAAGATAAGTGCCGTTTTTGATAACACGTCCGGGAGCGGGAGTCTTTGATGTGCTGAGTACATATACTTTCATATTGCCTTTGCCGGAAACTTTCGCTGTCAGAGTACCGCCTGATACTGTCTGTGTATCGCCTGTTACAGCGTCAACGTATGTACCGTTGGGAATTCCTGAGAATGTAGCGTCACCCGAGATGGCAACACACGCAAAGCTGTCTGTGGAGCTGTCTGTATATCTTCTCTTGAAAGCGATATTACCCGAGCAGCCCTCTGTTGAATACTGTCCTTTACGGAGTGCGGGAACGGATTGTCTGATTCTGTTGAGTCTCATGATATGCTGTGAAAGAGGCTTATCAAGAGTATCTTTGACAGCACCGCTTTCCGCTGAAATAACTGTGAAGCCGGTTGTTGAGATATCACCCTCGATGTTATCGCCGTAGTAGGCACGTCCTGTATTTGCCAAAGGCTGATTCGGACCTACATCGATTGCTTTACCTGCCTGGAATTCTATTTCTGAACCATAATATACGCAGGGAATTCCTCTGAATGTGAACATCAGTGAAAGGTTTTCAGCCCATGCATCTGTACCGCCGTTATAACGGAGTGTCTGACATTCATCGGGACCGTAGTCGTGTGAATCTACATATACAACATTCCATGTTGAGTCGTTGAAATACTTATCTTCACCAAGAGCCGTATTGAATGCACTGTTGGCATTGATGAAACTCCAGTGCATCTGGAAGTCTATCGCATCAAGACCGGATCTCTTGGAATAGTCGGGAGTATGATATTCATTTCCTTTCAGGAACGCATTGTCACTGGTAGGCTGACTGCCCGTGTCAAGATGTGCATTGTAATGTGCTTCCACAAGGTCATTGTTGGCTGCCTGGTCGGTACTCCACTTGCCGAGCCATGTGGAATCATCAGCCCATGTATAGAATGCACACGAGATAGGAGGAGCGTCACGATACCATACATCATGTCCCTTTGTACAAATTTCACCGAACATATAGAAATTGTCGCCGCCGGTCTTTTTGAACTCAGGGATAAACGCTGCATTCAGTGTAAGACGGGAAATATGCTTTACAGTATCCACACGGAAACCGTCAACACCCATATTGATATAATTATTATAGCAGTCTACCAGATAATTATAAACTTTCGGGTTCTCTGTATTCAAATCAAGACAGTCATCGGCAATCGTTTTTCTCTGAGCCTCGAAGTTATCCCAGTCACCGCCGCCGCAGTAAGCATTATGATGATAGATATTCTCTGTATCCGTATACTGACCGCCCGGACCATATTTGCCATTCATAACAACGGAGTTTCTCTCAGTGAATACATCACTTTCGAGCTTGAGGAGATTCTTTTCACCCCAGTTACATGAGTGATTGAATACAACGTCCTGTATTACTTTAATGCCCTTTGCATGACACGCATCAATCAATGTCTGATAGGTAACACCGTTTGATTCATATCTCTTATCAACGGCACTGAAATCATATGCATGATATCCGTGATAGTCATAACCTGAATCGTTCTCTACAACAGGAGTAATCCATATAGCCGTAAATCCGAGAGCCTTTATATAATCCAGTTTGTCGATGAGTCCCTTGAAGTCACCTCTCCAGGAAGGGTCGTTTTCGGGATTCTGAGCCTTTTTGTCTTCACTTTTTCTTGCATTGTTCGAGGGATCGCCGTCATAGAATCTTGTTGTAATCAAAAAATAAATCGATTCATCACGGAAATCCGTTCTTGAGTTGGCAAAGAGCACACCTCTGTCAGTGTTGGAAAGAGTACCTGCTGCTTTTACCTCTGTACCGAGAACACCGGGCATTGCACCGATACCTGCAACAGCCGTTAAAGCTGCCAGTGACCATGCAGTTGCTTTTTTCGAGATGTGTCTGAATTTTGATGAAAAAACGCTCATTTTACCAGTCTTCCTTTCATAATAAATTCATGTATGAAGTCCGCTTTTCTTCTGATACCATTTTATAACATAAACTTTTTTTTGTAAAGTCGGCATTTTGTTCATAATTTGATAACAATTTATTCAAAATTATGTAACGTAGTTGCTTTTGCACAAATACACAAAAATCATTTTTATCGTTTTGACGGATTTTTTCACACAAATTATGCAGTTATTACAAATCACAATTCTAAACTTCGTGCAACCATACAATTTTTTTATAAAAAAATAAACCCTGCTCATTCCATTTGTGAGCAAGATTTATTTTTTTCACTTAACAAATATCAGTTTTCTGCAATATTGATTTTCACTCCGTTGACTTCAACGCCCTCTTCGGCACGAACCATCACATATTTTACACCGTCAATTACCTTTGTTTCCAACAGGTAACTTTTATCAGGCTTCACTTTAATAGTAACATCAGGTGTCTTTATCTCAAAATTCTTTTCATCAATGATATTCTGCGGATTGAAAGATGTCTTTTCTCCGAAACTGTTATCATAGTTTTCATCAAATTTCGATATGTTATCTTCCGAAACACCGCAGTCTGTCAGAATTTTCTTGATTTCCGTCTTGCCTACCGACAAATCTTCATCCGCCTTTGCATTTTTATGCTCCGCTATCATTTCTGTAATATGCTCATGCACATTCTGCATCAATTCATAATTGCAGTCATCGCCTGCCGTTTCCGCAATCAGACTCTGAAACGTTTCCTTCTGTTCAGCCGCAGGCATGAGCACCTCTGTATTGAAAAGCGTATCAATTACCGTTTCATAATTTTCATCGGCACTCTTTGTATAATATACCGCATTGTAAATATTCGTGCTCCTGTCATCAAATGCCGGAAACATAAAGCCTATTTCGGGGGCTGATACACTGTTATCCGCTCCGATACTTCCAAATGTATTATCCGCATTGGAAAATCCCAGCATTGTCCTTGTCAGTTTTATCGGACATACACAGCAGATAATATATCTGAAAACCTCTGTCGAATCATCTTCCATTGTTTCATCATTTTTCGATAAATTCGGCAAATCATAGGTATCACAGCCTAAAAGTATCAGATAATTTTCGTCTGTCGGATAGGAATTCACAATCTTTTCATACAGTTCATGCACTGCCGTTTCATTCTGCAATTCGGAATCCCTCAAGGTCATCAGCAATTTATGTTCCTCACTTGCTCCGACCTGTTCCGTCTTGAAAGAAATATCATGAAGATTTCTGCCTATCCTGCCTGAAAGCGTCTTTTTCATGATATTGAAAAGCATTTCATTCGTTTCCAGCGGAATCAGTCCCACAGTCTGCACAAATTCATTCTTTATCTCCTTATTGGCACTGACATAACAGCCATACAGCTTTGTAATATTATTCTTGTCATGTTTCAGCCTTTTTCTAATCTCTGCAATTTCCTTTTCATTCATTGATATGCACCTCTTTATATTTTTTGCAAGGGATATTATAACAGACTTTCATCAAAAAAACAAGACAATAAAATAATTGAATTTTTATCAGCCGTGTGATATACTTGACTAAAAATGCAAAGGAGATTTTATATGAAACTTGCAGTATCTTTCGACATGGATAACGATACGATTGCCCGTGACTTTGACGGCACTCTCTTTTTCAAAATGTATGATATTGATGACGGTGAAGTCATTTGCAGCGAAATTATGAGTACCATGGGAAAATTCGGTGCGGAAAATCTTTCCGAAATGCTCATTCTTCTCAAAGCCGATGCCCTTTTATGCGGGGAAATATCGCCTGAATCCGAAGCCGCCCTTGATGACGAGGGTATCTCTTTTTACAGCGGCTTTGAAGGTGATGCCGATGACGTTGTGCAGGGCTTTATCAGCGGAATCTATCACTTTGAATGAGCGTGGAGAGTTAAGAGTGGAGAGTGAAGCCGCTGTGAAAAAACAACTCCACTCTCCACTCTCCACTCTTCATGCAAGCCTTTCACGCAAATACAAAAGTATCTTCTTTTCACGCCTTGATACCTGCACCTGTGTCATATCCAGCATTTTTGCCGTTTCCGACTGCGTTTTGCATTTGAAATATCTTAACTCTATCATTTTTCTGTCCTTTTCATCAAGGCGGGATATTTCTGTATTCAGTGACATGATTTCCGTAATGCTTTCATCAGGCGACTGTACGGGAATATCCGTCTGACTGTCACCGTCATCATCTGCCATGGTGAGCGATATCGGCTGCATGGATACCGTCAATGCCTCTGAAATCTGTTCGGGCTCCATGTCCATGATTTCCGAAAGTTCTTTTACAGTGGGTTCCCTGCCGTTTTCCGCTTCAAATTTCTGTGCCTCTCTCGTGACTTTCAGCGACAACTCCTTTAATCCCCTTGAAACTTTCACGGCTCCGCCGTCACGAAATAATCTCTTTATCTCACCTATTATCACAGGCACAGCATAGGTCGAAAACTGATATCCCAGCTCTTTCCTGAAATTGTCCACGGCTTTGACAAGTCCCACGCACCCTGCCTGATACAAGTCATCATATTCGATTCCCTTGCCCCTGAAACGCTTGGCACAGGCATGAACAAGCCCTAAATTCTCTTTTATCTCAATTTCTCTCTCAGCCATTTCCCACCCGACAACTTAATCTCTTTTCCAATGTCACTGTCGTACCCTTTCCCGTTTTGGAACGTACATTCACTTTATCCATAAAACTCTGCATAACGGCAAAGCCCAGGCCTGCCCTTTCTTCAGACGGTGCTGTCGTGAAAAGCGGCTGCATTGCCTGTCTGACATCACCTATTCCACACCCTGTATCCCTGACTTTTATCACTACAACGAAATTTTCCTTTATCCTCACATTTATGTATATCTTCCCTATTGTATTCCTGTATGCGTGTACAACGCAATTTGTCACGGCTTCCGAAACTGCCGTCTTGATATCGTTCAATTCGCTGATCGTCGGGTCAAGCTGTGTGACAAATGCCGATACCGCACATCTCGCAAATCCCTCATTCGATGAACGGCTTTCAAATGACATACTCATTTCATTTTGTACTTTCAATTTTCTCTCCACGCCTTTCCATAATATCCAATGCACTCAGTCCCGACAAATTCATCATTTTTGCAAGACCTTCCGGCACATTTACCACTCTTACCACTCCGCCGTACAAACTCATTAATCTGTATCTGCCCATGATAAAGCCGATACCCGAACTGTCCATGAAATTCACTCCCGAAAAATCCAGATTCAGTACAGACGGCTTTTTCATCTGCACAACAGCGTCTGTATCTTCCCTGATACCCCTTGCTGAATGATGGTCGATATCCCCCGTGAGATATACCGTAATACTGTCTTCATTTTCACTGATTTTCATAAAAAATCCCCCCTTGCCATCATTCTATCACAAGGGGAGATATTTTTTTGTTGAAATAAGTACTGTATCACACAATTTCACTTGGATTGACGTGCACCATACAATGTTTCACTTCCGGGAAATTCTTCTCTATATTATCATGCACTTTTTCCGCTGTACTGTGTACCTCTGTCAGCGTTTTGGAATTTTCCATGCAGATTTCCACTTCCACATATATTCTTGAACCGAAAAGACGTGTCTTTATCTCGTCAATTCCCATGACTTCGGGCGTATCCAGAATGACTGCTTTCATTTTTTCAAGCATTTCTTCCGAACATGACTTGTCTATCATTTTATCTATCGCATCACGGAAAATATCGACTGCCGCCTTTTCAATAAAGACACATATTACAACACTTGCCAGCGGGTCAAGCACCGGAAATCCCAACATGGCACCGAAAATGCCTATAAATGCCCCTATGGAAGAAAGTGCATCTGAACGGTGATGCCATGCGTCAGCCATCAATGCACCTGAATTTACCTTTTTCGCTGCAATTCTCGTATACTGAAACATCGCTTCTTTCACTATGATAGATACGACAGCCGCTATCAATGCAGCCGTTTCGGGAATCTCAAGAGTTTCCGTACCTGCAGAGGAAATTTTTTCTATCCCTTTAATGCCGATTCCAAGACCTGTAGCGGCAAGTATTACTGCCAATACTATCGAAGCAACACATTCAAATCTTTCATGCCCGTAAGGGTGGTCTTTATCGGGCTTTTTCTTTGCAACGGATACCCCTATCATTACAATAAAAGTACTGAATACATCTGATGCCGAATGTACAGCATCTGAAATCATCGCTCCGGAATGTGCAAATATCCCTGCAAGGAATTTCAGCAGCGACAGCAGACAATTCCCTACAATACTTATAACGGAAACTTTCATTGCAATTTCGGAAGCATTTGAAATATCCTCTTTTTTTCTTTCATTTTTAATCATGCCCGTCATCTCCCTTTCAGATAAAAAAATCCTGCGGAACAACAATTTTTTTGCTGTCCCGCAGGTCAGTGTCCTGCTGCTTCAAAAGCCCGGCTACCAGTTCATGTGTGCCTGATCAGTCTGTTTCTTCCATTCAGTTTTCTCCAATGGAACGCCACTGCGTCCAGCCGTCAACGACCTTGATATTTTTCAATACAAGTATCTGTCTGCCCGGCGGATAGTCAACGTCAAATGTCACCTGCACATGGTCTTTCACGTGACTGCTTTCATCATAAATAATTTGTGAAGATACATATTTGTACTCTCCGAAATGATTCGACAGCATATAGATATTCGCTGAAACCACTTCAAATGCATCGCTGAAAATCAGCAATACATACATCAGACACAACAAAACAAAAATTACCGAACTCAGTATAATATATCTGCGTTTTTTGCTTTTCTTTTTCGGCTCCTGCCGCATATCCGAATTTTCAATTTTATGTCTGTTCATATTTATCCAACCTTTTCCTCAACTTTGCCGTCCTTTACCACAACCGTTATCATGGAAAAATCCTTTCCCTGAAATATCACAGTAACGCTCTCTTTCGGGGACATGACACAATTTCCGCCCGTATAGACTGCCTTCGACGCTGCATATTCATATTTATCCCCATAATGCTCTTTTACATAGCTTTTGGCAAGGCTCACTTCGCCTACATTCCAAAGACTGAAAATCATTACACCCAAAATCACGCATACAAGCAATATGGCAAATATGATAATAATATGCCGCTGTCTTTTGGTTTCGGCTTTCGGATCAAGACCGTAATCGGGACTTTCAATATTACCGTACTCATTCATTTTTATTCGCCTTTCAGAATAATATTCCTCACATTCTGCATACGCTGATCCAGTTCCGCACTTGCATTGGCACAGTCAATCAATTCCTGTGAAAGCATATCTTTCTTTTCCTCGGGCAAATTCTTTTTATACTTCAACTTATGCTCCAGACTCGCCCAGAAGTCCATTGCAATCGTCCTCAACTGCACCTCAACTTTGACATTTTTCTTTTCATTCTCCAGATATATCGGTACGGATATAATCAAATGCAAACTCCTGTAACCGCTCGGTTTCGGATTCTTGATATAATCCTTTTTGCTGATTAGTGTGATATCGTCCTGCTGTAAAAGACAATTTGCCAATCTGTAAATATCATCTACAAATGAACATATTACTCTTACTCCTGCAATATCATGTATATTTTCCTGAATCGACCGCAAATCTCTCGGGATATTTTTCTTAATCACTTTTCTGATAATGCTGTCATAGCCTTTTACACGAGATGTGATACTTTCTATCGGATTACCGTCATATTTAAGAGAAAACATTTCATTCAATACTTTGAATTTCGTTTCTATCTCCATAATTGCACACGCATATGCCGCAAAAAATTCTTCTGCCGGTGCGATACTCTCCTGTATGATATCCAGAAACATTTCTTCATTGAAATTGATTCTTTCGGAAAACTTGACAAGTTCTTTTGCCATGTCATCGGCATGATGTATGATAATATCATGATTTTGTTCACTCATGTTTTTTCAACCCCTTTACATATATCATAAAGGAAATCATTGTACTTGTCAACCTGAAATTTATCCTCAACTTGTGATTTTTCTGTGCAAACTAAATTCAATGGACAATTAAAAAAACAGCCAATTTCACTTGACTGTTTTTACAAATTTATAACCCTTACTATTCACGGATTTTTTTATGATATATTCGGGAATATCCTTTGACATCTCGGCATACACTTTTCCCTCTGTATGACTTGCCTTTACACTTGTGATACCCTCAATTTCTTCCAATGCCGTCTGCACCGTCATTTCACAATGAGAACACATCATGCCCTTGACTATATAAATTTTCCTGATAACATCTCCGCTGTCGGATATATCCGTAACTGCATTTTTGATTTTTTTATCACGTTTTTCATCAAACAGTCTGAAGAAATTCAATCTTAACGCATTCGTTACAACAAATACACTTGATAAACTCATTGCCAATGCACCAAACATCGGTGTCATGCCGATTCCCCAATGTGCATAAACACCTGCCGCCAACGGTATCAGAAGCGTATTATATATCAATGCCCAAAAGAGATTTTCAAGAATATTTCTGTATGTCTGCCTTGACAATCTCACAGCTGCCGAAACATCTTTTAAGCGGCTTTTCATCAATACAACGTCTGCCGCATCTATCGCTACATCTGTACCTGCACCAATGGCAATTCCGACATCTGCCCTCGTCAGTGCAGGGGCATCATTGATTCCATCGCCAACCATGCCGACTTTTCCCTTTTTCGACAGCTTTTTAATAACAGCCTCTTTGCCGTCAGGCTTGACATTCGCTATGACTTCATCAACTCCTGCCTGCTTTGCCACTGCCTTTGCCGTCTTTTCGTTATCTCCCGTCAGCATGACTGTATAGATTCCCATATTCCGCAACTCTTTCACAGCCTTTGCAGAGTCCTCTTTTATCGTATCCGCTACGGCTATGATTCCCAGCAGTTCACCGTCTTTCGTGAAAAACATCGGTGTTTTGCCCTGTTCCGCCAATTCATCCGACTTTTCAAGCATATCTTTTGAAACATCAAACTTTT
>CADCJK010000008.1 GCA_902801715.1 uncultured Ruminococcus sp. | reverse complement strand
GTAGATTTTGACTGAGTTTTGAGGAAATCGGCTTTCATGTCTTCTATCATAGCGGATTTGAAGAAAACGGAATTGTTTTCAAAGTGGAGATAAAGGCTTCTGTAATCGAGATTGACAGTGCCGACAGTGGCGATATTGCCGTCAATGATACAGCCCTTTGCATGAACGAAACCGGGGGTATATTCATAGATTTTTACACCGGCTTCCATGAGAGTTCTGTAATATCCCCTTGACATTCTGTAAACGATTTTTTTATCGGGAATGCCGGGCATGATGATTCTGACATCAACGCCACGTTCAGCGGCTTTTACAAAGGCTTCAAGGAGATGGTCGCCGAGCATGAGATAGGGAGTATAGAACCATGCCGTATTTTCAGCCTGATAGAGCAGGTCAATATATAAATCGTTGCTGAAAGTTTCAAAATTTGCAGGTGAATCGAAGTAAGATAACACAAAACCGTCATCGGAATCGGTAATATTTTTGGGTACCGGCGGAAAATATTTTTGGACTTCAAGCTGATTCTGCGGTTTGGAGAAAGCATTCCAGAATTCAACGAACATCTGGGAATAGACCTGAGCGGCAGCCCCCGTCACATAAAAGCCGATATCTTTCCAGTGACCGTATTTTTTCTTTTTGTTGATGTATTCATCAGCGAGATTGACACCGCCGCTGAAAGCGATTTCACCGTCAATGACAAGCATTTTCCGATGGTCACGGTAATTGAGCGTACCGCTGATAACGGTAATGGGGTTGAAGCTGAGGCATTTAATACCTCTGCTTTTGAGGTCTTTGACATTTCGGTGAGAGTAAGTGGAGATACTTCCCACATCGTCATACATGAAGTAAACTTCAACGCCTTCCTGCACTTTCTGTTCCATGATTTCCACCATGGAATCCCACATGATACCGTTTTCAACGATAAAGTATTCGGCAAAGATGAATTTTTTAGCCTGTCTGAGTTTTTCGAGCATGACTTTATGCATTTCTTCGCCAAGGGCAAAATATCTTGCACTTTCATTTCTGACAAGGGGAAGACCTGTTTCTTTTTGGGTACGCTTCAGGATAGCAGCCAGACGGGAATTATCGGCAGCCACTTTGTCGAATACATCTTCGGGATTGGAGTCTTTATAGACTGCTATTTCACCCTGGGCACAGTTCAGTTTTTTTCGGATAGGCTTGGCACTTCTCCGATTGCCGAGGCAGGAATAAAGGAATGTACCCGGCAGGGGAAAGGAAAGTATCAGTATGAGCCAAAGTACTTTATAACTTCCTTCGTCACGTTTGGTGACGATATAGAGTACAAAGATCATAGAATACACGGCAACGAGAAAATCAACGAGTTCTGCAATATCGTCCCATACAAAAGCAAGGAGTATCATCCACCAGAATTGGAACAATATGGCAGGAATGGCAATTAAAATTCTGATAAAAGCTTTCATTTTGAAAAAAATTCACTTCCTTTAAAAAATATTGAGAACAGATTTTCGTGTCTGTTCTCAATGAAATTGTGTCAGACTTTTTCGGGTTCGGGATAGTCGATGCCGAAAGTTTCGACAGTAACGGACTGCATAATCTGAGGGTCAAGGGGCTTGTCGGAGAAATTGGTGTCTGTTGCGGCAATTTTGTTTACAACGTCCATGCCTTCCATAACTTTTCCGAAAGCGGCATACTGACCGTCAAGATGAGGTGCATTTTTATGCATGATGAAGAACTGCGAGCCTGCGGAATCGGGTATCATGGTACGAGCCATGGAAAGAACGCCTTCTGTATGTCTGAGGTCATTTTTGAAGCCGTTCATGGTGAATTCGCCTTTGATGTGATAACCGGGACCGCCGGTGCCTGTACCGTTGGGACAGCCGCCCTGCAGCATGAAGTTATAGATCACTCTATGAAAAGTAAGACCGTTATAGAAACCGCTTTTGATAAGGCTGATAAAGTTGTTGACGGTATTGGGAGCGATTTCGGGATAGAGTTCTGCTTTAATGACATCACCGTTCTGCATGGTGATGGTAACGACAGGATTTTGTGCCATAGTAATTTCCTTTCTGAATCAAAGAGTTGTAACGAGGTCTTTCAGATAAGCCTTGAAAGGTTCAGCCAAAAGGGGATTTTTGAGAGCGACTTCAACAGTAGCCTGCAGGATACCGAATTTATTGCCCATGTCATAACGCTTGCCGGTATAGTCAACGCCTGTCATGCCGACAGTCTGAGCGAGAGTTTTCATGGCATCCGTAAGCTGAATTTCACCGCCTGCTCCGGGAGGCGTATTATCAAGGATATCGAATATATCGGGAGTGAGCACACATCTTCCGAGAATGGAATACAGTGAAAGGACTTCTTCTTTTGTTTTGGGTTTTTCAATCATGTCTGTGCAGCTGTAGATATTATCTTCGAGTTTATCGACTTTGAGGGAACTGTATTTTGAAATATCGCTTTCGGGGACGGCTTTAATGCCGACAACGGATTTACCGTATTTTTCATAGGCTCTGATAAGCTGTGCACAAGCGGGATCTTCACCAATAATAACATCATCACCATAGAGAACCGCAAAAGGTTCATTTCCGACAAAGGATTTTGCACAGTTCACGGCATGACCAAGACCTTTTGTTTCTTTCTGACGGATAAAATAGATATTGGCAAGTTTCGAGATGGAAACGACTTCATCATATACATCTTTTTTACCGGAAGCAAGCAGTCTTTCTTCCAGTTCGGGCGAGCGGTCGAAATGGTCTTCAATAATGCCCTTGCCCCTGTTGGTAATGATAAGAATGTCAGTGATACCCGAATTGACGGCTTCCTCCACGATATACTGGATAGCAGGTTTATCAACGATAGGGAGCATTTCTTTGGGCATGGATTTGGTGGCAGGCAGGACTCTTGTTCCAAGACCTGCTGCAGGGATAACAGCTTTTGTAACTTTCATAAAAAAACTCCTTTAAAATATATTTTACAGCAGTGAAAAAGCGAAGGCTGCAATAAGATAGCATATCATCATGGACCATGCGAGAGGGGTATTGACACCGCCCTTTTCAGAGATGACAGCATTGATATTTTCACTGCCTGATTTTTTGATAGCCGAAATCTTTTGAATACAGTGGTGATAGTAACTTCTGTTTGCAGCGAATCCGCAAACGAGCTGCAAAATAAAGGTGAGGGTGCTGATAATAGAGGGAAGTGTCATCAGCAGAAGTTCGCTTGAGGAACAGTGCGACAAAGCCCAGGAAACGACATCATTATAATCGGGGCGTGATATACCGGAAGCGGAAACCGCATTATAGACCTCTTTCCAGAGGTCATTGGTGAACCACATCATGATAATATATCTTAATATGGACAAAGAAAAGTATAAAGCTGAGATAATCGTTCCCATGACATACTGTTTTCTGTAGAGATACCAGCCGCCGGTAAGAAAAAATGCAGCAAAATTGAATTTGCCGGTATTTTGGTATTTGAGTTTCTTGAATACGGGCATATAGTAAGGGGTATTGGCTCTGACGAATCTTGCAAGTTCGGCACCGCTGACACCGTTGAAATCTTCCTCTTTTTCAACGCCGCCCATCGGATCGATAAGGAATAAAAAAGGGCTGCCGTTGTTTCCGATGAAAGGGGGCATTTTGTCGGGCATTTCATCATTGTCATTTTCGGTATTGTCCGACGGTCCCAGCAGAGAACCGCACTGATGACATATCAGGGCATTGGAGGAATTTTTCTCACCGCAGTGCCGGCACACGATAAAGGAATTTTCCTCTTGTTTTTCGGGGGGAGTTTCCTCGGGTGTGTCATAGACTTCACGCCAGCTTTGTTTTGATTTATGGAGGTCAGGGAAAATGCATTTGCCGTTTTTGTCATAGCACTCTCTGTGATAGGGAGCACCGCATTTGGGGCATACGACTATATCATCATCTTTTTGAAATTTCATGGAGCAGACAGGACACTGTTTTTCCAAAAAATCCATATTTCACTCTCCGTTTCTTTAAAAATTTGTACAGATACATTATACTATAATATTTTGGAATTAGCAAGTATTTTCAGTCATGAAACGCAGAAATCAAATCACATAAAGTTAAGCGGCATACGGTCTGTCAAAAAAGCGTCAGCCGTTTTTTCTGCGAACTAAACTGAGATAAAAAAACAGTGTCCTACATCACTGTAAGACACTGAAACAACTGGTGCGGATAACAGGACTTGAACCTGCATGAAATTGCTTTCACATGGACCTGAACCATGCGCGTCTGCCAATTCCGCCATATCCGCAAGTGCTTAATTATTATAGCATAACAAATTGGATTTGTCAAGTAGAATTTTTTATAATAAAAATTATTTTTTATAAAGAGAAAAAATGTATAAAATGTCAGAAATAGTGAATAATAATTCTTAATAAGAATTTTAAATAAAAGGAATTATGTTATAATTTCATAAAGAATTTTTAATGAAAAGGATGTAGTGACATGACGTTTGAAGAAAGCTATAGAATGATTGAGGAAAAATTCAATGGAGCAGACCTCTCCAAGATAGACAAGAATTTTTCGGCAGAGATTTGTTTTACGGATGACAAGCAGGAGCATTATATATATGCGGCATATATAGACGGTAAAAAGATACTGGAAAAGAAAAAGCCTGCCAAAGCAGATGCTTCCGTCAGGATGTCGCTGCAGACGCTGGATATGCTTCTCAGTAAGCAGCTTGATCCGTTCAAGGCATTCACAACGGGCAAGGTCAAGGCAACGGGAAATATCTTTCTGGCATTGAACCTGTACAAGAAATTCAAGGGAATGTGATTGTAAATGATGAAAAGCCTGTATCGTTCAGACGGTACAGGCTTTGTTAGTGAGGGGAGAAATGGGAATTGCAGTCGGTATGGAATCCGTGGCATGGCTGTAAAAAAGTGAGTGCAGGGTGCATGAATTGCTATGTCTACAGAATGGACAAGGCTTTCGGAAAGGACAGCAGTATTGTTGAAAAGACCAATGCATTTGATTATCCGATAAAGAAGAATCAGTATGGAGAGTACAAGCTGAAAAGTTCGGACAGTCCGGTATATGTATGTTTAAGTTCGGATTTTCTGATAGAGCAGGCAGATGAATGGCGTAGTGAGATATGGGATATGATAAAAGAAAGGGGAGATATTGATTTCAAGATTATCACCAAGCGGATAGAGAGATTGACGGAATGTATGCCGGAGGACTGGGGAGAGGGCTATGAAAATGTGACGCTGATATGCACTTGTGAAAATCAGGAAATGGCTGATAAAAGATTGCCTGTATTTCTGGAAATGCCGATAAAGCACAGGGAAATCATACATGAACCCATGCTGGAAAGTATCAATATTTCACGATATCTTGAAAGCGGAAAGATAGAAAAAGTCAGTTGTGGCGGAGAATCGGGAGAAAATGCCCGTGTATGTGAATATGACTGGATTGTGAATACAAGGAATCAATGTGTACTGCATAATGTGACATTTGTTTTCAGGCAGACGGGAGCGAATTTTATATTCCGAGAGATAAGCAATTTTCACAAGCGGAAAAAGCGGGAATCAATTTCAAATCCCTTGGTGAACCGAAGCATGAACGGAGAAAGCCGAAGATACAGCAGTATTATGAATCGGAAGATTATGATTTGGAAAATCCCTTTAATAGTATACTTTTGCAGTTGTCGAAATCGCCGTTTCACAATGAGATATATCTGACGCAGAGAGAGCGGAAATATTATCTTGGAAGAAGCCGGGAAGAAATGCGGAAGGAAACAGAGGATATTGTCAGGAAAAATTTGGAGAGAAAAGTATCACCGAAGAAAGATAAGCATACAAGGCAGTGGGGAAATCCTGTATATGTTGCACAAAGGGCAACAGGCTGTTGCTGTCGGAAATGCCTGTATGAATGGCACAATATCCCGACGAACAGGAGAATGACAGAAAATGAAATAAGATATGTCGTGGATTTGCTGATGGAGTGGATGAAAAGGGATATGAAATATTTATAATATTTGGAAAAAATTCGGCATAGATATTCACGAGGTGAAGAAAATGTTTGAATTTCTGGGAGAATTGCTGAGTAAAATATCGCTGTTGTTCATACTTCATGTAACGGGCGGAGGGGCATTTCCGAAACCGCTGTCTGAAAGTGAGGAAGAAAGATATCTTGTATTGGCAAGGCATGGAGATATAGAGGCAAGAAATATTCTGGTAGAACATAATTTGCGTTTGGTTGCACATATCGTGAAAAAATATTACGGAACAGGGGCAGACCAGGACGATTTGGTATCCATCGGCACAATAGGACTGATAAAAGCAATCAATACATTCAAAGCGGATAAAAATATCAAGCTGTCGAGTTATGCATCGAGATGTATCGAGAATGAGATACTGATGTATTTTCGGGGTGCGAAGAAGAATTCTCTTGATGTATCCATTCACGAGGAGATAGATTCGGATTCAGACGGAAATGCCCTGACACTGATGGATATCATGGCAACAGATGACAGTATTGTAGAAGATTTGGACAGAAAGATACAGACGGAAAAATTGCCGAAATATATCAATGAAAGCCTGACACCGAGGGAAAAACTGATTATAAAACTGAGATACGGACTGGACGGCAGAGATGCCCTTGCACAGCGGGAAGTGGCAAAAATGCTGAAAATATCCCGTTCGTATGTATCGAGGATAGAGAAAAAAGCATTGGAGAAGTTAAGAAAGAGATATGAAAGAGGTTAAGATTTTTTAATAATAAAAGTGGTAGTGCCCTGATTAAGACCGAGAATTTTGCGTTCAATTTTAGGGTGGGAGAATTTTCTCACCATGTCACGCAGGGCAGTACCCTGATGATAGCCGTGAATGATGTTGACTTCACGGACATCGGGAGAGAGATTTTTCAAAGTACCTGTAATGAGTTTTCGGGCACTTTCAACGGTATGATTATGGATATCCAAATCAAGAAAATATGGCATAAAAACGACTCCTTATAAAAAATCCCACGCTTTGAAAGGTGGGATTTTTGTTATATTGTGAAACACTCACTCTTTATTGATACTATGGACACCGTGCAGGTCGGATATTTTAATACAGCCGGTGGTACAGTTTTTGGCACAGATACCGAAATCTTTGCAGTCGGGGCATTTGGTATAGTCGATAACGGCAATATTGTCAATGACTTTGATCGCTTTTTCGGGGCAGACACGTTCACATTTTTTGCAGCCGATACAGCCGTTGAAACACAATTTTCTTGTAACGGCACCTTTGTCATGGTTGCTGCACGTTACGACAACATTTTTGGTATCTGTCACGAGAGAGATAAGCCCGTTGGGACAGGTTTTGGTACAGACACCGCAGCCGACACAATCAACAGGATTGACGACAGCTACATTGTCTTTAACGAAAATGGCACGATGGGGACAGGCTTTGGCACAGTCACCCAAGCCAAGACAGCCGTAGGTGCATACACCTTTACCGCCGTACATGAGTTTGACGGCAGCACAGCTTTCAATGCCCTGATAGATGTATTTATCCTGAGTATGTGCACAGTCACCTGAACAGTGAACGACAGCGATTTGTTCGGCAACGTCTGCAAATTCCACGCCAAGCAGTTCACTGAGTTGTCTGGCGACATTTTCGGCACCGGGGATACATAAGTTGATAGGGGTATCAGGATTTTCGCAAAGAGCTTTTGCATAGCCGTCACAGCCGGCGAAACCGCAGGCACCGCAGTTTGCCCCCGGCAGACATTCACGGATCACAGGGAATCGTTCATCTTCTTTGACAGCCATAATTTTTGAGGCAATAACGAGTATTGCACCGCAAATCACGGCAATGATAACGACGGGGATAACAGCCGTAAGAATTTCAGACAATTCAGGCACCTCCAAAGAGATTTTCAATAATGCCGCCGAATCCCATGAAAGAGAGGGAAGTGATAGAGGCGGCAATGAGAGTAATAGGCAAGCCCTTGAAGCTTTCGGGAATATCGCTTGTTTCCATGGTAGAGCGTACACCCGAGAACATGACCATGGCAAGAAAGAAGCCCAAGCCGCTGCCAAGTGCATTGACCATAGCTTCAGCGAAGTTATAGCCGGCATCAATGTTTAAGATAGTGACACCTAAAACGGCACAGTTAGTTGTAATCAAGGGAAGATATACCCCAAGGGATTTATGCAGAGAGGGGATATATTTTTTAAGAACGATTTCAACAAGCTGAACGAGTGAAGCGATAACGAGAATGAAAACGATAGTTTGCAGATATTCAAGACCGTTTGGCTCAAGGAGATATTTTTGAATGGGGAAAGTAACGGCAGTAGCCATGAGCATGACGAAGATAACGGCAAGGCTCATGCCTGCAGCGGAGTCAAGTTTTTTGGAAACGCCTAAAAACGGGCATATACCGAGAAATTTTGAAAGTACATAGTTATTGATAAAGACAGCCGAAAGGAGAATGATAATGAAATTTGTCATTTTTGAGCAGCCTCCTCTTTGATTTTATTGCAGGCTTCCGCCTGAGGACAGCCCTCGCAGCCCATTTCTTTTTTCTTAGGCTTGTGTTTGGCGAATTTGTTCACGGCAGCGATAAGCAGACCGAATACAAAGAAACCGCCGGGAGCCATTGTCAGAATAGAGATATGGTTATCGGCAAGGACAGGGAGAGGGATTCCGGCGAAAGAGCCGTTGCCGAAAATTTCTCTTATGGCAGCCATGAGGAAAAGGGCAAGCGTGAAGCCGATACCCATTCCCAGACCGTCGAGAGCGGAAGCAATGACTTTATTTTTGCTTGCGAACATTTCGGCACGTCCGAGAATGATACAGTTGACGACAATCAAAGGGAGATAAATGCCGAGAGATTCATCAAGAGCGGGAGCAAAGGCTTTGACAAGCATTTGAACAATCGTAACAAGACCGGCAATCAAAACGATATAGCAGGGGATTCTGACTTTATCGGGGATAACTTTTCTGAGTGCTGAAATGAGGATATTGGAGAATATCAGAACGACAGTGGCGGCAGCCCCCATGCCGAGAGCATTCATAACGCTTGTAGATGTCGCAAGAGTGGGGCAGGTACCGAGAACTAAAACCAAAACGGGATTTTCTTTAATAATGCCTTTGGTGAAGTTGTCAAGATTTTTCATTTATATCCCCCTTTGCAGCTTTGAGGGTGTCGAAAGCAATTCCGACAGCCTTTTTATATGCCTTTGAAGAAATCGTAGCACCGGAAATGGTGTCAACTTCTGTATAGTTATCGGCATTTTTGCCGATGTATTTTTGATTGTAGCCCGATTTATTGTCGGCAGCCTTTGAGCCGATACCGCTTGTTTCGGAATGGGAAAGGGTTTTGATATTTTCGATAGAGCCGTCGGGACGTATGCCGCAGATGATTTTAATGTCACCGCCATAGCCTTTGGCTTTTGTGATGATGACATAGCCGGAATTGTCATTGCCTTTGAAGATATCCGCTGCACCGTCGGGGAGAGATATATCGAGTTTTTCAAAAGATTTGGCTTCTTTGAGGACTTCGGAACGTGCGAGGGCGGCAGCGTTTTCTTCAGCGGCTTTGATAATGGGAGAAGTGATGCCGTTGACGCAGGCGAGGAGTGCAGTAACGACAAGGCATATTGCCGTTAAAACAATGATAGGTTTGAGGATATTTTTCATTTTGCACCTCCGGCGGCACCGAGCGGTTTTTGTCTTGTCAATTTGGAGATATAGGGAGTGAGAATGTTCATCAGGAGAATGGAGTAGGAAACGCCTTCCGGCAGACTTCCCCAGAAACGAATTAAAATGGTGATAAGACCGCAGCCGATACCGAAAATAATTTTGCCCCAAGGAGTAGAGGGAGAAGTGGAATAATCGGTAGCCATGAAGAAAGCGGCAAGCAAAAGACCGCCCGAAAGTAACTGATAAATAGTGTCTTTACCGCATAAAAAGGACATAGCGGCAACGGTGGATATAAAAGCGACAGGGATATGCCATGTAATGACTTTTCGGATAAGGAGATAAATGCCGCCCAAAATAATAGCCAATGCACAGGTTTCACCCAGACAGCCGCCGTGATTGCCAAGGAAAAGAGTCATATAATTGACATTGGAAGAAAGTCCTTGCGATGCAGCGGCAAGGGGAGTAGCCCCTGAGAGAGCGTCAACGGAATTTTTGGGAAAAGTCCAGTTGGTCATATTGCCGGAGAAGGCAATCAGCATAATAATTCTTGCCGTAACGGCAGGGTTGGCGAAATTCTGACCGATACCGCCAAAGAGCTGTTTTACGACAATAATGGCGGTAACGCTGCCGATAATAGCTTGCCATATAGGAATAGTGACAGGGAGGTTGAATGCAAGCAAAAGACCTGTCACGACAGCGGACAAATCGGAAATGGTATTGTCTTTTTTGGAGATTTTGCGAAAGACGTATTCCGAGAGTATACAGCAGGCAGTGCAAACGCCTGTTATCAAAAGAGAACGCCAGCCGAAAATAATAACGGAGGCGATAAGGGCAGGTATGAGTGCAATGATGACATCAAGCATGATATTCTGAGTAGTACGTTTCCCGAAGAAGTGAGGGGAAACGGACACATTAAGATGTTCCATTCAATTTATCTCCTTTTTGTAGCTGAGGTATTCACGCAGTTTTATTTTGGCGAGTTTATTTGTCTGTACAAGCGGTCTATGAGCAGGGCAGACATAAGAGCAGCAGCCGCATTCCATGCACAAATCGACACAAAGTTTTTCAAGGTCGCTGACATTTCCGGCTTTGTAGGCAAGGAAAATGGAACGGGGTTCCAGCCGGAAAGGGCAGTGTGCAATACAGGCACCGCAGTTGATACAGGCGGTAGTTTTCGGAACGGCAGCTTCTTTTTTATCCATGAAGATAACGGCATTGGTATTTTTGAGTACAGGTTCATTCATGGACGGAACGGCAATTCCCATCATAGGACCGCCATACAGAACTTTTGCAGGTTCACATTTAAGACTGCCTGCACCTTCAATGAGGTCACTGATATGAGTACCGATGGGAGCAATGACATTTTTAGGTTCTTTAACAGCAGAGCCGTCAATCGTCACGCATTTTTCGACAAGCGGGATACCCGTTTCAAGATATTCACCGATAAAGGCAAGGGTGGTCACATTGATGACAATGACACCGACTTCGATAGGCAGACAGCCCTGAGGAATGATTTTTTTCAGTGTATTGTAAACGAGGACTTTTTCACCGCCCTGCGGATACATGGAGGGGAGGACATGAACTCTGATATGTTCGTCTTTTTGTTCCAGTTCCTTCATTTTGGCGATGGCAGAGGGCTTGTTTTTTTCAATGCCTATCACGAAATCCTTGACATTCATATATTTTTTGACAGCGGAAATGCCTTTGTAGATATAGTCTGTTTTGTCAAGCATGGTGCGGGTATCGGAAGTAATGTAAGGTTCACATTCGGCGGCATTGATGACAACGGTTTCTATTCTGGCAAGGTCATCTATTTTGAGCTTGGCAAAGCTCGGAAAACCTGCACCGCCCAATCCGACAACGCCGCTGTCTTTCACGGCATTGATAAAGCCGTCAAAGTCATTGATAAAAGGCGGTTTAATATTTTCATAGAGTTCCTGTTTTCCATCGGATTCAATGATGGCACATGGGATTTTTGCACCGTTGGAAGTGACAGTCTGTTCAATTTTCTGAACTGTTCCGGAAACGCTGGAATGGATATTGGAAGAGATAAAGCCGTCAGCCCTTGCAATCAGCTGACCGACTTTCACACTGTCACCACGTTTAACGAGAATTTCGGCAGGTTTGCCGATATGCATAGATGTGGGAATGGTAACAGTTTGGGGAATGGGTATACGTTGAGGAACACTGTCAGCGGTATTTTTGAAATGAGGAATCTTAATTCCGTGAAGTTTCATAAAACGATTCTCCAATCATGAAGTAGTGATTAAATCAACTATATTATTTTATCACAGTGAAAATAACTTTTCAATAACTAAAAAGCAGAACGGTATTTTTTACCGTTCTGCATAGAAATATTGGAGAATTTGTCAATGATTCTGTCTTTTATGTCGTTTAAGCCGGAAAGGGCATTTTTGAGTTTATCCAGTCCGAATTCGATAATGCTTTTTTCAGAGAAGTCAAAGTGGAAAAGATTTTTGAGTTTTTCACGACCTTCGGGAGTCATGAGAGCCTGTTTGAGAACGTCAAGTGCATTTTCGGCAAGGCTGTTGGTACGGCATATCACGGCATGGTCACCGATATCAAACTTTTGAAAGGTGAGATTGAGAATGAAATCTTCTATATTGAAGTTATAGGAGGAAGTGATATAGATAATATCATCTTTGGGGAAAATAGTTTCATTTTGAGGTATATTTTTTTGTAGAATGGATTTGAGAATGAAATCGGGAATGGGAAGTCTGCCGAGTTTGGCATCATAGAGGTGGACGGCAAAAGTGTCTGAAGCGGTATCAAGAGAGATATCGGCTTTTGCGGAAAGCCCGAAATCATGATTCATATAAGTAACTTTTGCATAGACTTCCGCAATGCCGTTATTGAAAAATACAACGGAATTTTTGATACTGTTATTTTTGGGAAAGAGTTCATTGTTTATGAAGGTATTGACCTGATTTTCGGACAGTTGGAAATCCTCACCGAAAACGGCACCTTTGAGAGCGGTATATAAAAGAGTTTCATCACTTTGATAGGAATTGTATTTGTCTTCATTGTCATTTTGAGATGCAAGGAAGATACATATACCGGCGGCTATAATACAGAGTGTAAGAAGAATGAAAAGGAGTTTCAGAAGTGGAGAGCCTGTTTTTTTGGTTTTGCTCATGTAAGATTCACAACCTTTTGAATTATTTAAGTTCGGCAATCGTAACGCCGGAATCACCCTCACCGAATACACCTAAACGGAATGTACGGACAGAGGGATGTTTTTTGAGATGGTTTTGAATTTCCTTTCTGAGAACGCCTGTACCCTTGCCGTGAATGATGGTGATTTGATGAAGTTTTTGCATAACAGCGGTATCAATGGCACGGTCAACCGCCATAATGGCATCAATGGCAGTTTCACCACGCACATCAATTTCAGTTGCGGCACTTTTGGCATTGTTATAGACGGTACGCACGGAAGAAGTCTGTTTTTTAGGCTTTTCCTTTTTGAGAAGTCTGAGATTGCTCAGCGGCACACGGGTTTTGAGAATGCCCGACTGAACGAGAGCGGAATCTTTGCCGACTTCCAGGACTTCGGCTTTTTTGTCGATATCGAATATAAGGACGGAATCGCCCACAACAAGAGGTCTGGGGAGTTCATATTCTTCATCGGAACGGTTCTGAACGGGATCGGCAGATTCCTCCATTTTGCGAATATCGGCACGGAGTTTGGCTTTTTCTTCGGGAGAAACTTCATTTTTCTTGCGGATAGCCTCCAGTTCATCAAGTACACCATAGACTTGTGAACGGGCTTTTGCAATAATATTTTCGGCTTGTGCTTTGGCGAGGTCAAGCTGATTCTGACATTCTTTTTCAGTACGTTGGGATTTCTGCTGAGCGAGTTCAAGTTCATTTTTAATTTGCAGTTTCAAATCTTCTGTTTCCTTGATTTTTTCATCAAGCTGACTTTGTGTTTCCTGTAATTTTTGCACGACGGATTCAAATTTGGAATCCTCAAGGGAAACGAGGAGTTTGGCACGGTCAACGATATCTCTGGAAATGCCGAGCCTTTCGGAAATGGCGAAAGCGTTGGAACGTCCGGGCATACCGATGAGCAGTTTATAAGTAGGGCGAAGTGTGGCAACGTCAAATTCGCAGCAGGCATTTTCAACGCCTTGTGTATCGAGTGCATAGCTTTTGAGTTCTGCATAATGGGTTGTAGAGGCGATTTTAGCCCCTTTTGCACGGAGAGCCTCTAAAATGGCAGTGGCAAGAGCGGCACCTTCAACGGGATCGGTACCTGCACCGAGTTCATCAATGAGAATCAGGCTTTTGTCGTTGGCGGTTTCAATGATGGATTTAATATTTACCATGTGAGAGGAAAATGTCGAAAGGGATTGTTCAATGCTTTGTTCATCACCGATATCGGAAAGGATATTTTCAAAGACGGAAAGTTCACTGTTGTCAGCGGCAGGTATCATCATACCGCACATAGCCATGAGGGAAAGCAGACCTGTCGTTTTGAGAGAAACGGTCTTGCCGCCCGTATTCGGACCTGTAATCACAAGGGTATCGAAATCAATGCCAAGCTGAATATCTGTAGGCACGACTTTATCTTTAGAGATAAGAGGGTGACGGGCTTTTTTCAGATTGATTTTTCCCATGTCGTTCATGACGGGGACAGAGGCTTTCATTTTGTAGGCGAGATGGGCTTTGGCAAAAATGACATTGAGTTCCGTCAGCATTTGATAGCTTTGTACGATAGAGTCGGCATAAATGGAGAGTTCAGCGGAAAGTTCGGCAAGGATTCTTTCAATTTCAGCCTGTTCTTTGGAGCGGAGTATGCGGATATCGTTGTTGGCTTCGACAACGCTCATAGGTTCAATAAAGACAGTTGCACCGCTTGAAGAAGTGTCATGTACAAGACCTGCCACGGCAGAACGGAATTCCGCTTTGACAGGGATAACGAATCTGCCGCTTCTCATTGTAACAATGGATTCCTGCAAATATTTCTGCATGGAAGAAGAATGGATAATTTTATCGAGGTGTTCACGGATTTTGGAAGAAGTGGCAGCAATTTTTTTTCGGATAGAAAGGAGAGTAGGGGAAGCATTATCGGCAATTTCATCTTCGGAGAGAATGGCGGAAGTGATTTTAGTTTCAAGGTACTTGTTGGGGACGAGTGCATTGAAACGCATATCAAGGGCGGTCTGAACGGAGGCAGACCTGTCACGCCATTCGGAAACGGAACGGATAGTTTGTAACATATAAGCGGCACGGAGGAGTTCAAGGGGATTCAGGACAGCCCCTGCCTCTGCACGTCTGAGAGAGTTGCTGATATTATGGAGATTGCCGAAAGAGGGAGCACCGAAACGGGCGATAAGCGAATGGGCATCGGAAGTTTCGGTGATAAGTTCATTGACTTCAAAGAGATAGGGAGATGGTTCAATGGATAAAGCGAGGTTTCTGGCATCTTCAAAAGAAGTTTGTTCGGCAAGCATATCGAGAATTTTATCGAGTTCAAGAGATTTGTGATTTTTATTCATAGTTTCATTCCTTTTTTAGTTAAGTCCTTTAACATTTTTGTAAAAGTCGAGAGTTTTGCAATAGAAATTATTTTGTGAAAGAAAGAATCTTTCAGAGAATTTTTCCATGTCTTTCATAGAGGAGGGCGAGAGGGAGAAAGAGAGAATTTTTTTAGGTTCAGCGGTCATGCAGAAACGCAGGGCAGTAATACAGCCCATGGAAACGGAAAGGCATTTATTGGAAGCAGCGGAGCGGAAACAGCATTGAGGGCAGTAAAGGACATTTTCGATAGGATCGAAGTACATGGAGCCGTCCTCTGACTCATAGGCACCGCACTCATTGCAGAAAAGGATATTGGGAGATACACCGCTCAAAATCATCATACGCAGTTCAAAGACGGCTTTAATTTGAGTGAGGGATTTTTTTCGGATGGATATGGCATACAGACAGTTAAGAACAAGCTGCAGATAGTCGTCGGCAGGCATATTTTCAGGTATCATTTTCATAGCGGATTCGCATATATAATAGCCGAGGGCGAGGTTTTCGATATCGGCAAAGGCATCAAAAAAGCTTTTGACGACTTCGGCACTGTTAATTATGTATTTATCCCGTCCTTCATAGATTTCAAGACGGGAATAGGTCATTACCTGACAGGCGGAGGAAACAGCGGAAGAAAATTTTTTGGCACGTCTGCTGAAACATCGTATAATGCCATGGGTTCTGGTAAGGATAGTAACGAGTTTATCATTTTCACCGACACTCTGTTCTTTGAGTATCAGACCTTCTGTTTTGATCATAAAAGCCTCCCGAAGAGATGTTTTCCACTTTATTTTGAGAAATTTCATTTTTGATTTGGCAGTATTTGAGATAGTCTGCAACGCTTCCCGAAGAGGTGAAATTTTCCCAAGCAGTTTTTTCGTCCATAAAAGACACTCTCCTTTGATGAAATTTTACAAAAAATATAATCACTGTTATAAATGTATGTTAATATTATACCCATATATGATGAAAATATTTCGTATAAAATGTCAGGGGAGAGAATTTTTAATGCAGAGTGGAGTTTGGAGAGTGGAGAGTGAAGTATTTATAATTTGAAGATGTGAAAACTTCACTCTCCACTCCCAACACTTCACTCTTATTGGAAGTCCGTTTCATCGTAGCCGAGGGAGCGGAGGATACCTTCACGGTTACGCCAGTCTTCTTTAACTTTCACCCAGATTTGAAGATTGATTTTGCAGTCAAAGAATTTTTCCATATCCTGACGGGCGTATGAACCGATTTTTTTCAGCATAGAGCCGCCCTTGCCGATAATGATGCCCTTATGGGAGTCACGTTCGCAGTAAATAACGGCACTGATGTCAATGATATCGGAATCTTCACGTTCTTTCATGCGTTCCACGAATACAGCGGAGCCGTGAGGGATTTCCTTGTCAAGAAGACGAAGCAGTTTTTCACGAATCATTTCGGCAGCGATAACTCTTTCGGGCTGGTCGGTAAGGGTATCTTCATCGAACATGAAATCGCTTTCATAGGCGAGTTTGCCAAGTTCAAGTTTAAGGTCATCAATGCCGGAGCCGGTCTGAGCGGAGCAGGGAACGACGCTTTCAAAGTCATAGAGCCGGGAAAATTCGGATATCTGAGCGGCAAGGACGGATTTATCTTTGAGAGTGTCCGTTTTGTTGATGGCGAGAATGGCAGGGATATCCATGGATTTGAATTTATCTGTGAGCTGAATTTCTTCAGGGGAGATAGATTTGTCAGCCTCTGTAACAAGGACGCAGGCATCGACACCGGCAACGGATTCATTGACGGAACGGAGCATATATTTGTCAAGACTGTTGCGGGGCTTGTGCAGACCGGGGGTATCTATGAAAACAAGCTGAATATTGTTTTCAGTGAGAACGCCCATGATTCGTGTACGGGTAGTCTGAGGTTTTGATGAAACGATAGCGATTTTTTGTTTAAGGATTCTGTTGAGAATGGAAGATTTTCCGACATTTGGTTTGCCGACAATGGCGATAAAAGCAGTTTTTTTCATTTTGATGGTTTCCTTCTTCCTTTTATGTATAGTATGGATAGTACGGCTGAAATAATGAGGAGTAAGAGGTTGATGGGGTGAGTGATATAGAAATTATACATGGATAATATGCCGTTAATATTCCCGAAGAGAATAATACCGATAACAGCGGCAAAAATTGCAAGAACAAGTACAGCACCTGCGGCACAGTCCTTTGCGGCTTTGATAAGAGGGTGAAATTCTTTTGAAACCTTGTCAGAGAGGTTTTCAACAGATGTATTGAACAGTTCGGCAGACATGACACCGCCTATTGTAAGTAAGAGGAGAATATAATCTTCTTTTGAAAAATCAAAAAAACGTGCAAAAACGAGAACATACAGTGCAGCGACTGTATGAAATCTCATGTTTCGCTCGTTTTTTAAGCAGTGTATGATTCCGCAGAAAGCAAATTTGAAACTGCGAAGAAAAGCCATGAAATCAGCCCTCGTCATCCATCACATAGCTTGATGAACTGGGCAGACCAAGCAAAGTCATGACTTTTTCTTCTTTTTCACGCATACGGATACGCTGTATACCATTGTCCTCATGGTCATAGCCGAGCAGATGGAGCATGGAATGAGCGGTAAGATAACCAACTTCACGCTGGAGAGAATGACCGAAGCGGTCAGCCTGTTCGATAGCCATTTCCATGGAGATAACAATGTCACCGAGGATTTTGGCACCATTGGCGGGATCAGTGTCATATTTGCCGTTTTCGCCCATGGGGAAAGAAAGAACATCTGTCACCTTGTCGATATTTCTGTAAATGGAGTTGATTTCCCTGATTTGTTTGTTATTGACGAGAGTAACGCTGACTTCAACGGAACCTTCAAAATTTTCCATTTTAAGAACGGCATTACAGCAGCGTCTGATAAGCATTCTGAGACCTGTGGGGATTTTGACATCTTTCTGTTTGTTAGTGATAATAACCTTGATTTTATCCATAATTAACAATCCTTTCTGAGAAAATATTCAAAAGACAAATCAGCTGTGAGATGAATTGTCATAGGCTTTTATAATATCCTGTACGAGTTTATGACGAACAACGTCCTTTGCAGAGAACATGACAATATCAATGTCATTGATGCCTTTAAGTATGCGAATGGCATCTTTGAGTCCCGAGCGTACACCGTTAGGCAGGTCAATCTGAGTGATATCGCCTGTAATGACCATTTTGGAGTTAAACCCAAGACGTGTCAGAAACATTTTCATTTGTTCACGGGTAGTATTCTGAGCTTCATCGAGAATGATAAAGCTGTCGTCAAGGGTACGTCCACGCATATAGGCGAGGGGAGCTACTTCAATATTGCCTTTTTCGACGTATTTCTGATAGGTTTCTGCACCGAGCATATCAAAGAGAGCGTCATAAAGGGGACGTAAATAGGGATCGACTTTGCTTTGCAGGTCACCGGGGAGAAAACCGAGTTTTTCACCGGCTTCCACGGCGGGACGGGTAAGAATAATGCGATTGACTTCCCTTGCACGAAAGGCTGTAACAGCCATGGCAACGGCAAGATAGGTTTTGCCTGTACCGGCAGGACCGACACCGAAAGTGACGGTATTGTTTTTGATAGCGTTGCAGTAGGTTTTCTGACCGATGGTTTTGGGCTTGAGGGGCTTTCCACGGGAAGTAATGCATATACAGTCACCTGCAATCTGTTCGATACGCTGTTCATTGCCTTCATTGACAAGGGACATACAGTAACGGACATTCTGGTCGCTGAGAGCTTCGCCTCTGTTGATGAGTCCGAGCAGGCTTTCAATCACTTTGACGGCTTTGGCGACATTTTCAATTTCGCCTGAAATTTTGAGTTCGGAATCACGGCAGACTACAGAAACCATGTATTCATTTTGGATTAGTCTGATGTTTTCGTCAAAGGTGCCGAAAAGTGCAACGGCCTGTTCCATACGGTCAATATTGATAATTTTTTCTGTCATTGAACCACCTTAAAATGTAAAATATGGCAATAAGTTTTTAACAATCATGCCAAAAATAGGAAAATGAAATATAATTTCCATAATTATATCATAAAAATAGTTAAAAGTCACTATAATTTTAAAACTTTTTAAAAAAAATATCAAGTCTGAAAATAGACAAAAACTGCTGTATGTTTTTGAGAGGCATACAGCAGTTTTTATAAAAAAGTGAAAAAATCAAGGTATTACAGTGATAGTGCAATAATTTTTGACAATCGTTCCGTCAGGATTTTTTATTTTGGCACAAATGCGATAGTCACCGGTTTTTTTAGGAGTGATAACGGCAATGTTCATATCGTTGAAAGTTTGTTGAGTATGCCATTTGGTATCGGAAGAATGTTTTGAGTAAAATGCGTATGTTGAGCCGTCATCTTTTTCATGAGTGCGTATAATGACATCTTCACCAAGATGGATTGTATCAGCGGAAACGGCAATAAAACAATCGGCAGTTTCTTCAAAAACTTTGCTGTAATAAAGGTCGGTTTCAAAGGGCACGACTGCATTCTGAAGATTCACACAATGTGCAAATGCATAGTCACCGATAGTTTGAGTAGACTGAGGGAGATGGATTTCTTTCAGTGCAGGCGATGAGAAGAAAGCGTATTTGCCTATAGTAAGGAGATTTTCGGGGAAAGTGACACTTTCAAGGGAAGAAGCATAGCAGGCATAATTACCGATAGAAGTGACTTCATCGGGAATGTCATAGGAAGTTCTTGCAGAGGGGAGTGCCAGCAGTTCGGAAAGGTCTTTGCTGAAAACAACGCCGTCCACGGAAGTGATATAGGGATTTTCGGGAGAAACATTGATGTTTTCAAGACCGAAAAGGTCAAAGACATCCGAGCCGGAAAGAGATTTTATTGTTTTGGGAAGATTGAGAGTTTTGATGGAACAGCGGTAATCTTCATCAAGTTCACCGAAAGAATAGATTTTCGTGACGGGGATTTTCTTGCCGACAAATTCAGGTACAGTTATTTCGGTATCGTTTCCGGAATAGGCAACGAGTGTTGCTGTAAGTCCGTTTCTGATACTGAAATTGATAGCATAGGTAAATTCATTGACGGTGATGTGAAAAGCGGCGTGAAAGGTAATTGCAGGTTTTTTGAATTGCAGTGCATAGGTTTTTCCCTGAGTGATGATTTTGGAAAGGAGGCTTTGAGTTGCATCGAAATTGTCGGTTTCAGCAGCGGAAACGCATAAAGATGAACCTGCTGCAACAGAAAGTGCCAGAGCAGCTGCAATGATTTTTTTGTAGAATTTCATTGAAAAACATCTCCTTGTTAAATTTAAGTTGTAGTAATTTTATCACATAAAGGCGAATTAGTCAATATCGGAAGTAATAATATGTGAAAAAAGAGCTTTGCAGCCTTCATTGATATCGTCATAGGCAGTCTGAAAATCCCTTGTATACCACGGATCGGAAACGCTTCTTTGATTGCCGGTATAGTACATGAGCAGATGGACTTTGTTATCGGTATCGGAGCCGATAATTCTGTCGATATTTCTCAGATTGTTATAGTCCATGGCGATAATATAGTCAAAATTTTTGTAGTCGGCAAAAGTCATCTGACGGGCAAACTTGCCGCTGCAGCTGATACCGTGTTCGGCAAGGATTCTTCCGGCAGGCGGATAAACGGGATTTCCGATTTCCTCAGTGGACGTGGCGGAAGATTCTATATGAAACAGATTTTCCATATTGTTGTCTTTGACGATTTTTTTCATGATAAATTCAGCCATAGGGCTGCGGCATATATTGCCATGGCATACAAACATAATTTTTATCATACAAATTTCCTTTCCTGATTTGATGTTGGTTAGATTATAGCATTGAAATGAATGTCGGTCAATAAAATTCAAAAATTCTCTTGACAAAGGGGTGCGGGTATAGTATAATGTGTCAGGTGTAAAGGATAATGCTTTACAGTCAGACGGAGGGTTAAGAAATGGCGAAAAATCTTGAAATATCGGCACTTCTTGATTATTACGGAATGCTGCTGACAGATAAACAGCGTGAAACGGTAGAGTATTATTATGATGATGACCTGTCGCTTGGAGAGATAGCCGAAAATACGGGGATTTCCAGACAGGGTGTTCGTGACAGTATCAAACGCAGTGAAACGATACTTCTTGAAGCGGAAGAAAAATTGGGATTGATGAAGAAATCCGAGAGATTAAAAAACAGCCTTGAGCAGATACGCAGAAATATTGATATCATAGATGGGAAAAACATGAAAATATATCGTTCGGACATCATCAATGAAAGTATAAAGAAGATATTGAAAGAGCTCGACAAACTTGATGAAATCATAATGAATTGATAAAGGGGTGTGAGAGATGGCATTTGAGGGATTGTCGGAAAAACTCAGTGCAGCTTTCAAGAAACTGAGGAATAAAGGAAAGCTGACGGAAAGTGACGTAAAGGATGCTATGCGTGAAGTAAGGCTTGCCCTTTTGGAAGCGGACGTTAACTACAAGGTTGCCAAGGACTTCACGGGCAAGGTCACGGAACGTGCAATAGGTGCAGATGTTATGGAGAGTCTTACGCCTGCACAAATGGTTATCAAGATAGTGAATGAAGAACTCACGGCACTGATGGGTTCGGAAGAAACGAGAATCAATTTTGCAGGGAAGCCGCCTACAGTCATCATGATGTGCGGTTTGCAGGGTTCGGGTAAAACGACGCACAGTGCAAAGCTGGGTAAAATGCTTAAAAGACAGGGACACAGACCGTTGCTTGCAGCGTGTGATATATACAGACCTGCTGCTATCGAACAGTTGAAAGTCGTAGGAAATCAGGCAGGCGTGTCTGTATTTGAGATGGGACAGGAAAATCCCGTCACGATTGCAGAGAAGGCTGTCAAACACGCCAAAGATTATGGAAATGATATCGTAATACTGGATACGGCAGGACGCTTGCATATTGATGAAAAGCTCATGAATGAGCTGAAAGAAGTGAAAGCGGCAGTCAATCCCGATGAAATATTGCTGGTAGTGGATTCCATGACAGGTCAGGACGCAGTTAATGTGGCAAAGTCGTTTGATGAACTGCTTGATATCAGCGGCTTGATACTGACAAAACTTGATGGTGATACAAGAGGCGGTGCGGCACTTTCGGCAAAGGCTGTTACAGGCAAGCCGATAAAATTTGCCGGTATCGGTGAAAAACTGGATGACCTGGAAGTATTCCACCCTGACAGAATGGCATCAAGAATTTTGGGCATGGGCGATATCCTGACATTGATTGAAGATGCCGAAAATCGTCTTGACCAGAAAAAGACAGAGGAAATGGCTCGCAAGTTCCAGCAGAATAAATTTGACATGAATGACTTGTATGAGCAGCTGCAGCAGATAAAACGAATGGGACCAATCAAGGGTATATTGTCGAAATTGCCGGGCATCAGTGACCAGATAAAAGACATGGATTTTGACGACAGGCAGATGGACAGAATCGGTGCGATGATTTCATCAATGACAAAGCAGGAGAGGGAACATCCCGATATCATCAATCCGTCAAGGAAGCGCAGAATTGCAGCCGGCAGCGGAATGAAAGTGGAAGATGTCAACAGATTGATGAAGCAGTTTGCGGAAATGCAGAAATTCATGAAAATGCTGAATGTCAAGGGCAAGAACGGCAAAAGAAAGCATATGCCGACATTACCCGGACTTGGCGGAATCAATATGGGCGGAGGAATGCCGCTCAATCCTGCAAGGCTTGAAGGCAAAAATAAGAAGAAAAAGAAAAGATAAACAGGTTTTCAACGGTTCAGAGCCGATGAAATATATTAAAAAATTTTTTTGGAGGTAAATCAAATGGCAGTAAAAATCAGACTTCGCAGAATGGGTGCAAAAAAGACACCTTTTTATCGTGTAGTAGTGGCAGACTCAAGATATCCCCGTGACGGCAGATTCATCGAGGAAATCGGCACATACAATCCGCTTGTTGAGCCGTCAGAGTTCAAAGTTGACGTAGAAAAGACAAAGAAGTGGATTGCAAACGGTGCACAGCCCACAGATACAGTAAAGGCACTTCTCAAGAAGAACAATATCATCTGATTGAGGTGATACAATGAAAGAGCTTTTGGTATCAATCGTAAAAGGTCTTGTCGATGACCCGTCAGCCATTGAAGTAACGGTTGATGAAAAGAATGAAGAAGGTATCATTGTGTATCATCTTCATGTCGGCGAGAGTGATATGGGCAGAGTTATTGGCAAGCAGGGAAGAATTGCCAAGGCGATTCGTACTGTCATGCGTGCCGCTGCCGCAAAAAGTGACGAGAAAATTCAGGTGGAAATCGAATAAACTCTCATTTTTATTAAAAATCAACAAATTTGAATCAGGAGAGGTCTGAAAGTTTGGACTTCTCCTTTTTGCGTTTTAGGTGTATAATATATCAGGGGGAATTATCATGAAAAAGCAGTTTCTGGAAGTGGGAAAGATTGTCGGAACGCATGGCTTGAAAGGGGAAGTCAGAGTAGAACCATGGTGTGACAGTGCTCATTTCCTTTGCAGATTCAAAAGACTGTATCGGAAAGACGGCATGGAAATGAAAGTAGTTTCATCAAAGGTGCATAAAAATATGGGAGTCATTTTATTTGACGGAGTAACGAGCGTGGAACAGGCTGATACCATGCGTGGAATGGTGCTGTATATGAACCGTGATGACGCAAGACTGCCGAAAGGTGCGAATTTCGTACAGGATTTGATTGGCTTGAAAGTCGTTGACTTTGAGAACGGCACGGAGTACGGAGTGATAACCGATGTCATAAAGACGGGGGCAAATGATGTCTATCAGGTCGGGAAAGACGGCAGGGAATATTTTGTGCCTGTGATACCCGATGTTGTAAAGGAAAAGGATATAGACGGCGGATATATAAAGATATTTGCGATGAAAGGTATATTTGAAGATGAGGATTGATATCATAACGCTGTTTCCCGAGATGTGCGAGAGCTTTCTGAATGAAAGCGTGATAGGCAGGGCAAGAAAAAAGGGTGCAGTGGAGTTTGAATGTCATCAGTTAAGGGATTATGCATTTGACAAGCATAAGAGAGTAGATGACAGCACCTACGGCGGAGGCATGGGAATGCTGATGAAAGCCGAGCCGATAGCATTGTGTTTCGAGGATATATGCAGGAAACTGGAAAAAAGACCGCATTTTATCTATATGTCGCCAAAGGGAAAGGTGCTGACGCAGGAAAGAGTGAAAGAGCTTTCGGAGCTTGAAAATATCGTGATACTGTGCGGACATTACGAGGGTGTAGACCAGAGGGTTATTGACGAATATGTTGATGAAGAAATATCCATAGGCGATTATGTATTAACAGGCGGAGAATTGCCTGCACTGGTACTTGCCGATGCCGTGAGCAGAATGATACCCGAAGTATTGTCGGATGATATCTGTTTTGAGGAGGAAAGCCATTACAGCGGATTGCTGGAATATCCGCAGTATACAAAGCCGTTTGAATGGAGGGGAAAGGAAGTTCCCGAAGTTCTGATGAGCGGACATCATGCCAATATCAGCAAGTGGCGAAGAGAGCAGTCCATCATGATAACGGCAGGATTAAGACCTGATATGCTGGAAAAAGCGGAGCTTACGGACAAGGAAAAAATATATGCCAAAGAGTGTACAAAAAATGTCAAAAAATAGCGTAGAGGTCATTATAGTGTTATTTGTACAAAAATACCCCATGTAGAATAATAGTAAGGAAAAGTATATTTTTGTGTGATTGCACAAAAATAATTCGCAAGTGAAATTAAAACTTATAAAAAGTATATAAATAAAAAAGAAATTTATGGTGGATTAACAATAAAAATGCAAAATATTTATGTAAAAAGTGACAATATATGTAAAAAAACCGAAAGAACTGTTTATGAATTCAATAAATTTTTTCAACAGTATTGTTAAAAAATGTAAGAACTGACAAAAAATGGGTTTTTAAGTAAATTTGTACTGTTAAAGTCGAAAAAACACGAATGAATATGTAAAATAAACGAAAAAATATTCATTTGGCAAAAATTGGTGTAAAAAATATGGCGTTGAATCCCTAAAAAGTTTCAACATTGTTGTGATAGTGCACAAAAGAGGACGTTTTTGTCAGGTTTATTATCGTTTATTAGAAACAAAGTTGAAGTGAACTTAAAGAAAACTATTGATTTGTGTCAAAATTGTGCTATAATTGTATCAGGCATTTTGAATGTTCGTGTGGGAATGATTTCACAGGCATGAAATGTTAAGGGGTTTAAAAACTTATTTTTTGAGGAGGATTTTTCTATGCGTGTAAAAGAAGTTCTGGTTCAGAATCAGGTAGGTCTTCATGCTCGTCCGGCAACTTTCTTTATCCAGAAGGCTAATGAATTCAAGTCTTCGATCTGGGTGGAAAAAGAGGAAAGACGTGTCAATGCGAAGAGCCTTCTTGGTGTCCTTTCACTCGGCATTGTCGGCGGCACCAATATAAAAGTAATGGCTGACGGTGTAGACGAGGAAGCAGCTGTTGAAAGTCTTGTAAAGCTCGTACAGTCAGGTTTTTCGGAATAATTTTGTTGACATTGAACAGGGAAGCATCGTTCTTGTAAAAAAGTGCGGTGCTTTTTTGATTTATACGGGGGTGTTTGTGTGAACCTGAGGGAACTGAGGGAAAAGGCAATGAAACTTCCTCTCACGCCGGGAGTGTATATCATGAAAAATAAGGACAGGGAAATTATTTATATAGGCAAAGCAAAGGCACTGAAAAACCGTGTAAGTCAGTATTTCGGTTCTGACAGGAATCATGCCGAAAAAGTGAAACAGATGGTGATGAATGTCGATGATTTCGAGTATATTTTGTGTGAGAGTGAGTTTGAGGCATTGGTGTTGGAGTGCAGTCTGATAAAGCTGCATAAGCCGAAATATAATATATTGCTGAAAGATGACAAGGGATACAGCTATATCAGGATATCGGATGATGAATGGAGAAAAATCAGCTTTGAGATGCAGAAACAGGAGGATAAAGCGGAATATCTGGGACCGTATATGAGTTCATGGTATGCCAAAAATGCAGTGGACGAGGCAAAGAAGATATTCGGCTTGCCGTCATGCAGTAAAGTTTTTCCGAGGGATATCGGAAAAGGCAGACCGTGTCTGAATTATCATATCAGGCAGTGCATGGGTGTATGCTGCGGAAAAGTATCACTTGCAGAGTACAATGAAAGTGTGGATAATGCAGTGGAGTTTCTGAAAAAAGGCGGCAGTGATACCATAAAGCTCATGACGGAAAAGATGAATCAGGCAGCGGAAAATCTTGATTTTGAACTGGCTGCGAAGCTGCGTGACAGGATAAAGGCTGTCAGGAAGATAACGGAAAAGCAGAAAGTGATTGCGACGAATGCAGGCGAGCAAGATGTCATAGCCGTGATGACGGAGGAAAAAGACGGTTGTTTTGCAGTCATAAGATTTGCAGACGGCAGATTGTATGATAAAGAAGATTTTCTGATAAAGAATATTGATGAAACGGACTTGCCGGCAGTAAGACGTGAATTTGTTGTGCAGTACTATGGAATGAGGGCAAATATACCGCCTGTTGTCACTCTTGACGGAGAAATGGAAGATGCGGAACTTGTGGAAAAGAGATTGACGGAATTAAGAGGAAAGAGAGTGAAATTTTCATATCCCCAAAGGGGAGAAAAGCATGATATACTGGAGATGTGCCGAAAAAATGCGGCAGAGAGATTGGCACAAAGTCACGGACATCTGGGGCATGAGTTATCTGCACTTGACGAGTTGGCTAAACTGTTGGGACTGAATAAGATACCTGTGTTTATAGAGTCGTATGATATATCGAATTTAATGGGGACGGAAAATGTTGCCGGCATGGTAGTTTTCAAAAACGGCAGACCGTTTAAGGAGTCTTATAGAAAGTTCAGGATAAAGAGTTTTATCGGACAAGATGATTATGCATCCATGAATGAAGTGCTGACAAGAAGATTTGAGGAGTATTTGAAAGACAAGGACAGCGGCAGGGGATTCGGACAGCTGCCTGATTTGATACTGCTTGACGGAGGAAAAGGGCAGGTATCGGCTGTAAAGCCTGTACTGGAGAAATTCGGATTGGATATACCGCTGTTTGGCATGGTGAAAGACGGAAGTCATAAAACAAGGGCGGTCACAGGTGACGGAGGGGAAATTTCCATCACGTCAAAAAGGCAGGCATTCACGCTGATATCGAGCATACAGGACGAAGTGCACAGATTTGCGATAGGCTATCATCGGCAGGCGAGAAAGAAAAAAGCATTTTCAGGCAGTCTGACGGAGATAGAGGGTATCGGAAAAGAGAGGGCAAAGGCATTGCTTTTGTATTTCAGGACGATAAAGAGAATCAGTACAGCGGAAATCGAGGAATTGATGCAGGTGAAAGGCATGAACAGACCGGCGGCAGAGGCTGTATATAATTATTATCATAAAGATGAAAAAAGTACTTGACAATCAGGTGAAATTATTTGATAATATATATGTGATTTTAGATAAAATATTTTTGTATATTTTGTAGAATAATGCTGAAAAAGGAATGATTTCATGAGGGTAATTACGGGAAAGGCAAGGGGCAGAAAATTGCAGACTCTTTCGGGGAATGATGTCAGACCGACAACGGACGTTGTGAAAGAGGCAATTTTCAGTATCATACAGTTTGGCATAGAGGGCAGGGTATTTTTGGATGCCTATGCGGGTTCGGGACAGATGGGCATAGAGGCATTGAGCAGAGGAGCGGAAAAAGCGGTATTTCTGGACAGCAGCAGACAGTCATGTGAAGTCGTGAAGAAGAATCTGGCAATAACGGGCTTGTCGGAAAATGCGGTTGTAAAGAATACGGATACGCTGTCATATATTACAGGTACAGCGGAAAAATTTGATATTGTTTTCATGGATCCGCCATACAGGACGGGGATATTGATGCAGACGCTTGAAAAGATACCGAGAGTGATGAATAAAGGCGGCTTGATTATATGTGAGCATCCTGCTGAGGAAAAAATGCCTGAAGAAACAGGCGATTTTGTCTTGAAAAAAGAGTACAGATACGGTAAAATAATGGTGAGTCTATATTCGCATAAGGAAGTGGAAGGATTATGAGAACAGCAATATGCCCGGGCAGTTTTGATCCCGTGACACTGGGACATCTTGATATTATCAAAAGAGCGTCGAAACTTTTTGATAAAGTCATCGTTGCGGTTTTGCTGAACATGGATAAAAAGACATGGTTCACGATAGGGGAAAGGATAGACCTTTTGAAGAAAGCAACGGCAGATATACCGAATGTTGAGATAGCGGGATTTGAGGGATTGCTCGTTGATTTTGCAAAGCAGAAAGAGGCTTGTGCCATTGTGAAAGGTCTGAGGGCAGTATCGGATTTTGAATATGAATTTCAGATGGCTCTGACGAATATGAAGCTGGATTCCAATGTGGAAACGATGTTTCTGACGACGAGTTCGGAGAATATGTATCTGAGTTCAAGTATCGTGAAGCAGGTGGGACTTTTGGGAGGAGATATCAAGCCGTTTGTGCCGGAATGTGTTCATGATGAGATAATTTCAAGAATCAAGCAAAGGAGTAGATTGAGATGAAAATGGAAATGCTGATAGATGAATTGCAGGAAGTAGTGGACAGTGCATTTGCATTACCGCTCAGCGGAGGAAAGATGGTAGTGAATGTTGAGCGTCTGAAAGAAGAAAGAGGCTGAAAATATCGTGCAGGTGGCAGAGGCAAGGGCAAAAGAGCTGACGGACAGGCATGAGATTACAAGGAATGCGCAGCAGAGTGCGGATGATATTCTGAGCAAGGCAAATGAGGAAGCGGAAAAGATACGCAGTGCAGCGAATGTGTATATAGAGAATATCATGAAAAAGGCAGATGACGGCTTGTCGGAGAATCTTGCACAGCTTCAGAAAACCCGTCAGAGTCTTATGGCACTTCAGAATAAGAATCAGCAGAAACGTACATCAAAGAAATAAACGTGCGTGGAGAAGTGATGGAATATGAAAAGAATGTTGTCGGGCATATTGTACGGAATGCTTTTGGGATTTGCGGTATTGATGTTCGTGGCGTGTATATATCTGATTATCAACACGGCAAAGAGAAATAACAGCAGTTATGCGGAAACGGATGTAGTGAAGATAGACGAAACGAGCAGAAATGACAATGCTGCATACAATGATATATCTGCGGAAGTATCGTCGGAATTGCCCGGCAGCTATGCGGAGATAGACCTGAAGTATGCGTACAGTATCCTTGACAGTGAGAATAAACAGTATTTGTATGATAAAATAGAGGAAAATATCTATTCTGTTTCGGAAGAAAAAGACAATAACGGGCATTATCGCATTGCAAGACTGCGTATAGAGGGAGAGCATATGTCTGAATTTGATATACGGGAGGTCATCAATGCGTATATCTATGACAATCCGCACATATTCTGGGTGGAAAATTTATTCGGATATGCCTATGCAGATGAAGATACGATAGTGGAATTTTATTCTGTGCTTTCGGCAGACGAATGTGAAGACTGTATCAAGCTGTTCAATAAGAAAATTGATGAAATCATGTCGTCACTGAAATCAGGGCTGACGGAGTATGAAAGGGAAAAAATACTGCATGATAAGCTTCTGGACGGGTGCAGATATAAAAAGGGAGTAGAGAGTTCCAAAGACGGCTGGCAGTATTTTTCGGCATACGGTGCAGTGGTGACAGGCGAGGCTGTATGTGAGGGCTATGCGAAGTCCATGCAGATACTTCTTTCCAAAGCAGGCATACCGTGTCTGACGCTGAAGGGGGAGAGCAACGGCGTTTCTCATATGTGGAATGTCGTGGAACTGAATAACGAATGGTATCATCTTGATCCCACATGGGATGACAATGACAGTGACGGCTTGATTATATACGAATATTTCAATCTTGACAATGAGAATATCAGCAGGACACATAAAATCAATGCCGATATCGAAACAGTGTTGTCTGACAGTGAGGGGGAAATTTTGAATTCCAGATACAATTTTTTTGTGCCGCTGTGCACTTCAATGAATATGAATTATTATAATAAAGAGGGCATATTGATAGAGAAGTTTGACAGCGAAACGGATAAAAAAGTGATACATGAGATGGTTGACAAGATAAATCATGAGGAAAATTATTTGCCCCTGAAATTCGGTGATATCATGAAATATAATGAATATATAAATATGATGTTTTACAAATCGCCATATAAATATTATTATTATATAGACCATGCCAATGATATGCTTGACAGGAAGATATCCAAAAAGAATATATCCGTGCTGAAAAATGAAAATAATTCAGTGTTAAGAATAAAACTTGTCACTGAAAATGAATAAAAAAAGTTGACAAATGATAGGAATGTGTGTTATCATTGAATCGTAAAATTGAATCTTGAATAATCTTTTCCGGATAGAGGTGCAGGAACTGCGTGTAACAGAGAGGAGCTTGCCGAAAGCGAAGATACTTTGTGAATAGCATTGTTGCCGAGAAACAGTGAGTGGCAGACATTGTTTCGGTTGCATATCATAGTGGTGTGCGGCTGTCATCATAAAAGCATGATGGAGAGCTATCGAATGATTTTGAATGCTTTTATGGGAACCGGT
>CADCJK010000007.1 GCA_902801715.1 uncultured Ruminococcus sp. | reverse complement strand
TCAAACATGAGTAGATTTATTATCGAAAATGGACACGGTGAACAAGGAATGGAACATAAAAGTTGTTTTTATAACTTTTTATAAGTTTTCAGTAACGGTCATGCATTTGAAAATCGTTGCTTTTTCGGATTCGCACAGCGACCATTTCGACATGGAAAAGGCTCTCAGAAAACACTCTGATGCCAAAGCCGTTATCTTCTGCGGTGACGGTCACAATGATATTACCGATGTTTGCAAACATCACCCTGACAAAACTTTTTACTGCGTCAAAGGCAACTGCGACTGGTGCTGTCAGTTTCCCAATTTACTGACAGTTACCCTTGGCGGCAAAAAATTCCTTGTCACTCACGGTCATATACAGAGAGTCAAAGAAAGCCTTATGCAGCTTACCTATCTCGGACAACAGGAAAAGGCTGATATCGTGGTATTCGGACATACTCATCAGCAGCTCACTGTACTCGAAAGCAATATGATTCTTGTCAATCCCGGTTCTGTCGGATATGCCGGTCAGTACAGCACCATTGAAATTGATGAAAAAACCGGTTCCGTCACCGTCAGGGAGTTTCCCCCCAACAAATACGGTACTTTCACCGTAAAATAAAACAAAACCGACTGTTTCAAAAACAGCCGGTTTTATTATGCATAAGTTACAATTTGTTCCCAAAATGACAAACTTGTTGACAATTTTTTTATTTGGCTTTATAATATATACCAAAATCATCTGAACGGAGAATTTTATGAAATACCGAAAATCCATATCCGTATGTATTGCCGCCATATTATTGCTTTCGGGCTGTCGTGCCGAAGTATCCGTTCCCACGCAAACAAGTCAAATTTCCGAAATTTCTCAAACGGAAGAAATTTCCAAAACACCAAAAACTGAATCCCCAAAAATATCCTATGACCAATCAAAAAGATTTTCCGATGAATACCGCTCCTGCAAGTATTATCAGAAACTCATGTCGGCTCTTGAAAAAAATAAAAATTCCTCTTTCATGCAAAGAGTTCTTGATGTTGCACTCTCTCAGAACGGCTATTTAGCCTATGCCCTTGAAGATGTGTCCGTGGAACAGGCAAGAAATGACGGTAAACTCTGGACAGGTGCGGAATTACACTACGGAAGTACCCTGACAGGCAATACGGAATATACACGCTGGTTTTATCAATATGTCCTTGAAAGCGACAGCCCTTATATCGACTGCGAATGGTGTTCCATTTTCGTGAGCTGGTGTATGTATCAATCGGGCTATCACTCCGACCTGAAAAGTGACCGTGAATATTATTACTCCTATTGTGCCGATCCCCGAAAAGAACAAAAAGACCATATGATACAGTCTTTCAATTTAGACCAGAATAAAGTATGGTATACTCCTACCGCAAGTGCAAAAGTCCGTGACTTTCAGAAAATCAGTCCCCCCGTTCATACGGAAATCAATCCCTATGATATCGACTATAAACCCGGCGGTCTGATATTCATTTCATGGGACGGCTCCGGCTGGTCTTTTGAACATATCGGAATCGTTATCGAATACGATAAAACTGAACATACTCTTACTTACATAGGCGGTAATGACTATGGCTCCGTGATGATTAATACCATGGATTTCGACACCGATACATTTGATGTACAGCCTGTTGTCAAGAATTCCCAAAGGCTCATGGCTTATGCCGAATATGATGCCGAAACGCCCCTTCCTTCATGGTTCCGTGATGAATTTGACAATCCTCTCAAATCCTTTACCGACAAAAACGGCAATCAGATTTTCTACTACAACGAAAAATATTACAATTCATAATTCATAATTCATAATGAATTGCGAAAACAAGTTGATTTCCAAACACAACAAAAAGCAGACAGAAAAATTTTTCTGCCTGCCTTTTTTATTCAATTATGCATTATGCATTATTAATTATGAATTAATTAATACATTCCGCCCATGGAGGGATCTGCTGCGGGCATTGCGGGTGCAGGTTCTTTAATGTCTGCTACCAATGACTCTGTTGTCAATACCATGCTTGCAACGGACGCTGCATTCTGGAGGGCTGAACGTGTTACTTTTGCAGGATCAACAATACCGCTTTCCATCATGTCGCCATATTCCTCTGTCAATGCATTGAATCCATAACCAACTTTATCGGCCGTCATAATCTTGTCAACAATGACTGAACCCTCAAGACCTGCATTTGCTGCTATCTGACGTACAGGCTCTTCCAATGCTTTCAGAACAATCTTTGCACCTGTCTTTTCGTCACCGTCAAGAGAATCTACAAGTGCCTTTACAGCGTCTGCTGTATTCAGGAGTGCTGTGCCGCCGCCTGCTACGATACCTTCTTCAACGGCTGCCTTTGTAGCTGCAAGAGCATCTTCAATTCTGAGTTTCTTCTCTTTCATTTCAATTTCGGTTGCAGCACCTACTTTGATTACTGCTACACCGCCTGCCAATTTAGCCAATCTTTCCTGAAGCTTTTCTCTGTCAAAATCAGATGTTGAAACTTCTATCTGTGCTCTTATCTGTGAAACTCTTGCCTTGATTTCTTCCTGGTCGCCTGCACCGTCAACAATGATGGTATTTTCCTTGTCAACTTTTACCTGACGTGCACGACCGAGCTGATACAGAGTTGTATCTTTAAGTTCCAAGCCGATTTCGCTTGAAATTACCTGACCGCCTGTCAAAACTGCTATATCTCTGAGCATTTCTTTTCTTCTGTCGCCAAAGCCGGGAGCTTTTACGCCTACACAAGTGAATGTACCTCTGAGCTTATTCAGAATAAGCGTTGTCAGAGCTTCGCCCTCGATATCCTCAGCGATAATAACGAGCTTCTTGCCTGACTTGACGATTTCTTCCAACAGCGGCAATATTTCCTGTATATTGGAAATTTTCTTGTCTGTAATAAGAATATAAGCGTCATCAATAACAGCTTCCATCTTGTCTGTATCCGTGCACATATAAGGTGTAATATATCCTCTGTCGAACATCATGCCTTCAACGACTTCCGAATATGTTTCGGCAGTCTTTGATTCTTCAACAGTGATAACACCGTCATTTCCTACTTTATCCATAGCTTCAGCAATCAAGTTTCCGATAAACTCGTCACCTGCGGAAATCGTTGCAACTCTTGCAATATCCTTTGAGCCTTCAACCTGCTTTGAGTTCTTTTTAAGAGTTTCAACAGATACTTCTACAGCCTTTGCAATACCCTTTTTGAGAATCATCGGATTTGCACCTGCTGTCACGTTCTTCATGCCGTCACGGATAAGAGCCTGTGCCAAAAGTGTAGCCGTTGTTGTACCGTCACCGGCAACGTCATTTGTCTTTACGGATACTTCCTTGACAAGCTGTGCACCCATGTTTTCAAATGCGTCATCAAGTTCAATTTCCTTTGCAATCGTCACACCGTCATTGGTGATAAGCGGTGCACCGAATTTCTTGTCAAGAACGACATTTCTGCCTTTCGGTCCAAGTGTAATCTTAACTGTATTTGCCAACTGGTCTACACCATTCAGGAGAGCCTTTCTTGCTTCCTCGCCATATATAATCTGCTTTGCCATGATAAACTACCTCCCAATATATCATTCAACGACTGCCAGTATATCCGACTGACGAACAATTGTATATTCCTCGCCGTCAAGCTTTACTTCTGTACCGGCATATTTGCTTGTGATAACTTTATCGCCTACATTAACGTACATAGTAACTTCCTTACCGTCAACCATTCCGCCCGGTCCTACTGCAACCACTGTTGCAAACTGCGGTTTTTCCTGTGATGCGGCTGTCAGTACGATACCGCTTTTCGTCGTTTCCTCTGCTTCCTCTGCCTTTACAACTACTCTGTCCAGCAACGGTTTAATAGTCATAATTTATTGCCTCCTTTAAGCAATCTTTTGATTCTTCAATTTATTTTAGCACTCTCTTTCCCTGAGTGCTAAAAGTATTGTATACCATTTCTCCAAAAAAATCAAGACTTATTTGAAAATTTTTCCTGTAAAATTTATATTCACGCTATAAAAAATTCATTCCGAATGTTTTTGCCCATTCGGAATGAAAGAAATTATTTTGTTCTGCCGATATCTGTGCGGTAATGCACATTTTCAAAATTGATTTTCTTGACGGCATTATAGGCTTTTTCAAGGGCTTCATCAAGCGTTGCACCCTTGCCCGTAACACCCAGTACACGTCCGCCGTTTGTCAGGAATTTGCCATGCTCCAATTTTGTGCCTGCGTGGAATACCTCTGCACCCTCGACCTGTCCGTTTTCATCAAGTCCTGTTATCTCCAAGCCCTTTTTATATGCCAGCGGATAACCGCCTGATGCCATTACAACACAAGCTGTCGCTTCGTCACTCCATTTGATATCTATCTGTGAAAGCCTTTCATCTATGACAGCTTCAATAATATCAACCAAATCTGTCTTTAATCTCGGCAATACAACCTGCGTTTCAGGATCGCCGAAACGTGCATTATATTCAATGACTTTCGGACCGTCAGGCGTTATCATCAAGCCGAAATACAAACAGCCTTTGAACGTCCTGTTTTCACTGTTCATAGCCGCAACTGTCGGCTCAAATATTGTCTTTCTGCATATCTCTGCAATCTCGTCTGTATAATACGGATTCGGGCTTATCGTACCCATGCCGCCCGTATTCAAGCCCTCATCATTGTCATAAGCTCTCTTATGGTCTTTTGAAGATACCATCGGCTTCAATGCGATACCGTCAGTGAATGCCAATACAGACACTTCAGGACCTGTCAGAAATTCCTCTACAACGACATTATTGCCTGAATCACCGAATTTTTTATCTTCCATTATCTCTTTAACAGCAGCTTTTGCTTCCGTCAAAGTCTTTGCAATAATAACGCCCTTGCCCAATGCAAGACCGTCTGCCTTTACGACTACAGGAAAATGTCCTCTTTTTTCGATATATTCAACCGCTTTTTCAGGCTCACTGAAAACTTCATATTCAGCCGTAGGAATATGATATTTCTTCATTAAATTCTTTGAAAAAACTTTACTGCTTTCAATGATAGCCGCATTGGCACGTGGTCCGAATGCTCTGATACCATTGGCAAGAAGTGTATCAACCATGCCGTCAGCCAACGGATCATCAGGAGCTACAAATACCAAATCAACGGCATTTTCCTTTGAAAATGCCACAATGCCCTCTTTATCCATCGCACCTATGTTAATACATTCCGCATCTTTGGCAATGCCGCCATTTCCAGGAGCGGCATATATCTTGTCTACTTTCGGACTTTCTTTCAGCTTTCTGATAATGGCGTGTTCACGTCCTCCACTGCCTACTACAAGTATTCTCATGGCAATCCCTCCATCAATGGTGGAACAGGCGGATTCCTGTAAATGCCATTGTCATATTATATTTATTGCAGGTATCAATTACATTATCGTCACGGATAGAACCGCCAGGCTGTGCAATATACTGTACACCGCTTCTCTTTGCTCTCTCTATGTTATCGCCAAACGGGAAGAATGCGTCTGAACCAAGTGAAACGCCCTCAAAAGTTGCCAACCATGCTTTTTTTTCCTCTTTGGTAAGGGGTTCGGGCTTTGTTGTAAAGAACTGTTCCCAGATACCGTCTGCCAATACATCTTCATAATCGTCTGAGATATATACATCAATCGTATTATCTCTGTCAGGTCTGCGGATATTGTCTTTGAAAGGAAGTGCAAGCACTTTCGGACACTGACGGAGATACCAGATATCAGCCTTGTTTCCTGCCAGTCTTGTGCAGTGGATTCTTGACTGCTGACCTGCACCAACACCGATTGCCTGACCGTCTTTTGCATAGCATACGGAATTGGACTGCGTATATTTCAGCGTAATCAATGCTACTATCAAATCACGCTTTGCACTTTCAGGCAAATCCTTATTTTCCGTCACGATATTTTTGAGCATATCTTCATCAATTTTCAGGTCATTTCTGCCCTGCTCGAATGTAATGCCGTAAACCTGCTTACGCTCTATCTTTTCGGGAACGTAATTGACATCTATCTTCACTACATTATAAGTGCCTTTACGCTTTGATTTGAGAATTTCAAGAGCCTCATCTGTATAGTCGGGGGCTATGATACCGTCTGAAACTTCTCTCTGCAAAAGAAGTGCTGTCTGCTTGTCGCAAGTATCGGACAATGCAACCCAGTCACCGTATGATGACATTCTGTCTGCACCTCTTGCCTTTGCATAAGCACTTGCTATCGGTGAGAGTTCCAAATCATCTACGAAATAGATTTTCTTCAAAGTATCGGACAATTCCGTTGCAACGGCTGCACCTGCCGGACTGACGTGCTTAAAAGATGCTGCTGCAGGCAAGCCTGTTGCAGCTTTCAGTTCGCATACCAACTGCCAGCTATTGAAAGCGTCAAGAAAGTTAATATATCCAGGTCTGCCGTTAAGCACTGTTACAGGCAATTCACTGCCGTCATTCATGAAGATTCTTGACGGTTTCTGATTCGGGTTACAGCCATATTTCAATTCCAATTCGTTCATGTTCATTTCCTCCGATTACTGATTTTTATTAACGATTCTGTCTTCAAATTCGCCTGTTGCAAGGTCGATGAATCTTGTATAAAGTGATACTTTATTATCCTCATTGAGAGAGTTCCATACATTGTTTGTAAACTCGTCTATATCGCCCTCGATATTAACAAGAGTAGGTTCACCCTCAAATGACGGTATCGGATTGCCGTCACATTTATAAGTGTGAATGAAATGTCCCTCACCTGCAACGGGCTGTGCATATTCATAGAAAAATCTCAATGCAGAATTTTCCCTGCCGCAATTACTCTTTAAAATGGACATCTTATAGGAGAAATCACCGTCGGCAAATTCCAATATGCCTGAAATTCTCGGTGTAAAGTTCGGGGGGTCGGGTTCAAATGTACGTGTTCTCAATGCTTCTTCAAAAGTCTTGCCTTCCAAAATAAAATCCCTTGCCGTATCGGTCTGGTCGCCATTCGTAACAATCGTTGCATTTTCAAGAGTTCTCACGGGGGCATAAATTATCAATGACGGGTCAACCAATTTTGACGGATCAAATGCCTGTGTTTTCAGGTCGTTACCCTCTTTGACAAATACTCTGTTACGGCTGTTGGCACTTCTGCCCATGATAAAATAGCCAATTACAGCCTTTTTGCCGTCTGCACTTTTGCCAATAATAATTCCTCTGCCGGGATAGGTCGTTGAGGAAATTTCCTTTTTCAAATCTACCATGATACATTACCTCACATATACTTTATTGTCTTTGACTTCAAGCCTGTCGTCACAAAACAGGGCTACCGCCTGCGGTAAAATTTTCCATTCTGCCTGTTCCATGACTCTTTTCTGCAAAATTTCAGGCGTGTCGTTATCCTGCACTTCAACGGCTTTCTGTAAAATAATCGGTCCGCCGTCGCAAACTTCCGTGACAAAATGCACCGTTGCACCTGTCAATTTAACGCCCTTTGCAAGAGCTTCTTCATGCACTCTCAAGCCGTAATAGCCTTTTCCACAAAATGACGGTATCAAAGCCGGATGTACATTCATCATTTTATTCGGCATAGCCTTTGTCACGAGTTCATCCAGAATTGTCATAAAGCCTGCATATACGACTAAATCAGCCTTTTCTTCCTGCAAGGCTTTCAGCATATCCTTACTGTATTCTATCACATCGGGATAATCTTTTCTGACAAGCACTCTTGTTTTAATGTCATGCTTTTTCGCCCTTTCAAGAGCATAGGCATCAGCCTTTGACGAAATCACGCAAGTTATCTTTCCATTCTTTATCATACCGCTTTCCTGAGCGTCAATCAAAGCCTGCAAATTTGTTCCGCCGCCCGATACAAGCACTACTATATTTTTCATCATTCTATAATAACTCCCTCATCACTTTCAACGAGTTCACCCAAAATATAAGCATCTTCACCGTTAGCTTTCAGGACTTCAACAGCCTTGTCAGCCTCTGACTTGTCAACTACAACGGTCATGCCGACACCCATATTATATGTATTGAACATATCATGTTCGGGCACGTTTCCGACCTTTGCAATCAAATCGAATATCGGCAATATCTGCACATCACTCTTTTTGATATGTGCGGCAAGATTTTTCGGAAGTGAACGGGGAATATTTTCATAGAATCCGCCGCCCGTTATATGAGAAATACTCTTTACTTTCACGCTGTCAAGAAGTGCCAGAACAGGCTTTACATAAATTCTTGTCGGTGTCAGAAGTGTTTCACCGAGAGTGCCGCCCAATTCATCATAGTATTTTCCGACAGTCTTTTCACTGATATCAAATACTTTTCTGACAAGTGAAAATCCGTTGGAATGTACACCGCTTGATTTAATGGCAATCATGACATCTCCGGCTTTTTGTGTATCGGGATTCAGAATTTTATCTTTATCCACAATACCAACGGAAAATCCCGCCAAGTCATATTCATCTTCGGGCATGAGTCCGGGGTGTTCAGCGGTTTCGCCGCCAATGAGTGCACAACCACTTTGTACACAGCCCTCTGCTACGCCTGATACGATTTGTGCCACTTTCTCCGGATAATTCTTTCCAATCGCTATATAATCAAGGAAAAACAGCGGTTTTGCTCCACAGCAGATGATATCATTCACGCACATCGCTACACAGTCAATTCCCACTGTATCATGCTTGTCAAGCAGAAAAGCTATTTTAATTTTCGTGCCGACACCGTCTGTACCCGATACCAGAACAGGCTTGTTAATACCCGTTGTATCAAGCTCAAACAAGCCGCCAAAACCGCCGATACCTGAAATAACACCGCTTGTCATCGTTCTTGCAACGTGGGCTTTCATGAGTTCAACGGCTCTGTAGCCTGCTGTAACGTCTACGCCTGCTGCTTTGTAGCTGTCACTGTAACTTTTCATTGTTCCACTCTCCAATAATTAAAATTTTTGAGAATATTTATCTTTTCTTGACGTATCCAGTACATCAAGCGGATAATTTCCTGTAAAGCACGCATCACATATCGAAAGACTGCTTTCCTTTGCCATTTCTTTAATGCTGTCAACGGAAAGGAATCCCAGAGAATCCGCTCCCATGTATTCACGCATTTCTTCCACAGTCATTCTTGCCGCCATTAAATCTTCTTTTCCCGTCGTATCGCTTGTCAGATAACACGGATTCTTGAAAGGCGGTGATGCCACTCTCATGTGAACTTCTTTTGCACCCGCATTTCTCAGCAGGTCAACGATATGCTTGCTTGTCTTGCCCTTTACGATAGAGTCATCTATGACAATCACTCTCTTGCCCTCGACATTGTTTTTCAGGGCATTCAGCTTGATTCTCATAATATATTCATTGTGTTTTTTTCTGTTGCGGAAACCTCTGCCAAGATATTTATTTTTGATAATACCCGTTGCATAGGGAATACCTGATTCCATGGAATAACCGATTGCCGCACTTCTGCCGCAGTCGGGAACACCGCAGACAATATCCGCTTCAACGGGACACTGTTTTGCCAGCATGATTCCTGCACGCTGCCTTGCCATGTCAACGGATACTCCGTCAACCACGCTGTCAGGTCTTGCAAAGAAGATATATTCAAATATACAAGCCGCTGTTTTTCCGCCGCAGTTTTCCGTGTAGCTATGCACACCTTCACTGTCTATGACAATCATTTCACCGGGCTGTACATCTCTGATAAACTCTCCGCCCAGACTGTCGAATACACAGGATTCCGATGTCAATACATAATTTTCACCGATTTTTCCCATGCACAGTGGTCTGATTCCCATAGAATCACGCACACCTATCAATTTACTCGGTGACATCAATACAACTGCATACGCACCTTTGAGCTGTTTCACGGCTTCTTGTACAGATTCTTCAATCGTGCCTTTTTGAGTTCTTGCCCTTGCGATAAGATAGGCAATAATTTCCGTATCTCCGTTTGACTGAAATATTGCCGCACCTTTATGAAGTTCTTTTTTCAGTTCACTGTAATTTGTCAGTGCACCGTTCATGCAGAGTGCCAGCTGACCTTGTGAATATCTCATAACAAGCGGTGCAAGGTCTGCATGGTCAACCTGTCCGCCCGCCGCATACTTGACATGACCTAAAGCAATCTGACCATTTTTAAGCCTTGCCAATTCCTTTTCGGGAAGTGCTTCGGGCACTACTCCGAAATCTTTATAATAAACCATCGTGCCGTTATTGTTCACGGCAATACCTGCACCGACTTCGCCCCTATGCTGTAAGGCATACAGTGCAAGATACGTTTCTTCAACGATATCCAGATTTTCGTCATTCTTGAATATGCCGAAAACTCCGCATTCATCATGTAATTCTGACATGATATTACCTCAATTCCTTTTAAGTTTACATTGATGTGACAAACTTAACTTCTTCATCGTTCAGATGAAAAATTCTTTTCAAATCCTCTATTTTGCCGCCAAGACCAAAAAGCTGCTTTACGCTTTCCAAAGTGGAATGACGTTCCTTTTCGATACCTTTTTCGATACCTTTTTCGATACCTTCTTCAAGACATTCTTCACCGTAAATTTTCTTATCCTGCTCAAAGTCATAATCCTGAAATAACATATTAAACGCCTCACTTCCAAACTGTTTAATATAATCCGCAATAATATCATTGTCAATGCAATATTTTATTGCTTCAACCGCACCACGAATTTTGATTTGTTCAATCACTTCACTGTATTCATAAAGCGGTTTACAATTATCCAAACCGTTTTTCTTTAATGCCGATAAATTGATATCTATTACTTTGACTTTCAATTCCAATGAATCTGATGAAACTTTGAACGCATCACTCAATTTCAATTCCGTTTTGTCAAGAGGTTCATCACCATTATAAAGCACATAGAATTCCGGTGTGGGAATCTTAAAAAGCTTTTTTCTGAATTTTTTGGTTTTGTCACTGTTCGTCAGCATTTCATAAACTCTGCCTACATACATCAAAAGACGAAAAGGCATATTATGATTGATAGTACTCTGATGTTCCACAAAAAAGACGATTTTGTCATCAAACTCATAGGAAACATCATTTCTCATCTGGTCAAAAAATACATCTTCCAAACGACATTTTTTAGCCGTATGAACAACATTTCCCGTCAATGCTTCATACAAATTGATTGCGTGTTCTTCTGCAAGGTCGCTTGTATAAAACCAGGACGAAAATAAACTGTCCCTTACTTTCAACTTATCCTGCATTATTTCAACAACTCCGCAACCTTTTCCTGTATAGCGGCATCTTTCTTTGCAACGCCGTCTTTCATTTTGATTTTATCCTGTGCCAGTTTTTCGGCAAGGTCATCATCGGAAAGTGCCAGCATCTGCACTGCCAAAATAGCCGCATTGTCTGCACCGTCTATGGCAACAGTCGCTACAGGTATGCCTTTCGGCATCTGTACAGTCGCTAAAAGTGCGTCCAAGCCGTCAAGTGTTGATGACTTTATCGGTATGCCAATTACGGGGATAGTCGTATGAGCTGCCAGAACGCCTGCTAAATGTGCCGCCTTGCCTGCCGCTGCTATGATAACACCAAATCCGTTTTTTCTTGCATTGGCGGAAAATTCCGCTGCCTGTTCGGGAGTCCTGTGTGCCGACATGATATGCACTTCACACTGCACTCCGTATTCATTCAAAGTCTTTACAGCTCCCGATACTACGGGAAAATCGCTGTCACTGCCCATTATTACTGCTACTTTTTTCATAAATAAATTCCTCCTTGATTTGATACCTATATTTTAGCCTACATTCTGTATTTTGTCAATAAAAATAAAACCTGTATCATCAAAATACAGGCTTTATTCTTCTAAAAAGTAAACGTCAGTGTAAGACCGTTATTTCCCTCTATATACGACACACGACCGTTAATGCCGTCTATGCGGAAAATATTGTTATTCGTAATAAGGTCATCAATGGCTTTCAGACATTCCTCAGCCGTTCCGAACTTGATTGCAACACTTCCATTCGGCACATTTTCTCTTAAAGTGTATGCCACATAGTCAAACTCATATTCTGGAAAATACAAATTATTATAGATATAATAATTATACTCCAAGCCTGTACATTCCGGCACTTTGCACTCACTGTCTATGATATGTGTCAGTTCCATTTCCTCTGTCGTCACAAGGAAATAGTCATAGGATTTTCTTTCGGTCTTTTCACCGTCCTCAGACAGATATCCCGAATCGTCCCATGTCACGTCTATCTGATAGTTATAATCCCCTAAAGTCAGGTAATTCCATGCATGAGATTCTCCTTTTTGCGTATCCGTTCCCGTGACATAGCCGCACGGTATGCCCAGCCTCTGCATAATATACTGAAAGGCATACGCATATCCCGAACAAACAGCCTTTTGATTCACCAGACAGCCGTATGCCGTTCTGCTGTCAAAATAGATGTCATCTTTATCGGAATCACTCTCAGCGGCTTCATGGTCATAACTTGTATGATCCACTATATAATCATGCACATACAATACCTTGTCATAAAGACTTTCCTGTTTTTCAGCCTCTGTCACGATTTCATCAACAACCGCCTGAAATTTCTCCTGCTTGACAGCTATCGCCTTTGCACTGCCATGCGAAACAGGAGTGAATTCCACTTCATCATGCGTTGAAAAAGTTGTCTTGGTATATCTGTAGCCCTTATTCAGCCAGAAATATTCGGGGTGGTCATCTATCACTGCCAGATATGCCTTTATCACTTCATTTTCATCTTTATTATGAAGTGTGAAAGTCAATTCATAATTTTCGATATAATAGCATATCAGATTATAAATCTCTATTTCACTTTCGGAAAGCTCTCTCTGAATGGGTTCATCATAGGCTTTCGTATAGTAATCCGAAACTTCTATCTTTGACGGCTCTTTATACGAAACTTCCTCCTGAAAAGAAAACTCCCCCAAAAGCTCATTCAAATTGATATCCAAATGCACACTGCATGAACACATCATGATACAGCAAAGTGCCATCAAAAAAATCCTGAATTTTTTCACTTGATTCTCTCTTTCATATAAACTTGTTCAGCTCTGCACTGTATTCATAGCCTATGGCAGACAGCTTGTTCTCTATTTCCGCAATATCAACACTGTTGGATTTTCCGAATTCATCAAGTGACGGATATTTATCCCTCAGCTGCGTATTGATAAATGACAACAATATCATAGGATCATTGGGTATCGGCATTTCAAAAACTCCCCTTCCTTAACAGAGTGGAGAGTGGAGAGTGGAGAGTGGAGAGTGAAGTTAATTCAACACTCACATACTCCCAAAAATCCACTTCATTATCTTATATTTAACCAAAAATCAAACTTCCGTACCGCTCCACTCTTCACTCTTCAAACTCCACTCTCATATCAGCGTTCTGTCATCGCAATAGCGGCATAACAGCATATCTCCGCCTGCTTTGTGGAATCTCTTTGGCAGATACTTTTCATGCTGCGTGATACAGCGTGGATTCTGACATCTTACATTATGGGTATCAAATTTTCTCGGCATGGGCGTTCTGTCAACGTCTTTCAGCATGGTCATAATCAATGCCATTCTTGCATACATTCCATAAACCGTCTGTATGAAATATTTTGCCCTTGGATCGTAGTCCACATCTTCTTCAATTTCATCAACTCTCGGCAGGGGGTGAAGAATCTTCAAATCACTTTTGGCATAAGCCAGCTTTTCCCTGTCAAGTACAAAAATACCTTTCTGCTTTTCATATTCTTCTTCACTTGCAAAACGCTCTCTCTGAATCCTCGTCATGTAAAGCACATCAAGCAGCGGCATGGCATCTTTCAGATTCGGTATTTCACGATATTTACAACCCGATTTATTCAGAATATCTTTGATATACTGCGGTATCGTCAATTCAGGTGTCGATATCAGCACAAAGCTGTTATTTTCAAAATGTGACATGGTTTTGATAAGTGAATGAACCGTTCTGCCGTTTTTCAAATCTCCGCAAAGTCCTATGCACATATTGTCAAGAGTGCCTTTTTCATTGTAAAGCGTCACAACATCGGTAAGCGTCTGCGTCGGGTGAAGATGTCCGCCGTCACCTGCATTGATGACAGGAGCTGCCGAATACATGGAAGCTGCCTTTGCAGCACCCTCTGAAGGGTGTCTGATGGCAATAATATCTGTATATCCGCCTACTACTGTAATGGTATCTTTCAGGCTTTCGCCCTTGGATACAGAGGAATTCTGCGGATTGTCAAAGCCTATAACATTTCCGCCAAGCCTTAACATTGCCGTCTTGAATGACATCTGCGTTCTCGTTGACGGCTCATAGAAAAGTGTTGCCAATATTTTTCCCTTGCAGGCTTCGGAATATTCCTGCGGATTCGCCATAATTTTATTGGCAAGCCCTATAATTTCCATCAGTTCCTCTTTTGAAATGTCCTCCAGATCGATAACGTGTTTATTTTCCATTCTTTTTTCCCTCCGTCTTTATGCAAAATAAAGCCTGTCGCAATATCAAACGGCAGGCTTTGTTTTATCAGTTCTTAAATATAGACATGATATCCATGTATGAATCATCGGGATCGTTGTTTCTCTGCGTATTCTGCTGGGCAGGTCTTTGTGTTCTCTGCGGCGGCATACCTGTATTGGCATTCGGATAAACAGGCTGCTGCGGCTGCTCGGGCTGCTGATACTGCGGCTGCTGTACAGGCTGCTGCGGTGCATAAGGATTATACTGCGGCTGCTGCATCTGCGGCTGAGGCATTCTCTGTCTTGCTTCCTGCGGTCTGCCCATCACTCCGCCGAATCTCTGCGGTTCGGGCTTCTGAGCGGTATTGCCGTACTTGAACTGCGTATTCGCATTAGCTCCCTTTTTCTGGTCAATCAGTGTATAATGGTCTGTTGTCGGGAATCCCGTTGCAATAACGATAACACTGATGGTATCGTCCATTTCTTCATCAAGGGCAGCACCCCAGATGATAATGGCATTTTCATCAGCCTGCTCGGATATCATGGTAGATGCTTCCTGAATCTCATCAAGACCGATATCGGGGGAAGCCTTGATATTGACAATCAATCCCTTTGCACCCTCGATGGATGTACCAAGCAAAGGACTGGAAATTGCCTGCTGTGCAGCGGCTTTTGCCTTATCCTTACCGGATGCCAGACCGACACCCATGAGTGCATAGCCTGCATCTTTCATTACTGATGTAACGTCGGCAAAGTCAAGGTTTACCAAGCCCGGTATTACAATCAAATCCGTGATACTCTGAACGCCCTGACGGAGAACGTCATCTGCTGCAAAGAATGCATTCTGCAGAGTGATTTTCTCACCGCTGATGTGTTTCAGTCTTTCATTCGGAATGATAATCAGTGAATCAACGTTTGATTTGAGTTTCTGAATACCCTGTTCTGCCTGAAGCATACGTCTTTTGCCTTCAAAGAGGAACGGTGTCGTAACGATACCGACTGTCAGAATACCCATCTCTTTTGCAATTTCTGCAACAACGGGAGCTGCACCGGTACCTGTACCGCCGCCCATGCCGGCTGTAATAAATACCATGTCTGTTCCCTGCAGCAAATCGCTTATCTGTCCACGGCTCTCTTCAGCAGCCTTTTCGCCTATTTCCGGCTTCGAGCCTGCACCTTTACCGCCTGTTATTTTTTCTCCTATCTGGATCTTTTGAGTAGCCTTTGAACGAATCAGAGCCTGTTTATCCGTATTGATAGAAATAAACTCAACTCCCGATACATACTCTACCATTCTGTCAACGGCATTTCCACCGCCGCCGCCTACTCCGACAACCTTAATATGTACAATGGTGTCCATTTCATTTTCAAATTCGTAAGGCATTGTTTTTCTCCCTTCAAAATTAACTTCATTTACATAACCTGTAAAAACTCCGACATTAACCTGCTAATGTAGCTAAATAATAATCTACCACTTTTTAAGCATTTTTTCAATACACTAAATCAAATTTTCAACATATTTATCACATTACAAGTAATTCAGCCGTTTTATGATAGTTTTTTTGGTTATTTTGACGATTATTCACTCTCTTCTTCATCAGTGTATTCTTCTTCATCACCTCCGTCATCCTCATTTTCGTCACCTTCATCATAATATTCCTCTTCGGAACTGTCGTCATCATCACTTTCTTCTTCCTCGGAATCCTCATCATAGCTTTCCTCTTCTTCGGAATCCTCGTCATAACTTTCTTCCTCGGAATCTTCATCATAGCTTTCTTCTTCCTCAGAATCTTCATCATAGCTTTCTTCTTCCTCGGAATCTTCATCATAGCTTTCTTCTTCTTCGGAATTTTCATCATAGCTTTCTTCTTCGGAATTTTCACTTTCTTCTTCGGTCAGTGAACTTTCGGCTTCGGAAGATTCCTGTTTGCTTTCCTCAACGGGCTTTGAAGATTCCGCTTTGCTCGTGTCTTTCGACTTGAAATACGATTTTGCACCCTCGGCATCTACCATGGATACATCAAGCACTCCCGTATCCGTTTCGGATATATGCTCATTCATGATGGAAACGGCACTCTTGAATTTATAGTCAAGGTTTTCGGGAGAACCTATAATCAACTTGAAACCGTTCTTTTTCACAAGAAATATATTGGTCATGGAAGTGACATCTACCGTTGAAACGTCTTTGATTTCATATTTTTTTACAAGCGACATCACTTCTTCAAGATATTTCTTTGTATTTTCGTTTTCATATTCCGAATAAGCACATAACTTTGTTTTTTTCAGCTTTGCACCGACAATCATTGGCACATCATATTTATTTTCCTCGTTTATTTCAATAATCTTCCCTTTTTGGCTCAGTACAAAATATTTTTCTCCGTTCTTTATCATCAAAAACGGCTTTGCCTCTGTAATCTTTATCGCTATTTTATTGAACAGCTGTTTCCGGATATAAACATCTTCCACATACGGAAATTTCTCAATGATATTCTTCTCACCGGGCGACGTATTGCAAAGAATCAGATTTTCATTTTTCTCTATCATACTTGCGGCAATGATATCTTTTTCAGGATATCTTTTTGTTCCCTCGACATATATTTCATCTATCTTGAAAAACACTGTCAACGATAACAATGCCGATACAATTACCGTTACCGTCAATGCAGCCGTATAAAAAATGATTCTTTTTATTTTCTTTTTCTTCGCACTTTCAGGCTCTTTGGCAGGCGGTATCAGTTCTTCGGCTTCCTCCGCCTGTTCCGCTGTATTTTCTTCCGCATTCTTTGAAGTATCTTCCCTGTTCATTGACCTTCCCCCTCTTTTTCGTCACTGACTGCTAATTGTTTACCACTTCCATGATAACGGCATATATCCTTTCCGATGCATCGGCTATTCCCATTTTCTTTGCATTTTCGGAATATTCCGCCAACTTCTGCGAATCAGATGCCAATGAATCAATCGCCTGTGTCAGTTTTTCAGGCGTGAGGTCTTTTTCCTCTATCATGAGTGCAGCCTTCTGATTCACCAATGCCATGGCATTATGATATTGATGATTCTCCGCAACATTCGGGGACGGTATCAGGATAGACGGCTTGCCTTTCACCTGTATTTCACTCAGCGTCATGGCACCAGCCCTTGCAACGACAACATCCGCTGCCGCAAGGCATACCGGCATATCATTGATATATTCCCTGATATCCAGATTTTTGGCTTTTTCCAAATCCGCACCTTTTTCTTTCAGCAAATCGGGAAACCATTTTCCATACTGTCCGTAAGCGTGTATATGCTGATATTTGCCGTCTTTGGCACTCCTCGATATCACATCAGCAAGGGCTTCATTGATTTTATCCGCTCCCAGACTGCCGCCAAATGACAAAATAACCGGTCTGTTATCCAAGCCCAATTTTTTTCTTGCCTCATTTTTATCTTCTCTCAGAATCGCACTTCTCACGGGATTGCCGACATCAACGAAATTGTAATTTCCTTTGAATTTCTCTCTTGCGGCAGGCATGGCAAGCATCACTTTTGCCGCCTTTTTCGCCAGCATTTTATTCGTGATACCCGGATAGGCATTCTGTTCATGTATCAATACAGGTATTCCCAGTTTTGCAGCTGCCCTCATGACAGGTCCGCTCACATAGCCGCCCGTTCCGATACAGACATCAGGCTTGAATTCTTTGATAATCTTCTCTGCATCATGGCTTGCTTTAACGGCTTTCTTCACCGTCACGATATTTTCTTTGACCGACTTGAAAGAAATCTTTCTTTTGAATCCCTGTACACTGACACTTTTAAATTCAAATCCAGCCTGCGGCACCAGTCTTTCTTCCATGCCGCCCTTGTTGCCTACATAAAGTATTTCCGTATCGGGCTGTTTCTCTTTCAGATAACCTGCTATTGCCAATGCAGGATTGATATGTCCGGCTGTTCCGCCGCCTGCAAATATGACTCTCATAAATACACTCCTTTATTCAAACTCAAATGCTGAGGGTGAAAAGCAGAGTCCTTTCAACTCCACTCTCCACTCTCAACACTCCACTCTCATTTTACGCCTTTTCAAGATTGGACGTTCTCGACACCGAAAGAATAATTCCCATTTGTGCCAGAAGCATGACAAGCGACGTTCCGCCATAGCTGAAAAACGGTAAACTGATACCGGTATTCGGCATTCCGTCCGTGATAACAAGTATATTCAGAATAACCTGTATGCCTATCTGAGCGGAAAGTCCTATTCCCAAAAGGGCACCGAATCTGTCCTTTGCCTTGAGAGAAATGGTGATTCCCCTGTATACCAGCAAGCCGAAAAGCACTAAAATAACTGCTGCTCCTATAAATCCGAGTTCCTCGCATACGACTGCAAATACAAAGTCATTCTGCACTTCGGGGATATAAAGATATTTCTGTTTGGACATTCCCAGACCGACTCCCCAGAATCCACCGGAACCTATCGCATAAATGGAATTTCTCGTCTGATAGGTATTCCAGTATAAATCATCAGGCGGATTCAGAGCCTGTCCCCAGCCGTCCATACGTTCCATCGCATAGCCCAGCAAACCCGTAAATGCAGCGATTACAACGCCTATGCCCAGAACAATGATAATTCCGATAATCCAGTGTATTTTTGTACCGCCTATGAACATCATCAGCATGGTGAGCATAAATATAATTGCTATGCCCGAATAATGCGGTTCAAGCACCATGAGTATCAATATCACTCCAAACATTCCTGCCGGTGCTGCCACTCCGTATTTGAGTGTACCCATTTTTTTGCCATGCCGTGATGCCCAGTCTGCCATGACAAGCACAACTGCCAGTTTTGCTATCTCAGATGGCTGGAATGAACCGAGTCCTCCGATATATATCCAGCGTCTTACGCCGTTTGTCGGCACGAACAATACCCATATAAGAGCAATCAGGGCTACTGCCAGCACTGCATAAGCCAGTATATGCCAGTAATGATAGTCAAGATAGGACAAGCCTATCATGGCTGCCAGACCTATCATGGCAAATATAACCTGTTTTTTCAGATAGAAAAAGCTGTCATCTTCATATACCAGACCTGACGGATAACTTGCCGAAAACATCATCAGTATCCCTATAATCAGAAGGGCAAGGACAAGAAATAAAAATGCCATGTCCAGTCCGAGCCTCACCGAAAACAAACGGAATTTTTCCTGAATTTTTTTCGGTCCTCTCAGTTCTTCATTTTCTGCGGGAATGGAACGTACAGGCTTTTTAGCCGGTTTTTTTGACGGAACTCTTTTTGAAGATACTCCCGTTCTCAATTCCAAAAAACTCCTTTCCTTTTATATAAAGTTCGTATATTTCATAACGGTCAGAAGTGCCAGTGCACCGAATACCACTGTCACGGCACTGAATACGATAACAATTTTGACTTCCGACCAGTCGCATTTTTCAAAGTGATGATGTATCGGACTCATTTTGAAAAGTCTTTTTCCATGCGTCAGCTTGAAATAGCCCACCTGAAGAATGACCGAAAACATCTCGATGATATAGATAATGCCTATGGGTATCAGCATTAAAGGCATATCCAGTGCAAATGCAAGTGCACACATGAATCCGCCCAGATACAGTGAACCGGTATCACCCATGAACACCTTTGCCGGATGAAAATTCCATACCAGAAAGCCCAGACAGCCGCCTGCCAGTGAAGCCGCTGCGATGGAAACACCTGTTTTTTCAACAAGCGGTGCCATCAGCATAAAGAATATCGAACCGAAAAATGTCACCGAACCGTTCAGACCGTCTATGCCGTCCGTGAGATTCACGGCATTGACAATTCCCACGATAAATATTGCCGCCAGCGGATAATACATGATACCGATATCCACCATGCCGACAAACGGAACAAATGTCTTTGTATCTCCGCCAAAGAAATACACCGTTGCGAGATATGCCGCTGCTGCCAGAAACTGCAACAGCAATTTTTGTTTAGGTGTCAAGCCTAAATTTCTCTTTTTTACCGCCTTGATATAGTCGTCCATAAATCCTATTGCACCGAATGCCAGTGCCATGAAAATGCCTGCATAGATTTTGGCACACATCAGGGGAGTTTCGGGAGTGCCGCCTATTGCATTATACAAAAGCACACAACCGATTCCCGAAACGATACTCGAAAGGATAAACATGAAACCGCCCATCATAGGAGTACCCTGCTTGCTTTTGTGAAGGTCTATGCCTTCTTCACGCTCGGTCTGCTGAAAATGCACTTTCTTCAGAAACGGTATCAGCCATATCCCGAACAGTGCCGCTATTCCGAAAGAAGTAACTGCCGCTATAATCGTCCATATCTTTACCATGATAGTATATCCGCCTTTCCGATATCCTCTTTATTTACATAATAGAGTTGTCCTGATTGAACGTCAGGGTAACTACGCTGTAACTTTCCACCGATGTACCTGCTGCGATATCCTGTTTCTTGACGTATGCACCGTTATTGCCTGCATTGCTTCCCTCTATGCAGATATTCAAAGAATGTTCCGCTGCTATATGATTGGCATCCGTCAAAGAAAGATTGGAAAAATCGGGAACAGTAACTTCCGTTCTTTTAGGTTGTTTCTCTGTATAAAGTACAACAGTACCCTCTTTCGGTATCGTGGAATATGCCGACGGATTCTGTCCGGTAACGGTCTTTCCGTCCCCGACAATCTTTACATTCAGAGAAGAATTCTTGATTTGCATTTCCGCATCTTCCACTTTCATATCGACATAGGCACCTGTGATTGTATCCAGATTTTTCAGTTCCGCTTCCGTGTAAATTCTCTCTATCCCCAGATACGGCAGAACTTCACTCATGATATTTCTGAAACACGGTGCCGCTACCGTTGTACCGTAATAATTTATCTTTTTATCAGGCGAGTCAAAGTAACAAAGAAGTGCCACTTCGGGATCTTCCGCCGGTGCGATACCGCAGTAGGACGCTATATAATCATCACTGAGTTTTCCGTCCTCGTCAACGGTCTTTTCGGAAGTACCGGTTTTGCCGCCTATCCTGTAGCCCGCAACGTAACCGTTCACTGCACCGCCCGATATGGCATTTGTCTGTAACATCTTGCATACCTGCTTGGCAACGTCTGCCGAAATCGCCTGATTCCTGACAAACGGTTCTGTTGCCTTTACGACATTTCCGCTGGAATCCGATACCTGTGATACTACATAAGGCCGCATAAGTTTTCCGCCGTTGGCAATCGCACCGCAGGCAGTTATCATCTGTATCGGCGTTATCTTGAAGTTCTGTCCGAAAGAACCGACTGCAAGGTCCATCAATCCCATGCCGTTGACGGCTTTATCCTTTGTGGAAAAGAATATATCTTCACTTTCACCGGGAAGGTCTATCCCCGTTTTTTCCGAAAATCCGAATGCGACATAATATTCATAATATTTTTCCCTGCCGAGCATGAAACCCATCTGCATAAATGCAGGGTTGCATGAATTGCAGAGAGCCTGTTCCAGTGTTTCACTGCCGTGACCTCTGCTTTCCCAGCAGTCTATCATGGGTGCTCCCTCAAACGGTGAATACGAACCGGCACACTGGAATCTGGTTTTTTCATTGATAAAGCCCTCAGACAAAACCGCTGATGCCATTACCATCTTGAATACCGAACCCGGTATATAAGTATCACTGACTGCCTTGTTTCTCCACTGACGGCTCAGTGCCGCACTTTCGGCTGCTTCCTGCTTATCCTCCGGCAAAGCCTCTATCTGCTTGGCAGCTTTCTTATCCGCCACTGTAAACGGATCATTCGGATCAAAGGAACCTTCACAAGCCAGTCCCAATATTGCCCCTTTTTTGACATCGAGCATGACGGCACATCCACGGTTTCCGACATTGAATTCCTTGATGGTTTCCCTGACATACTTTTCCATGATACTCTGTATATTCTGGTCTATCGTCAAAGTCAGGTTATAGCCGTCCACTGCATCAATTTTCTGTTCATACGGAAACGGCATTTCATTTCCCATGGAATCCCTTGAAACAACAAGTCTGCCGTTTTTGCCTTTCAGGTAATCATCATACTGATATTCGACTCCCGCAAGTCCCTGACTGTCTGCACCGACGAATCCCAGTACATTTGCCGCAAAATTGTCATTCGTGTAAAATCTCTTGTAATCCTCTATCATTCTCACGGCATTCGGAACTTGATGTTCCGAATAGAGCTGAGCCATCAGTTCCGACACTTTATCCTTTTCATCTGTCGAAACCTTTCTTTTAATTATCTCATACCATGTATTTTTCTTGCTCTTTTCATACAGATTGTTCTTGTCTATATTCAGCAGCTCCGAAAGACCATTCACAATCAGAATACGGTCTTCTTCCGTTTTTATCGCTTTCGGCTCCAGCACGATATTCCATACCGTCAGGCTCTGGGCAAGCAGTGCACCGTTCTTGTCATAGATGCTTCCACGCCTTGCCGTGAGCGTCTTATCCGAAAGCTGCTGTTCAACGGCTTTCTGCTGAAGTTCATCTGCCATGACCGTCTGGAAATACAAAAGCCTTGCGGCAACAAGCACAAGTCCTATCACGATGGCTGCTACTATGAAAATAGTACGTTTTTTCAGCTTCGCCATTGTACCCATCTTTGCCATAAATTAATTTTCTCCCTTTCCCGAAATTTCTTTTAAGCAAAAGCAGGGTTGTACACAAAAGTTCCCTATCCATGTGCTATACTTTTGTTACAACCCTTTTCCAATACTTATTGCAGAATTCTTTTCTTTATGTCAGTTTCCCTTCCCGCTGAAAATCTTTTTCAGTGAATCGAGTGCCGTATTTGTTCCGTCATCTCTTATTACCTGACCGATATCCCCGTCCGACAGCGATACAAACTTTTTCTGTGCATTTTTAAGCTGCGTCATGCCGAGTCTTTCCGAGGCATAATCCTCTATCATGCTTGAAGTAAGTTTGCTGTCTATCCTCATCTGATACTCGTCCTCAAGATTTGCCTGATGCGAAAGTTCCTCTCTTTTATCGGCAATTTCCTGATTGAGTTCATTGAGCGTGACATTGTTGCACACAATCCATACACTTACCGCTGTCACGGCAGCCATTCCCACCGATACCGCCGCTATCATGACAGGATTTCTTTTTCTCCTGAAACTGTACTGACAGGTCATAAGCTGCTGCACTTAACTTATCCCTTGCCATATCCATACACCCTTTCCCAAAATGCCCTGTCTGTTAAAAGCAATCAGACGGACTTTATGTAAATTGACACATATTCAGATTTTTTTGCAGCACCTGAGTTTTGCACTTCTGCTTCTCGGGTTTTCTTCCAGTTCGGTTTCGTCCACCTCAACGGGCTTGCGGAAAACCAGTTCCGCTTTGGGCTTGTTTCCGCAAACGCATACCGGAAAATCTTTCGGACAGGTACAGCCTTCACACCATTTTGCCATTCTCTGCTTTACCATTCTGTCCTCCAGTGAATGAAACGTAATGACCGACAATCTCCCGCCGGGTTTCAGCGATTCAAACGCCTCGTCAAGCCCTTTGGAAAGCCTGTCAAGTTCTCCGTTCACGGCAATCCTCAATGCCTGAAACGTCTTTCTTGCAGGGTGCTTGTCATGCCTCTTGGCAGGCGGATACGCACTTTTCACTATTTCCGCCAGTTCCAGTGTCGTTTCTATTCTTTTGATTTTCCTTTCCCGCTCTATCGCACGGGCTATATTCTTTGCAAATTTCTCCTCTCCGTAAACCGACAGGATATGCAGAAGTTCACTGAACTGCAAATTGTTGACAAGCTCGGCGGCAGTTACTCCGCTTTGGCTCATCCTCATATCAAGAGGTGCATCGTTATGATAGGAAAATCCCCTTTCAGCCGTGTCGAGCTGATGGGACGAAACGCCTATATCCAATAACACCCCGTCAAGAGATGGTATATCCAATTCAAGCAGGATACTCCTTATTTCCGAAAAATTCGACTGCACGATTGTCACATTTTCATACCCGTCAAATTTTTCATGCAGTGTCCTGATGGCATCGGGATCCTGATCGATGCATATCAATCTTCCGTTTCCGAGCCGTTTCAGTATTTCAGCAGAGTGCCCACCGCCGCCTGCCGTTCCGTCAAGATATATTCCATCGGTTTTTATATCCAGTGAACCGATTGTCTGTTCCAGAAGAACAGGTTTGTGTGAAAAACTCATGCTCCACCACCTTTTTCCAATTTTTTCCATAAAAAACTGACTTTTTGTCAGACTTTGCATTATATCAACCGATATACTAATTATAAAATATTACTTTAAAAAATGCAATAGATTTATAAATTTTTTTCTATATTTTATACACAACAGACCTTTTTCTTTTTTGCAACTTGCTCAAATTCAAATATCAGATAAAATATATGTCTGTTCACTATGATGTAAAATGCACAATTTTGATACCCATAATTTTCATTCCCTGTGTGAATAAAAACTCTTTTTATGCAGATACTGTTTCTATCAGAGGTGAATTTTTATGCAATACATCTATGCATTTTTAATCGGCGGTATCCTTTGTGTTATCGCACAAATCCTGATTGATAAAACAAAACTGACTCCTGCCCGTATTCTCGTCATCTATGTGACATCGGGTGTAATCCTGACCGCTCTCGGACTGTATGAACCCCTTGTCAATTTTGCAGGTGCAGGGGCAACCGTACCATTAACAGGCTTCGGCTATTCCCTCGCAAAAGGCATTGAAGAAAGCGTTTCAAAAGATGGCTTGCTGGGTGCTTTCAGTGGCGGTCTTACTGCCTGTTCCGCAGGAATTGCCGCTGCCGTTTTCTTCGGCTTTATCATGGCTCTTATCAAAAAACCGTCATCTAAATCATAACCTCGTGGGGAAAACCCTTTTTTGCAAAAAAGGGTTTTCCCCACACCCCTTTCCTAAAAAAACTAAATTTACTTATCATTTTTTATTTATTGCATACATATATTTTTTCGGGTGATGTTATGGCTCTTACCGAAATTATCGTTAAATACAATGGAAATATCTCTGCGGTTGCCGATTCATTCAACTCCTATGCAGAAATACTTTCTTCCAATTATGCCATACTTTCTATTGATACCAATGAAATAAACCGGCTCTATTCATTTCCCGAAATTGAAGATATCGAACTCCCCAAAAAACTTTATCTCGGTGCAAATACAGATTTGACTTCTTCCTGTATCCTTTCCGTTCAGAATCCGTACAGCTACAATTTAAACGGAAACGGCACTATTATCGGAATTATTGATTCAGGCATTGACTACACTCACATTGATTTCAGAAATACAGACGGCTCTACCCGTATCCTTTACCTATGGGACCAGACTGTTGACGGCTCTCCGCCTGCCGATTTCAACGAGGGTACAGAATACACGCAATTCCAAATCAATTCCGCTTTGCAGTCCGACAATCCATTTAATATCGTGCCTTCCAATGACTTCAACGGTCACGGTACAGCCGTTGCAGGAATTGCCGCTGGCAATAACGGCATTGCTTTCAATGCTGATTTGATTATCGTCAAAGTCGGGCGGAATTCAGGCGATTTCTTTACACGGTCAACTGATATCATGCGTGCCGTCAGATACATCATTTCCAAATCAAGAGAACTGCAAAAACCTGTTGCCATTAACATGAGTTTCGGCATGAACAGCGGTTCGCATACGGGCAACAGCCTTTTTGAAGAATATCTTTCCGAAATTTCTGCCGAATGGAAAAATGTCCTTGTGATTCCGACAGGAAATGAGGGCGGTGCAGGTCATCATTTCAACGGCTTACTCAAATCCAATCAAATCAAAGAAATTGAATTTTTCACGGCTTCGGGCATTACCGATTTTTATTTATCCCTTTGGAAAAACTTTGCAGACACTTTTGCAGTTGAACTCATTTTTCCAAACGGTATCAGTTCGGGTGTCATCAATATTGAAAATCGTTTAAAAACCGTCCGTGTCGATAACATGACGTTAACTGTCATCTACGGTCAGCCGACACGCTATTCCACCGAACAGGAAATTTATTTCAATATCTCTGCAAATGAAAATTATATCCGTGCAGGCTTATGGAAATTGAGAATAATCCCCTCAACGATAGTTGACGGTGAAATCAATATATGGCTTCCCACCATAGAAGAAGTTACCGCTAAAACCTATTTTTCCAATCCGTCCGTTTATAATACCATGACTTTGCCTTCAACGGCACATAAAATTATCCGTGTATCAGGCTATAACGACAGAATCGGAAATATTGCCGAATTTTCTGGAAACGGTGTTCCCGATACAACTCTCATTCCCGATATTGCCGCACCTGCCGTCAATGTCATTTCCGCACGTTCAGGCGGCGGCTACGACTATTTCACGGGCACGAGTTTTGCCGCCCCTTTTGTGACAGGTTCAGCCGCCTTAATGATGCAGTGGGGCATTGTCAACGGCAATTCACCCTTTCTTTACGGTGAACGTATCAAAGCATTTCTGCGTCTTGGTGCAAGGCGTTCCGACGGCATTATTTATCCGAATCAGACTTTCGGCTACGGCACTCTATGTTTAAGCAATTCCGTTTCCTACATGGAAAGATATCAATGGGGAGGGTTTGAATTTGTCTGAAAATGATTTGCCCCTTGAAGAATTCGTAAAACTTCCGACTACCGTTGATTTTCAGGTAATCAATACAAGGCGTTTCCGTGAATACATCAAAGACAAGCCTTATATACGTCTTGGCACTCAGCTCGAAAACAGTTCCGTTATCGCCTATACAAACGAAAAATATATACAGCGGCTTCTTGTCGATTTGGGCAGCGACTTTCTTTCATTTTTTCCGAAAATCATGTCCCCGCTCGATATTCAAAGCAACGAAATCAGCGGCATTACACAAGTGCTGAATCAGCCATTTCTTGACCTTTCAGGAAACGGTGTTATTATTGGCATTATCGATACGGGCATTGATTACACAAATAAAGCCTTTCAGTTCGAGGACGGTTCCTCTAAAATTCTGAGTATATGGGACCAGAGCATTGACGGTGAACGCTCTCAAAATTTATATTTCGGTTCAACATATTCCAATGAACAGATAAACTCCGCTTTGCAATCCGATAATCCATTTTCGGTAGTTCCCTCTGTTGATGAAGATGGGCATGGAACATTTCTTGCCTCTGTTGCCGCCGCCAATTCCAACGGTGAATACATCGGTGCAGCCCCCAATGCAAATATTATTGCCGTGAAATTAAAACGGGCAAGGGATTATTATATCAACAGATATTTACTTTCACCCGATAATCCGAATTTATATGAATCTTCCGATTATCTTTTAGGCATTAAATATATCATTGATAAAGCCGTTGAATTTGCCATGCCTGCCGTTATTTGTATCGGCATGGGTTCCAATTCAAGTGCACATGACGGCAATACCCTTTTTGAAGATTACATTTCATTCATATCCCAAAGGGCAGGCTATGCATTCGTAACAGCCGCAGGGAATGAAGCCAATGCCAAACATCATACGCAGGGCAAAATCCAAAACGGCAAAGTGGAAAATATCAGTTTGCGAGTCGGTGAACAAGGGGCATCTTTTTCCGTTATGATATTCAATCCTGCATTTGATAAAGTATCTCTCGGAGTCATCTCCCCGACAGGTGAAACGATTCCCCGTATTCCTTTTAAATCGGGGCTGGACTATTCCGAAAAACTTGTTTTTGAAAATACAACTGTCTATATCAAATATTTCAAGGATATCAATAATAATTTAATCGTGGGTTTCAGGAATGCCACAGGCGGTATATGGGATATCAAATTGTTTGGTGACAATATCATTGACGGTCAGTATTGGGCATGGCTTCCCGTGACAGGACAAGTTCCTGAAAGCGTGGAATTTTTAAAGCCCATTCCCGAATATACTATCGTATATCCTGCCACGGCTGTAAGGGCGATAACGTGCGGTGCATATAATCCAAGTGATAAAAGCCTTTCGGTATCTTCCTCATGGGGACCTACAAGAGTACCGCAGATATCCCCCGATTTCACGGCACCGGGGGTGAATATCAAAGGCATTTT
>CADCJK010000006.1:24152-34080 GCA_902801715.1 uncultured Ruminococcus sp. | reverse complement strand
TGCACTGTATTCGTACTCGTTCCGCTGATGGCTGCCGAAAGCAATTCCGACAGCATAGTTTTAGCCGTACCGGGTTCGCCTACCAACATCAATCCACGACTGCCTGCAAGCGTGATGATACATCTCTCCACAAGAGAATCATTTCCAAAAAACTTCTTCTTTATATTCACGATTTTACCATCATATTTGATTCCTTTACTTGAACCCAGTATAAAAGTCCTGACAGCCTTCGGGGAAAGATACCAGTTTTCAGGTTTTCTGCCTGTATCATTGGCTTTCAGGGCGGCAAGTTCCTCTGCATATCTCACTTCAACGGGCGGTTTGATAAAATTTTCCATATTCTTTACCTCCAAATTTTTCATATCAACATATTACCATACAGCATAGGTAATTTTTTGTACAATAAATGCCCCCTCATGCCTTTTTTCACAAGGGGGCAAAAAATCACTTTTTCAATATCACATCAATATTCAGGTTCAAGGAGTCCGTATGTGTCATCTTTACGCTTGTAAACAACACAAAGCTGATTTGTCGCACTGTTAAGGAACATAAAGAACTCATGACCTATCATATTCATCTGGAGAATGGCTTCCTCTACGCTCAAAGGCTTCACAACAAAACTCTTTGTTTTGACAACGCTGTAATCCACTTCGGGAATTTCCTCTGTATCGGGTTCTGCTGCAAAATACTGTTCAATGGAATCTGCTCTGAGTTTTTTGCTGAGTTTGGTCTTGTTCTTTCTGATCTGACCGCCGAGTATATCAACCACTGCATCGAGTGCGTCATTCATTTCAAGTGCAGTGCTTTCTGCACGGTATGTCATGCCGTTGTCAAATATGGTTACTTCAACCGTCTGGCGATTTTTTTCAAGAGTTACTTTTACATTGGCTTCTGCATCTTCGGAATAGATTTTTTCAAACTTGCCGAGTTTCTTGTAAACACGCTCTTTGAAATTATCTCTGAGATTAACTTTTCTTCCTACGATATTATATTTCATAAAATAAGCCTCCTTATATATTAGGTCACGCTTATTATAACATATTCAACAAAAAAATGGAATAGTTTTTAAAAAAATTATTAAAAAATTTTCTTTCACAATTTTAGACATTATCACAATAATATCATTTCACGGTTATTCCGTTGATAATGACCGTTTCAGGCTTGTTCATGATATTCAGGGGATTGCCTTTATATAAAAGAATATCCGCATCTTTGCCGACTTCAAGAGAGCCCACTCTGTCGGAAATGCCGCAAATTTCCGCTGCTGTTGCAGTGACAGCCCTCAATGCACTTGTTTTGTCCATGCCCTCCCTGACTGCAACTGCCGCACACAGTATAAGATATTGTACAGGTGTTTCGGGGTGGTCGGTAATGATAGCTGTTTTGATACCGCTTTTGGAAACGATTCCTGCCGATTTCGGAGTCAGATTTTTCAATTCAGGTTTGCTTCTGTCAGTTAAAATCGGTCCCGAAAGGATTCCTACGGGATTTTCTTCTGCAAGTTCATCACATATCAGATATGCGTCAGTGGCGTGTACCAAAACATAGTCAATGTCAAATTCACGGCTGATTCTGATTGCCGTAAAGATATCGTCTGCACGGTGTACATGAAAATGTGCGGGTATTTCTTTTTTAAAAAGAGGAATCAATGCTTCATACTTCATGTCATATTCGGGACAATCATAATTTTCCCTGTCATTTTCATAATTTTTCTTGTCCTGATAATATTTTTTCGCTTTTCTGAGCGTTTCACGAATCAATGCCGCTGTTGCCATGCGTGTAACGGGTGACTGGTCTTTGTCACTGAAAGTCACTTTCGGATTCTCTCCGAGGGCAAATTTTATTCCAACGGGAGATTTCACTATCATTTTGTCAATTCTTTTTCCGTAAGTTTTGACAGCGGCAAGCTGTCCCGAAATGGCATCGGCACTGCCCGGACCTGTTACAACCGTTGTAACGCCTGCATTTCTGGCTTCTTCAAAATACCGGTCAAGAGGGTTTATGGCATCGATTGCCCTTAAATGCGGCATGACAGGCTCGCTGTCCTCGTTGCCGTCATCTCCTTCAAAGCCTGTGGAATCCCCGAACATTCCCAAATGGGTATGGGCATCTATCCATCCCGGATAGGCTTTCATGCCTTCCCCATTGATGATTTCCTCTTTCGTGAAACGGGTGAAAAGCGACATTTCACCTATTTTAGTGATTTTACCGTCTTTGACCTGTATATATCCATTGGCTATGACCGTATTTTCACTGTCCATGGTGTGTATCTCAATATTTTTTATTACCATTGTATTTCTCCCAATCAAAACGGAGAGCCGTTTTTTGACAACAGACTCTCCTTTATTTTATTTATTAGAATTATTATTATTTCGCCTTGTATAGCCGCTGCCACGCCTGTTTTCATTGGTACGCTTCAGATTTGATATCTTTTCTTCACTGGTCTGCTTGAACTTCGACATCATATCTTCAAAATCTGTCGGCTCGCTGCGTTTGGGCTGCCATTCATAACTGATATTCGGCTTGGACGGGCGGCTCTGCGGATTGCTGCGGCTGTCGTTACGGCGGTTACTGCTGTACTGCGGTTTATTTTCCGCCATTGCCTTTTTAATGGAAAGGCTTATTTTTCCGCCTTCTCCTATATTGAGCACCTTTACTTTTACAGTCTGTCCCTCTTTGAGATGGTCGCTTATATTGTTCACAAACGTGGGGGCTACTTCGGAAATATGTACCATTCCCGTTTTTCCGTCCTCAAGGTCAACGAATGCACCGAATTTTGTAATGCCTGTTACCTTGCCTTCCAATATCATTCCTACTTCAAGATCCATACTTTCAAAAAAATCTCCTCTCAGTTACCGGCAATGTTTATAAATACAACTTCACCGTCTTTTGTAAAGCCATATATTCTCGCCCTTTTTTCGATATAGTCGCTGTATTTATCGAAATCCTCTTTTTCAACGGCTTCGGCTACGTCTTTCAGTTCCTCATTCTTGATTGCCTGAAGATTGACCTGTTCCTGAAGTTCCGCAAGCTGCCTGCGGGATTCCGTGATTCTGACATGCTGGTCCACTATCATGACGGCTATCGCTATCACAAACGCTATCACACCGATACTGAGTATCCAGTTTGTCTTTTTTTTCTTATGCACTTTTGTTTCGGAAGCAGTTTCCTTTTTCTTGTCCTTCGGCATAAGATATCCCCTTTCTGCTGCCGCTGAATTTTTCCGGATTTAACATTAACATTATACTACATACAGGCACTATATTGCAAGATATTTTCGGCTATTTTTTTAATTTTTTTACCATGTCATACATACTATGTGACTTTTTGACAAAAAACAAGGAAATTTTTGCACGAAAAGATGCAGCTGCCCTGAAAAGGATTCCAAAACATTTTTTCAATAATTTTCCCAGCGTGAAATATATCAGAACAAAGACGATAATTTGTGCCGCTATGACATACCATCTGATATAGCCGTGTGTGCGGGCGACGGCAAAAAAGAAATTCAATGCCGACACGATGAATGTGAAAGTGATATCTTCCGCAAAAACAAGCAACTTACACGGCGGTGAAATTTCCCTTGCCACTTCCATGAATATATATGTCACCGTAACAGCCGCACCAAGCACGAATGACCATAAAAAAGTCATTGTCTGGTCATAAAGCGTAAAGTCCAAAATATCACCCTATCTGAACAGCTTTGCAAAAAAGCCGCCCTCTGTCTGCCTGTTTTCCGCATAGACAAGGGAATATATATTTCCGTCAAGATTGAGTTCCCCTGTTTCAAGGCTGAATTTGCTGATATGCAGACTGCTGCCCTTTACCGTAAGCTGACCGAGTTCCGTTTCAAGTATGACGGTTTCCTCGTCAAATCCCGATACATCGGACACTCCCGACAGTGAAAGCTGCTTTCTGTCCTCAAGAATCATATTGTGTCTTTTTCGGACTGTATTCTTTTCCTCCACCTGCAGACACCACCCTCTGAATTATCTATAAAAATTTTTATGCCGTCTGCAAGGCATATATTCTTGTTTCAGGAAATTATTTTATACATCAGTCCTGCTTCGTCTTTTTTTGCATATTCATTGATACTCACGATTTCCGCCCTGACGGGATGGGCACCCATCGCTATTTCAAGAATATCTCCGACTTTCACTTCATACGATGCCCTTGCGATTTTTCCGTTGACAAGAACCCTGCCGGCATCGCAGGCTTCATTTGCCACAGTTCTTCTCTTGATGATTCTCGATACTTTCAGATATTTATCCAATCTCATGTAAAAAATTCCTCCTAAAAAAACAAGAGACCGACTGTTTTATCCAGCCGACCTCTGCCTTTAATCATTTTTCTGCAACGGTGTTTTTGAATACTTTTCCGGCTTTGAATGCAGGAACATTGGATGCGGGTATGGTGATTTTTTCTTTCGTCTGAGGATTGCTGCCGATTCTCTCTTTTCTCTCGTGACGCTCGAACACACCGAAACCTACTATACGAACTTCTTCACCGTCTGCAACCTTCTCAATGATGGTGTCGAAAACTGCTGATACTGCTTTCTCGGCATCTTTCTTGGAAATGTCTGCCTTTTCTGCCACTATCGCAATAAGATCTGTTTTGTTCATTTCATGAACCTCCATAATTTTATTTTTTGTCTTCCCAGAGTATTCTTACGACATCCGGGGAAACATTCTGTATTTTGATACCTGCTTTTCCGACATTCTTCTCAAGCTGATCGAAACGCTCTATGAATCTGCCGCAGGCATTGTACAGCGATTTTTCGCTTTCTGTATCCAGAGCTTTTGCAAGCCCTGTCATTTCAAACAGAATATCACCTATTTTTTCACTGTTATCACCCTCGCACAAACTCTCTTTGAGCTGTGCAAGCTTTCCCGAAATTTCATCAATCATTTCTTCGGGACTTTTCGGAAGAAGTCCGCCTCTTTCGGCTTTTTTATGTAACTTCTGAGCCCTGATCAGTGACGGCAAAGACTTGGATACACTTTCCATTGTTTCCGTCACGGACTTTTGTTCTTTTGACTGCATCTTGATTTTATCCCAGTTTGCCAGAACTTCTTCAGGGGTATCCGCCTTGGTATTCCCGAAAACATGAGGGTGACGGAATATCATTTTTTTGCATACATCGTCTGCCGTGTCATTGAAATCAAAATTTCCCTGTTCTTCTTCCAGAACCGCATGGAACACTACATTCAGAAGTACATCTCCCAGTTCTTCCTTGAGATGTGCGGTATCTTTTTCATCAATCGCCTCGACAGCTTCATACACTTCCTCTATAAAATCCTGTCGGATGGTTTCATGCGTCTGCACCTTATCCCACGGACAGCCTTCGGGGGAACGCAATATCTTCACAATCTTCACAAGGTCGTTGATGTCATACTTCTCTTTAAACTGAAATTCCACGAATTTTTTCTCCTTTCAGCAGCAATGCACTTTCAGCATAATATATTTTACCTTATTAACTTACGTTTTTCAAGTACTTTTAAAATTTTATTTCCCTTGGGCATCTGCAAAATATCTTCTCTCTTGACTGCCCTGAATACAAGCAACGCTATCACATACACTATGACCGCTGTAACGACTGCCAGCAGCGTTGCAACACGCTGTGTCACGAATACATCAAACAACTGTTCCGACCAGTATGCAGCCAGTGCACATACGATTGACGCCAGCAGCGGCTTGACGAATATCGACATGAAATCAGGTATAATTTTTGTCGTGCGGCAAAGGAAAAACATTGCCGTCACTGTCACAAAGCCGTAACATACAATGGAACCGACATTCGCACCCTGTATATTGATTTCAGGTATGCCTACCAGAATGTAATTCACGATAATTTTCAAGGTCATGCCTATGATATACAGTTTCAGCGGTATATCCATTCTGCCCGTTGCCTGTATCATGCTGCACATGGGCGTACTCGTTGCAATAAATACTGCCGATATTCCCATGACCGTGAGCACTTTCGAGCCTATTTCCACTTCATTTGCCACTCCGCCGCCGCTGTATATCAGCGACAGCAGCGGCTCTGCCAATACCGACATTCCGATTCCCGAAGGTATCGTGACAAGCATCGTCACTCTCAGAACCGTTTCCATGCTTTTTTTCATTTGCACTCTGTCACCGCTCGTCCATGCCGCTGTAACGGACGGTAATGCCGTTGTACCGAATACCTGTGTTACTGCCGATACCAGCATCATGAGAGTAAGGGCAATTCCGTAACAGCCATATAAATATACATGAGTCTGCCCCGAATGGTATACACTGTCAGGTACCAGTGAACCGTATATATCAAGCAGTGCTTTTGGCTGTGTCTGCATGATATGGTCAATTCTTCTCTGCACAAGCGTGGCATCTATCATATCTGCCAGACTCATGATAATGGAACCCATACCGACCGGCAATGCCGTTTTGACCATCTTTTTCAGTATGACATCCCTGTCCTGTGCCGGCGGCGATTTCGCAAGCTCCTCATTCGTGATACCGTCACCGCTCCGCCTGTACTTCACAAAAAGATATAAAAAACCAAATACCGCTCCCAGAGATATTCCCGTAATCGCTGCACCGATTGCTATCGGTATAATCACTGAATGGGCATCTTCCGCACCGGAACATTTCGTTCCAAGTACATATCCTGTATTCATATATTGTTTTTCAAGCAGTTTCATTGTTACGGCTGATGCCGTGAATCCCAGAATCAGCTTGAACGATGCCTCTATAATCTCGGATACAGCCGTTGGAGTCATGTTTTTCATGCCCTCGAAATATCCCCTGTATATCGACATCAGACAGCCGAAAAATATCGTCGGTGAAAGGCACAACAAGGCAAATATTGCATTTTCCGCCTTAATCACCCTGACATAGATAAAGCTGCCCAGCACCATCGCCACAAAACATAGAAAACCTGCTATGACAAATATCGGCACGGATACATGATGTATCCGCCTGACATCTCTGAAACGCCTTTTCGCTACACTCTCCGATACCATTCTGGATATCGCTATCGGAAAGCCTGCCGTTGACAGCATGAACAACGGACTATACAGTGCATAAGCGGCATTGAACAATCCCGTTCCCACACCGCCGTACATATTGGAAAGAAGTATCTTATATACCATTCCCATCAGTTTGACGATAATCATACTGGAACCCAGTATGGCCGCACCTTTCAGAAATGACTGTGATTTTCTTCCCTTTCTTGAATCAGCCACCCATACACTTCCTTTCAGGAGTGTTTTTTAGAGAGTGCAGTCGAAAGCATTTTTTCCAAACTGCACCATATCATTTGACGGAATTATTACACCGTATGATCTTAACAACCATACGGTGCAAATTTCACATTATTTCAGATATCACTGAACGTCCATGTCATCATCTGCAAGATTGTCTTCCACAAGGTCAACCGCATCTTCTTCGGCTATTTCTTCATCAGCGTCAACGCCTTTTACAACGATCTTCGTACCGCACTTACTGCAGAATATCGCACCTTTATCATTATAACTTCCGCAAGCCGAACATTTTGCCTTGCTTTTGCCGCTTGCAAGAGCTTCATTCACGGATTCCAGCTCCGCTTTGAGATTGATGATCTTTGCCACTATGTCGGCAATACTCTTTGTATAGTCCTTATCTGTCGTCTGAGCCTCGAAAGTGATTCTGCCCAGCATTTCATATTTCTTTGACAATTCCGACTTTATATCGGCTGCCGAAAGCGTGAGCTTTGACATATCGATTACTTTACCGGCCTTTTTGCCTACTGTATCCACTGCCGTTCTTGCATTAAGCAATACATCTTCCAGAATTCCCATAACCCAAAATCTCCTTTTCAAAAATTTGTTTCCCATATTATAACATCTATTTCTCAATTCTTCAATAGTTTTTTCAAAAAAAACATGGTCAATATACATAATTTCCGCCGCCTATGAACTCCCTCATCAGCGAATTTTCAGGTATCAGAGATGTATCGATATTCTCAAATCCCGAAAGCGACTGTATCAAATGTCTTGCGGTTTCATAATACTCACTTTTTTCATTTATCTGTTCCAACAGCTTTATCGCAGGCTCTTTCATGATACACGGCTCATAAATGTGTATCGAATTGACCGTGAAATCTCCCGTATATCTGTACGGTCGGATATATCTCTTTTCACCGTCAACGATATCTCCCCACATTTCCAGCAGCTTTTCCGGCGGGGCTTCCCTGAAATTGTTATCTCTCACTACCCGCCTGATACATCTTATCTCCCTGTTCGTCAATACATAGTCTTCACCATTCTTTATCCCCTGCTTGACGCTCACATAGATTTTACTTACATTTTCCGCTGTCGCTACATCATTGAATATCGGATTCAGGGCGTGTATGCCCTCTATGATAATTACCGCATTCGATGACAATTCCAAATGCTGTATGATATCCGTCCTTTTACTTTCCTTGAAATCATATTTCGGTATATCACACTTGCCCGTTTCGGACAATTCCCTGACACTCCTCTTTACAAGCGGAATATCCAGTGCTTCCACCGATTCAAAATCAGGCTTGCCGTTCGGCAGTTTTCTCACGATATCCTTTCCCAAGTAAAAATCGTCCATGGATATATGCTGCACTTCGCAGCCTTTCAGCCTGAATTCATCAGCTAATTTCTGGGCGGAAGTCGTCTTGCCGCTGCTGGACGGTCCCGAAAGCATGATAATATGCCTTTTGGCAGGTATCGTCAATATCTGTTCCGCTATCTGACGCAAATCACTTTGATACATTTTCTCTGTCATCTCGACAAATGCCTTTGCATCGCTTTTCGCCATCTCATTGATTCTGTTGATGTCACACGCATATCTCCGATAGGTATTCAGCCAACTCATCATAAAATTCTTTCACCTGCTCCTTTCGCCTGAGCATCTCCTCAAAGCCGTTTATATATTCATACGGATATTTATAATTAAATATTCTCGATAATTCCTCTGAATTCGGTTTTTTCAATTTTGAAACGGCTCCCGCTCCGCAGCCTAATATTGTATGCGTTTCGTCCATCACGAATACGTTATATACCCCGTCATATCCGTCTTTCGACCAGCCGACATTCTCTAAATTGCCTTCCATTCTCGTCTGTCTGTATAAATAATACGGGTGATATCCCTCACATATCAATTTTTCTTCGCAGTATCTCAGCATTTTTGCCGCAGGCACTTCTTTATCCGTATCCAGTGAATTTCCCTCTTGTGTCAGCCTTGACGACCTTTTCATCGCAAGCGTATGTACCGTCACGCTCTCAGGCGACAATTCACATATTTTATCCAGTGTATCTCTGAAACTTTCAACCGTATCTGTCGGCAAGCCCGCTATCAAATCCATGTTGATATGCCGAAATCCAACTTCCCTCGCTAACTGATACGCTTTTAACGTCTGTTCGGAATTATGCTTTCTGCCTATCACTTCCAGTACTTTATCATTCAGCGTTTGCGGATTGATACTGATTCTGTCTGCACCGCCTTTTAATATAGCCGTCAGTTTCTCTTTATCAATCGTATCAGGTCTGCCTGCTTCAACCGTGAATTCCCTGCACGTTGTCATATCAAAATTTTCATTCACTGTATTTATCAGCTTTTCAAGCTGTTCCGCATTCAATGTTGTAGGTGTTCCTCCGCCTATATATACACTTTCCAACTGCAATTTACATTCCTTTGCAATTTCCGCTGTATATTCTATCTCCTTGCAAAGCAATTCAAAATACGGTTCTATCAGCTTTTGTGCCTTTTCAATGCTTTGTGAAACAAATGAACAATATGAACACCTTGACGGACAAAACGGTATGGATATATACAAACTGAAAGACCTCGGCTGACTCAATGCCAATATCTTTCTTTCATATTCTTCCGTGACGGCACTTAAATTTGTCTTTTCGTCCGATACAAGCAATTCACTGAT
>CADCJK010000006.1:0-24123 GCA_902801715.1 uncultured Ruminococcus sp. | reverse complement strand
GACACCCGTTAAAATGCCCCAGGGCTGTTTTCTGCCCGTGACTCTCACAAGCACTTGATATAAACATACTGCCATCTTTCTTTCAATCGTCTTTGTGTCCGTATCTTCAAAGTGACAGCTTTCACTCTCTCCCGAAAATGCTGTATAAATTTCACAGTCCTTTACGGAAGAAATCACATCTTTTTCCGCTGGATGTTCGGGTATGCCCTGCACGACTGTTATTTTCTCATTCGGAAAAAACAGCCGTACCAAATTTTCCGTTTCATAGTGAAACTCATGGTCGATATATATATTCATATAAGGTCTTCTCTCGTTATGTAAATATTATTTTTTCTCTCAAAATCAAGCGTTGTCGCCCTGTCATGTCCACAATAAATTTTATAATCTCCGTCAAGTGCCGCCAGTTTTTTCAATGAACTTGCCATTTCTTTTTTATTGCCTGTCGGGAAATCCGTTCTTCCGATACAGCCCCTGAAAAGCGTATCTCCCGTGAAAATGCAGTCGCCCAACAGATAGCACACTCCGCCTTTGGTATGTCCCGGTGTGGAAATGACTTTTATCTTGTTCATGCCAAATTCCAGTTCACTTCCATCTTCCACTAATATATCCGCATCAAAATGCTGAATTGTCATGCCAAACTGCCATGCCAGATTGAAATCATCTTCATTCGTGAAATGTGCATCTTCTTTACCTATGACTATCTGCACCCACGGCATTTTCTTTTTCATTTCCGCTGTATATCCGATATGGTCTAAATGTCCGTGTGTCAGCAGAATATATTTCACTTTCTCTGCACCGTATTCTCTGATTCTTTGCTCCAGTTCATAGGAATAATCTCCCGTATCGACTAAAAATGCCGCTTTCGCTTCATCGTCAGTTACAAAATAACAGTTTGCCTCTATCTCTCCGACTATGAATCTCTCTGCTTTTATCATGCCAAATCCCTCGAATCTATGATAATTGTGACAGGTCCGTCATTGATGAGCGATACTTTCATATCTTCACCAAAAATACCCTTTTCCACTTTCTTTATGCCGTTCTTTAACATACATTCACAAAAATATTCATATAATTCATTTGCCCTGTCGGGCTTTTCGGCATTGATGAAATTAGGTCGCCTGCCCTTTCGGCAATCCGCTGAAAGAGTAAAATTCGATACCGCTAAAACTTCACCGTCAATATCCTGCAAAGACAAATTCATTTTATCATTTTCATCAGTGAATATCCGCAAAACTGATATTTTTGCACTTAATTTTTCAGCATCTTTTTCCGTATCGCCGTTTTCTACGCCCAATAATATCAAAAATCCATCGGCAATACTGCCGACAGTTTCACTGCCGACAGTTACCTTACATTCCGAAACTCTCTGTATTACCGCTTTCATTCATTAATTCCTCTCTATCGAAACAATTCCGTTGATACCGCTCAGACGGCTTATTACCATCTTCAAATGATTGATACCATTCACCGTGATGGACACTTCTATATGTGCCATATCATTTTTATACTCCCTTGAAGTCAAAGCATGTATGAATATGTGCATAGCCGAAAGCTGATTCGTGATATCAGCCAATAATCCTGTACGGTCTGCCGCCATAATCTGAAGCGTTGACTGGAATGTTTCATTGGCAATATGGTCTGCCCATTCCGCCTTTACCCAACGGTCAGGTTCATCCGCCTGTGAAATATCCTTCGGCACATTCGTACAAGTTCTCTTATGTATCGAAACTCCGTATCCCCTTGTGATAAAGCCGATAATTTCATCTCCAGGCAGGGGATTACAGCATTTGGAATACTTCACAAGACAATCATCAATACCTTGAATATGCACACCACTACTGATTTTCTTTTTAACAGGTTCCGTGATAACAACGGGTGCAGGCTGTTCAGGCTCTGCATATTTCTTGAAATACTCCTCTTTGATTTTAGGCAGGATTCTCCACAACTGTACACCGCCATAACCGATAGAGGCATAGAAATCTTCCAGATTATTGCAATTCTGTCTGTGAATGATTTCTGCAAGAAAATCTTCCATTTCCTTTTCGGGCACATTGATATTCAATCTTCTGAATTCGATTTCAAGCTGTGCCTTGCCCTCTGTGATATTTTCATCACGCTTTTCACGTCTGAACCAGTTTCTTATTTTACTCTTGGCTTCACTCGTTCTGACAATATTCAGCCAATCTCTTTTCGGTCCTGCACCGCTTTCTTTCGTCGTGATAATCTCAACAATTTCACCGTTTTTCACTTTATAATCAATCGGTACAATTCTCTTATCGACCTTCGCACCGACCATTCTGTGACCGACTTCCGTATGTATCGCATAGGCAACGTCTATCACCGTTGCACCGTTCGGCAAACTGATAACATCGCCTTTCGGTGTGAAGATAAACACTTCTTCGGGGGCTAAATCCATCTTGATGGTTCTTACAATGTCAGTAGAATCATTATCACTCTGATTCTCCAACATCTTTCTTATCCATGCAAGACGTTCATCAAGGGCATTCTTCTTGGTGATACCCTCTTTATATTTCCAGTGTGCCGCTATACCGTATTCAGCGGTATAATGCATCTCCCACGTTCTTATCTGTATTTCAAAGGGAATCCCCTCTTTGCCGATAACTGTCGTATGCAGTGACTGATACATATTCGGCTTGGGAGTCGATATATAATCCTTGAATCTGTGCGGCAAAGGCTTGAATAAATCATGCACGACACCTAAAACATTATAGCAATCCGCAACAGTGTCAACGATAACCCTCACGGCAAAGATATCATATATCTGATCCATTGTACGACCTTTCATATATGTTTTCTTGTAAATGCCATGAATACTCTTTACTCTGCCCTCAATATAGACATTGTTTATCTCATCTTTCAGACGGTCATACAAAGTCTGTTTTATCTGTGCAACAAAATTGATTCTGTCCTTGCTTTTGGCTTCCAGCTGCTTTTCAATTTCCGCATATCCTACAGGGTCAAGATATCTGATAGACAAATCTTCCAGTTCCTCTTTTACCGCCCTGATACCCAATCTGTGAGCAATCGGTGCATATACTTCCATGACTTCAAGAGCTTTATCTCTCCTGTGCTGTTCCTTCATGCAGTCAATCGTTCTCATATTATGCAGTCTGTCCGCCAGTTTGATAATAATTACCCTGATGTCATTTGACATGGCTATCAGCATTTTACGGATATTTTCCGCCTGCTGTTCCTCTCTCGATGAATACGGAATTTTACCCAATTTTGTTACACCGTCAATGAGTCCCGCAATTTCCGAACCGAACATTTTCGTGACTTCTTCAAGCGTGACAGGGGTATCTTCCACAACGTCATGCATGAGTGCCGCTGCAATAGATTCCGAATCCATTCCCAATTCAGCCAAGATACAGGCTACCGATGTGGGATGAAGAATATACGGTATGCCTGAAGCTCTGCGTTGGTCACCGTGCATTTTGTCTGCCAGCTGATACGCTCGGTCAACCAATTCAAAATCATAGCTGTGGTCGCTCTTTTTCATCAGCTCGACCAGTTCGTGATAATCCTGATAATACTTATGTGTGCTCTCCGACATGGCTTATATCCTCCTTTAATTTAATATATATCGGTGATGCCTGCAAATTTACTTTCACTTTTATATCAACGACTGCTATTTTCAGTCTGTCGAATTCCCTTTCATACTCTATGAGTCCTCTTTCATTCAGAATTTCAAGTATCATCAATAATTTGAATGCATTTATCTCTGCATTATGAATTTTATACAGCATGGAATCAATGAAATAATATTTTTTCTTTGTTGCTAAAATATATTTATAAACAGCGGCAAAATTTTCTCTTGTAGGAAGTATTTTTGTGAGTTTATCCGTCAAAATACCGCTCTTGTATTTGTCATATTCCTGTAAAGAATACATGATTCTTTCATTCGCCACACCCGATAATTTTATCTCCCTGACATTGAATGAAATGCTTTCCACTCCCTGATAGACATTTGTTTCAAGGCATACCGCAAAATCAAGGATATCTCCCTCACTGTACGGAAATTCATCAACCGTTGTGAAAAATTTCATGATATTCAGCCTTGCATTGTTTCTTGAAACTGCCAGTTTAAGATGTTTGCCGTCTTTCAGCGGAATGATTTTATCCAGACGCATTTCACACAAGGCAAATACAGGCTTGGAATTTCCATAGCCGAACGGCTCGAAATTCTGTATTTCCTTCACCATTTCGGGAAATATCTTTTCGGGATTCAGCTTGCAGTCTATTTTCACCGACAGCAGCGGCATTTTTTCAATCTTATTGGCATAATCGTTAATTGCTTTTCTGAACGGCTCAATATTTTCCTTTTTAATGCTGAAACCCATCGCCATTGGATGTCCACCATATTTTTCCAGATATTCCGAACACGCAAACACCGCATCTACGATTGAAAATCCCGATACACTTCTGCCTGAACCTTTGCAGATTTCTCCGCTTTCGGATATGATAATAGACGGCTTGCCGAACATTTCCGTTACTCTTGAAGATACGATTCCTATTACTCCGGCATTCCAGTTTTCAGACGATACCACAATTACCCTGTCATACGAATATTCCGGATTTTTCTTTATATAATCGCATATTTCATTGAAAATGTCAAGTTCTATCGACTGTCTTTCTGCATTCAGGTCATTCAGAATTTTGGCTTTCTGCTGTGCGTCGTCCATATCCTCTGTCGTGAAAATATCCAGAGCGTCGGAAGTTGTTCCCAGTCTGCCTGCCGCATTGATACGGGGGGCTATCCTGAAACCGATATTTCCTGCATTCACTGTATCTATTCCCGAAACCTCTATCAGACTTGCCAAGCCGATTCTCTCCGTATTGGATATATTCTGCAAACCTGCTTTCACAATAGTTCTGTTTTCGCCTGTCAGCGGCACGAGGTCGGCTACCGTTCCGATAGCGGCAATCTCTCCGTAATTCTCCATCACGGAAAACTGTTCACCCTCCATTGCCATTGCCAGTTTCAAAGCCAGTCCCGCTCCGCAAAAATCTTCATACGGGGAATCGTCATCTGTCCTGTGAGGATTCACGACAGCAACCGCTTTCGGCAGGATATCCTGCGGCTTGTGATGGTCGGTTACAACAACATCTATCCCCAGTTCATTGGCACGGTCTATCTCCTTTATCGCTGATATTCCGTTATCCACTGTCACAATTAACTGTATGCCGTCCTGTTTGAGCTTCTCGACAGCCTGCAGATTCATTCCGTAACCCTCTGCATTCCTGTCGGGTATATAATACATCACATTGGCAAAGACAGATTCCAGATACAAATACAATAAAGCCGTTGCTGTAACTCCGTCACAGTCGTAATCTCCGTATATACATATCTTTTCACCCGTTGTGACTGCCTTTTTGATTCTTTTAACCGCTTTGTCCATGTCCTTTATCAAAAACGGATCACTCAATTCAAATTCCCGTGAAAAAAATTTCTCTATATCTTCCCCTTCTGTGATTCCCCTTATTGCAAGCAAAACCGCTGTCAATGTCGGCAAATGATACTTCTGTATAAGCATATTCACCATCTCTTTGTCAGCCCCTGAAATTACCCATTTTTTCATTCCTCTGCACCGTCCTTTTTTCTATATTTTATAATCATATCACTTTTTTTCTTTTAATTCAATATGCTGAACAATTTTTTCCCTGCGTAAATCAAAAAAATCTGCCGCTTTTCATCAAAAAAACGACAGATTTTTGAATTTTTATCATTTATCTCATTACAGAAGTATGCTTTTCTTTTAAATAAGTCGATTCCAAATCGGCAAGGTGAAGCTTTATCGCAAGCGGATATTTCTCGTATGCAACACTAATGGCAAAACTGCCGCCTCTTGCCGCTTCATCAAAGCCGCCCATGTGCCATCTTATCGCCATAGCCTCAGCAGGTTTCAGTCTGATGAACCGCTCTATCAGAAATACGGATTTTTCGCCATGCCCGAACGGAAATTTATCTTCCACTGCATAATACGGCACTTTCTCCCATTTGCCTGTTTCCTCGTTTTTGACATTCCTTGTCGATACTTTGTAAAACTCCGCTTTGCACAAATCATGAAGTAATGCACATATTGCAAAACTTTCCATGCTATCGGTTTCGGGATCGAAATGCTTGTCTACCAATGTATGAAATACACTGATACTGTGCATGACAAGTCCCTGTTCACACGCTCCATGAAATTTTGTGCTGGCAGGTGCCGTGAAAAAATCCGTCTTTTGCAGCCATTCCAGCAATTCCGCAGACCCTTCACGCTTTATATTTTCTTTGTATATCTGTATAAATTCCTCTTTATATCCCATAATTACCTCACTTTAAATCGTCATTGTATACGGCTCTTTCACCGCCTATGAATTTCAGTCTTGTACGGGCTGATGTAACGTGTGCCTCGCCTATGCTTTTCACGGAAAGTGTCAGCGGTACGGCTACATCTTTCAGGTGCATTCCTATCAGAACACCGCCGATATCTATGCCTGCATCGGCTTTGATATGCTCCACTGCAGCAGGCTCTTTCAAAGTCCTGTAGGTTATCGTTGCAAATGAACCCCCTGCTTTCGGCTGCGGAACAACATTCACAAATTCCCTGTTCTGTGACAATGCAGCGGCTTTTTCAATAATAATTGCCCTGTTGAGATGTTCACAGCACTGTGCGGCTATATCAATATTTCTTTTTTTCAGTTCGGGATAAATGCCGTCAAAAATTGCCTGTGCAATCTCCATGCTGGACGCTGTGCCGAAAGATTTTCCTGCAACGGTGCTTGACGAACAGCCCACTACAAAGATACTGCCCTCTTTTAAATTTGCCTTTTCGAGTATTTCAAGAACAGCCTGTTTTGCCTGTGAAGTGATTTCTTCATACATTTCAAAAACATCTCCGTTTTCATAAACACTTCAAGGCACCTCTTTTTATGAGATGCCTTGAAAGATAATTTACTTTTTTAAAAATTATTCTGCATCTTCTGCAGCGGGTTCATTGACAGCTCTCATGGAAAGAGAAATTCTCTTCTTATCGAAGTCGATAGCTGTGATTTTTACAGTAACTTTCTGTCCGACGGAAAGAACGTCCTGCGGATTCTCAACTCTTTCTTCGGAAATCTGTGAAACGTGGATAAGACCGTCAATGTGAGGAAGAATGCTGGCGAATGCACCGAAAGGAGTCAAGCCGACGATTTCTACTTCACAAACTGTGCCCACGGGATACTGTGTCTTGAGAATCTCCCAGGGATTGTCCTCTGCCTTCTTGTAGCCGAGAGAAATTTTTCCTTTTTCGGCATCAAGGGCTTTTATGTAAACTTCGATTTCATCACCTACGTTTACAACTTCAGAGGGGTGCTTGATTCTGTTCCATGAAAGTTCGGAAATGTGAACCATACCGTCAATGCCGCCGATGTCAACGAATGCACCGTAAGATGTCAGTGACTTGACAACACCGTTATATTTCTTGCCGACTTCCGCACTTGCCCAGAATTCATCTGCTTTCTTTCTGCGTTCCTCATTGAGTACGGCACGGACGGAACCAACGGCACGTCTTCTCTGGGGAGTTGTTTCGATTATCTGGAAAGAAACTTCCTTTTTGAGAAGTTCTTCAAGGTCTGCATCTCTCTTTGCGGTTGCGAGTGACTTCGGAATGAATACTCTCACGCCATTTGTAACAGCTATCACACCGCCCTTTACAACGTCTGTAACAACACCTGTCATAACGCTCTTTTCTTCCTGAGCCTTCACGATTTCATTCCAGCCCTTCTGAGAATCAATGATTCTCTTTGAAAGGAGCATTGTGCCTGCCTGATCGTCTGTTTTCATGATTTTGAGTTCGAGTTCATCGCCTACTTTTACAAGGTCCTCGAGCTTTGCATTGGGATCGTTTGTAAAGTCCTCGAGTTTCACGATACCGGTCTGTTTTCTGCCGACAACTTCCACGATTACCTCGGCGGGTGTCACGCTTGAAACGATACCCTTTACCTTTCCGTCTGTATTATCAGTCCTGTTTGACTCAGACTGTTCAAAAAGCTCTTTGAAGTTTTCTTCGCCTTCCTCAACCTTTTTCATTTCTTCTTTAATTTCTTCTGTCATGGTTTGTAGTACCTCCTTAATAATGCTTGCCGGAGTTGACGCACCGGCTGTCACGCCTGCACGACAGGCTTTTTTCAAAGCTGACTTCGGCAATTCGTCAGCCGTTTCGATAAGATACGTTTCCTTACACTTGCTCTTACATATGTTATAGAGTTTGTTTGTGTTGGAACTGTGTTTTCCGCCTATCACAAGCATAAGGTCTGACTGAGATGCCAATATTTCCGCTTCGGACTGTCTTACTGCGGTCGCATTACATATTGTATCATAAATTTTCACATTTGTACAGAGTTTTTTCAATTTTTCCAAAGATTTTTTCCATTCCGACATATCAAAAGTGGTCTGAGCAACGACACACACACTTTTTTCACATAAAAACGGATTTTCTTCCAATACTCTTTCCAAATCATTGCTGTCCGAAAATGTATAGCATTCCGAACTGCAATGACCTATTATGCCTTGTACTTCGGGGTGGTTTTTATTGCCTGCAATGAGTATTATATCACAAACTTTTGAATGTTGCAACACTATATTATGAATTTTTTTGACAAAAGGACAAGTTGCGTCACGATATTCCAAATTCATGGACTTTATTTTTTCTTCCGTACTTTCAGGGATTCCGTGTGCCCTGATGACAAGCACTGAATCTTTATCGACATCTTCGGGCGTTTCGGCAATCGTTACTCCCCTTTTTTCAAATTCCTGCACCTTCTGCGGATTATGAATAATGGGACCTAACGTGCAGACTTTTTTCCCCTCGTCAAGCAGTTCTTCCACTATATTGATGGCACGATTCACACCAAAGCATAAACCTGCCGATTTCGCAACGGTTATTTTCATTTTAAATCATTTTCCCTCATTTTTTTGATTTCATTCATAACGGTTCGGCTGGCATTCCTGAATTCTTCGGGAGTGCCTTTATTAAGTCCCAGTTCCTGCGGTGTCATGGGCTTGCCTATGGAAACGGTAACTCTTTGGAAAATCCTGTATTGCTTGTTTTTGGGTGTTATGCATATAGGAATAACCGGTACATCCATCTGATGTGCAATAATTGCCGCACCCGATTTCGGTCTTAAAAATTCACCTGTTTTGGAACGTGTGCCTTCTATGAAAATTCCCAGTAATCTGCCCTTTTTCACGACTTCTTCGGCTTCATTGATAGCCTTGCCGTCACCTGCACCACGATTGACGGGAAATGCCCCCAGCCATCTTATCACCTGACCGCCTATGGGATTCTTGAATAACTCCGCTTTTGCCATATAATAAATCTGCCTTCTCAAAGACACTCCCAGCATAATCGGATCATGATTCGATAAATGATTGGAACAAATGATATATGCCCCATTTTTTGGTATATTTTCCCTGCCGTTCACCTTAAAGAAAAACATCAGCTTATAAATCGGCCAAAGTATTATTCTGCCTATAAAGTACAACGGATTCATTATATATCTGCCCTTTCTTTGATAATCTCGGTTATCTTCTTTACAGATTCTTCCAGCGTCATATTCGATGTATCAACCGTCACTGCATTTTCAGCAGGCTTTAACGGTGCAATTTCCCTGTTGGTATCGTTATAGTCACGCTTCACGATATCCGTTAAAACAGTCGTATAATCCGCTTCCTCGCCTTTTTCGGCAAGCTGTATCACACGCCTTTTCGCTCTTATCTCAGGCGATGCCGTCAGAAATATCTTCACCTGTGCACCCGGCAAAACCACCGTTCCAATGTCCCTGCCGTCCATGATGACGTTATCCCTCTTAGCGAAATTCCTCTGCAAATCAAGTAAAAATTTCCTCACTTCCGGTATTGCCGAAACCGTTGATGCCGCCATTGATACATTTTCCGTGCGTATCTCCTCCGATACATCGATATCATTCAGCAGAATATGCTGTTCACTGTTCAGAAAAACAATGCTGATATCCATTTCCGGCAATATTTTTTCAACAGCATTCCTGTCGCCTTCGTCTATGCCCTTTTTAATGCAGGCAAGTCCTACGGCTCTGTAGATTGCCCCTGTATCAACATACACAAATCCCAGTTCAGCCGCTGCTTTTTTCGCTATCGTGCTTTTGCCTGCCCCTGCAGGTCCGTCTATTGCTACCGCTATCATACATTCTCCCCCTGATTTATCATATTATACCAACATTATAGCATATTTTTCCAAAATTACAATAACAAAATCCCCGATTTCTTCAAAAAATCGGAGAACTTTTTTTTACTCTTTCAGCATTTTTTCAGCTTTTGTGCAAGATTGCCGATTGCCTTTATCACATACAGCATGACGAAAAGTGAAAGTATATCCACTGCACCCGACACAACTGCATTGAGCCAAATCAACTGACCTTTTCCCTTGATGAACAAAACAACTATTACGGCTATCACAAACCACAAAGCCGTCTGAAAATCACCGTCATCTTTCCTGCCTTGGCTGATGCCCACTATCTGCATGATGAAACCGAGAAAAATAAAATCCAAAAAAACATTGACAAAAAAATGATTTAGTGATATCATTTACCCATAATACAGTTATCTGCATTGAAAAGAAACGTGAATTTCACTTGGATGTATCTCAGAGAATGGCGGTCAATGGGCTGCGAGCCGCCTGTACATTCGATTTTCATGTACCGTCTTGGAGCTGTACAGTGATGAATTGTACCGTATCATCTGCGTTAAAGATGTCAATGAGTGACGGCTTCACTGCCGTTGAATCAGGGTGGAATCGTGTGGATTTTATTCCTCGCCCCTTTGTCGCCTTTCGGCATACAGAGGGACGGGGATTTTTAATGCATAAAAAAATTTTTATCTGGAGGTTTTTGAAATGATTAAAGTTGAATTAAAAGACGGCTTTATCAAAGAATTTGATGAAAATGTCAGCGTTGCAGAAGTTGCCAAAAGTCTTGGCGGCGGTTTATATAAATCTGCCTGCGTTGCCCGTGTTGACGGTGAAGTCTGCGACTTGAGAACGGAACTTAACAAAGACTGCAAAGTCGAAATCCTTACTTTCGACAGCAAAGAGGGTAAAAATGCTTTCTGGCATACAACTTCTCATGTATTGGCACAGGCTGTCAAAAGACTTTTCCCCAATGCCAAATTTGCCATAGGTCCTGCCATTGACAGCGGTTTTTACTATGATTTCGACGTGGAAAAACCGTTCTCTCCCGATGACCTGGAAAAAATTACGGCTGAAATGAAAAAAATCGTCAAAGAAGGCTTTGAGATAGAGAGATTCTATTTACAGCCCGATGAAGCCGTTAAAATGCTTGAAGAAATGAATGAACCCTACAAAGTGGAACTTTGCAAAGAGCATACGGACAAAGGCGAACCTATCAGCTTTTACAAGCAGGGCAAATTCACGGATTTGTGTGCAGGTCCTCATCTGATGAATGTTGCCAATATCAAGGCTGTTAAATTAACAGCTTGTACGGGTGCTTACTGGAGAGGCGATTCCAAAAACAATCAGCTTTGCAGAGTTTACGGTGTATCTTTCCCCAAAGCGTCCATGCTCGAAGAACATCTTAAAATGCTCGAAGAAGCCAAACTCCGTGACCATAATAAAATCGGTCGTGAACTCGAATATTTCACAACGGTTGATTATGTCGGTCAGGGTTTGCCGGTACTTTTGCCGAAAGGTTCAAGAGTCATTCAGCTTTTGCAGAGATGGGTGGAAGATACGGAACAGGCTCGTGGCTGTCTGCTGACGAAAACACCGCTTTTGGCAAAACGTGAGCTTTACAAAATTTCAGGTCACTGGGACCACTATCTTGACGGAATGTTTGTATTGGGCGATCCGTCTGATGAATCAAAGGAATGTTTTGCCCTGCGTCCCATGACGTGTCCTTTCCAGTATCAAGTCTATCTCAATAAACAGCGTTCCTATCGTGAACTCCCCATGAGATTGACGGAAACTTCCACGCTTTTCAGAAATGAGGCTTCCGGTGAAATGCATGGTCTTATCCGTGTCAGACAGTTCACGATTTCAGAGGGACATTATATTCTCCGTCCCGACCAGCTCGAAGAAGAATTCAGGGGCTGTCTGGAACTCGCTAAATATTGCCTTGATACTGTCGGACTCCTTGAAGACTGTACTTTCCGTTTCTCTCAGTGGGATCCCAAAAACCCCAACAACAAATATGAGGGTACGGCTGAACAGTGGGAACACGCTCAGAGCGTCATGAAAAAAATCCTTGATAATATCGGTCTGGAATATGAAGTCGGCATTGATGAAGCTGCTTTCTACGGTCCGAAACTTGATATACAGTATAAAAACGTATTCGGCAAAGAAGATACAATCGTTACGATTCAGATAGATATGCTTCTGGCTGAAAAATTCGGTATGTACTACATTGACTCGGACGGTCAGAAGAAACTCCCCTATATCATTCACAGAACTTCTCTCGGCTGCTATGAAAGAACGCTTGCCTATATGCTCGAACATTTTGCAGGTGCACTTCCCATGTGGCTCAGTCCCGAACAGGTTCGTGTATTGCCTTTGAGTGAAAATCTCGCTGAACAGGCTAAAGAAATTGAAAGCAAACTCCTCAATGCAGGTATCAGAGTTACAACGGATTTGAGAAGTGAGAAAATCGGCTATAAAATCCGTGAAGCTCAGCTTGAGAAAATCCCCTATATGCTCGTTATCGGCAATAAAGAGGTTGAAAACGGCACTGTTTCCGTTCGTTCACGCAAACAGGCTGATATGGGTACAATGCCCCTTGATGACTTCATCAAAATGGCTCTCGAAGAAATCGCAACAAAGAAAAAATAATACAGCAAAAAAGCGTTTGCTCACAAAAGGGCAAACGCTTTTTTCATTCAGAAACAAAAAGTAACTGACAGCTCCCACGATATCACATCATTGGAGCTGTCAGCACTTAAACAATGGAGGCAAAAAATTCATCTTCTCATCGGACTCATTCCTTGAACATAATATAGCCGGATATAAAATTCAAACTTTCATCGGACTCATTCCTGTCGAAAAAATTTTATATACAAAAACCGCTTCCGGTCTTATGTCCTATCTCTGAAACGGAATACATTCGGTGCACGGTCTTACCGACGAACACCCTCGAAAAAAATTCTTAACGTTTCGCTCACCACGACCACTCATGCAGTGACCGCACACTGCACAGAAAGACCATCCAATGCAATGCGGAGCTTCCGCTCAAAGACGGAGAAAACATTTTGTTCAACCTGCCATGACACTCTTCCTGAACAATGTCTTCAAGCAATCCCCGTGTGTCAGTACGGTTAATCCCACATCAAGCATTCACGCTCATGAACGGGAAAACATATTCAATTTTCAAATTCCGAAACAGATGACACCCTGCCGTACAAAACTTCGTTGCAATTCTTCGATATACGGCTGACCTTTAACGTCAGGTATCTTCATACAATTCCAAGACCTTTCAGAACTCAGACAGCTTAATGCTCAATCAATAAGGTGGAAACCGTTCTGCACTGAAAACGGATATCCTTCACCCGCAAAATTAAAATTCCTTCCTACTCTGTCCTGTCACCGTTGAAGACTTCGCACCATGTGCGAAAATCATCACTATTGGTTCGATATCGCCCATCGGAGCTTGCCCCCCTTTCGACTTCCATATAAAGAGCCGATATTCTCATTTCCGAAACTCTTTATATATCTTGATTGTATTATACCACCTCATTTATCAAATGTCAATAGTTTTTTTGAACTTTGATTAAAAAAATATATCTATTTTATAAACAAACTGCACAAAAAATACGGAACAGAAATTTTTCACTTCTGTTCCGTTCATCTTTTGCGTTCTTCATCTGAAAGTTCAAATATATAGTCCGTAGACACTTTATATAAAATAGCAAGTTTTTTTATCATGTGGGCAGGTATCTCAATTTTTCCAAGTTCATATTTGCTGTAATATTCCTGTCGTATATGCAAATAATCCGCAACAAATTTTTGAGTATAATCATTGTCATTTCTTAATTCTCTCAGTCTTTTATAATAATATCCCAAAATAATCTCTCCGCATTTGTAAACTATACATAAATTTTATCACGAATACTAAAAAACTCTTGAAATTAGGTTATATATGACCTATAATAATTTGTAAGCAATATATAATTTGAGATTATTTTATGGAAAAGGAGAAAGTTTATGTCCTTTGCAGATGATTTAAGAGAAAAATCAAAATTAAAATCACATATAGAACTTGAAAATACGATTAAAGACCATGAAAATCTTACACAAAACTGCGAATGGATATATAGCAATTTTTGCCAAAAATGTGAGAACTCTGCCAATAAAGGAAAGCGTACAGCCAAATACATCGAAGTCATAACTTACAGACCTTTAAGCCAAACTTATTCCGACAAAAAATATTTTACTTGCCTCACCCAAATATTAACAGAAAAACTTGCAATCTGCGATTTTTTGAGTTTTTCTGTTGATATTCAAAATAACGGATGCTTATGTATAAAGGCTGAATGGTAAAAAAATCACGGAACAGAAATTTTTCACTTCTGTTCCGTTCATTTTTTGCAAAAATTTCTCTTTACGCACAACAAATTTTATGCTATAATATTCTGTCGGAAAAAGGGGGGTTTTGTGTGCTCAAAAACGGTGAAAAATTAGAACCTCTCGGAAACGGTATTCAAATCATCGTTTCCGATGAACATAAATTCTGGACGGATACTGTATTACTTGCCAATTTTGCAAAACCTAAAAAAAGCGATATTGCCTGTGATTTGGGTACAGGGTGCGGTGCTATCCCTTTGATATGGTGCAGAAATGCCCCTCCCCGATCCATCACCGCTGTCGAAATTCAGGAAAATGCCTGTGATATGCTTCAAAGAAGTATTTCTCTCAACAATATTCAAAATATCAGCGTCATCAACTCCGATTTGAGAGAGCTTGACGGCAAAGTGCCGTTTTCATCGTATAATTTAGTCGTGTGCAATCCCCCCTACAAAGCCGAGGGTACGGGCATTGTCAATCCCAATGACGCTCATAAAATCGCCCGTCATGAATTTTCATGCACAATGGAAGAAATTATTCATACAGCGTCAAGACTGCTGAATTTTTCGGGCAGGCTCTGTATGTGTCAGCGTCCCGAAAGACTCAGCGACGTTATCACCGACATGAGAAAATTCGGCATTGAACCCAAAAGACTGCGTTTCGTACAGCAAAGACCGTCAAAACCGCCCAAACTTTTTCTCATAGAGGGCAGGCGTGGCGGAAATCCCAACGGTCTTATCGTTGAACCCGTCTTGTTCATTGAAAAGGACGGCGGAGATTTTTCCGATGAAATGATTCAAATTTACGGTGCATATAAGGAAGGTTATCTATGAAAGGAAAATTATTTGTAGTCGGTACGCCTATCGGCAATTTAGCCGACTTTTCGCCCCGTGCCATTGAAACGCTCAAAGAAGTCGATTTCATAGCAGCGGAAGATACAAGAGTTACCATCAAATTACTCAACAAATTTGAAATTGACACCCCCATGATAAGCTATCACAAATTCAGCAATCTTGACAGGGGGGATGAAATCTGTCAGCGAATCGAAAACGGTGAAAATTGTGCCATTGTTTCCGATGCGGGTATGCCGTGTATATCCGATCCCGGTGAAACCCTCGTCAGACAATGTGCCGAACGTGGCATTACTGTTTGTGCCGTTCCCGGTCCTACCGCTCTGGCAACCGCTGTTGCCATTTCAGGTCTGCCTACAGGCAGATTCACTTTTGAGGGCTTTTTAAGCGTCAACAAACCCGGCAGACATGAACATTTATTAGCCGTCAAAAATGAAGAACGTACCATGATATTCTATGAAGCCCCCCATAAATTAGCCGCTACCCTTAAAGATATGTACAATATGTTCGGCAACAGGAAAATTTCCATTATCCGTGAACTCACAAAAGTGCATGAAGAAGTCATTCGCACGACTCTCGAACAAGCCGCACAACTCTATGCCGAAAATGAACCGAAAGGTGAATTTGTCCTTGTCATAGAGGGGGCAAAGCGTGAAGAAGAAAAGGAAATTACGCTTGAATATGCCGTTGAACTGGCAAGGGAACTTTCTCAAAAAGGAATGTCGCTTTCGGAATGTGCCAAAGAAGCCGCTAAACTCACGGGATTCAAAAAAGGCGATATCTATAAACAACTCATTTAAAGGAGATATTCATAATGAAAAAAATACAGGGCATTATTTTGGCATCTGCTTCACCAAGGAGAAAAGAACTGCTTTCCAAATTCTGTGACGATTTCAAAGTGATTCCGTCAAGAATTAAAGAAGTCGTGCCAAAGGAAATGGGCATTGAACAATATCCGCAATACCTTGCCGACAAAAAAGCCGAAGCCGTTGCCAAAGCCTATAAAAAATGGCTTGTCATCGGCTGTGATACTGCCGTCATCGCTGACGGTGCAGTCCTCAATAAACCCCGTTCCACCGACGAGGCAAGGGAAATGATGAAAATACTCTCTGGCAAAGTCCATCAGGTCATTACAGGCTGCTGTCTTTGTTTCATGGGAAAATCCTACAGCTTTTCGGAATCTACCGAAGTGGAATTCTATCCCCTGACGGAAAAGGAAATTGAAAGCTATATCATCACTCCCGAACCCTATGACAAGGCAGGCGGCTATGCCATACAGGGTGAAGCCGCTTTATTCATCAAATGCATAAAGGGCGATTATTACAATGTAGTGGGCTTGCCTATCGCAAGACTACAGAGAGAAATCGTCAATTTTCTCAATCAGGACTTCACTCCCGAACCTAAAAAAGATGACAAAAAGGCGAAAAATAAAAAGAAAAAGTAATTTTCACATACTGCACCCCATATATTTTAACATGGAGGGTTGCAGTATGTTTTTTTTGAAAAAATTATCTTTCATTCTGGCAGTTTTATTATGCATACCGTTTTCCGTGACGGTCAGTGCACTTTCCGAAAGTGAAATTACGGCACCGTCAGCCGTTCTCATGGATTCCAAAACAGGCAAAATTCTTTATGAAAAAAATCCCCATGAAGTCCGACCTTGTGCGTCAATCACCAAAGTCATGACTTTAACGCTCGTGATGGAGGCTCTCGACAGCGGAAAAATTTCTCTTTCCGATACCGTCACAACCTCTCAGCACGCTTCTTCCATGGGCGGTTCGGATATATGGCTGGAAGTCGGTGAAACCATGTCTGTTGATGACATGATAAAGGCGACCGTTGTAGCAAGTGCGAATGATGCCGCTGTAGCCCTTGCGGAACATCTCTGCGGTACGGAAGATGCATTTGTCGCTCAAATGAATCAAAAAGCCAAATCCCTCGGCATGAAAGAAACCGTTTTCAAGAACTGCAACGGTCTTGATGAAGATGGTCATGTGACAAGTGCCTATGATGTAGCCGTCATGTCAAGGGAACTGACCAAACACAAGAAAATTTATGATTACAGCAATATATGGATGGATAATCTGCGTGGCGGCAAAACCCAGCTTGTCAATACCAATAAACTGCTTAAAACCTATCGTGGCATTACGGGACTCAAAACAGGCACGACTTCAAAAGCAGGCAGTTGTATCAGTGCAACAGCTGAACGTGACGGATTAAGCCTTATTGCTGTCGTGCTTGGCAGTGCAACAGGCAAGGACAGATTTTCCGATGCCGCAAAAATCCTTGATTACGGCTTTGCGAACTATGAAATGTATACTCCCGATATCCCCGAAAGTGCCGTTACGGAAATAGCCGTCAAAAACGGCATGACCGATAAAATCACGACTTCCGCCAAAAGCGGCAATTCCATTCTTATCAAAAAAGGCGATAAAGAAAAAATTACTTCCGAAATCGTTTTGCCGAATGAAATTGACGCTCCCGTTGAAAAAAATGCTCCCATAGGCAAAATCATATATAAAAACAGCGGTCATCAGATAGCAGAATATCCGATAACCGCTGCCGAAAGTGCAGAACAAATCAATTTCACCAAAATTTTTCAAATTATTTTCAAGCAAGTAAGCGGGGCTTGCCTGCCTGACTGTTAGGCACTCCCGAAGTATAAGGCAATCCGTACAGCTTGAAACCCATTCTGAAAAGCAAATTGGCATCATCATATTTTGCATAGCCGTCATAACCGTTCATGATAACAGCTATCATGGTATGACCTTCCACCGTTGCAGACGAAACAATGCATGAACCTGCTTCATCAGTGAATCCCGTCTTTAAGCCGTCACAATATTTTGAATAGCACTTGTAATAATCATTCAGCATTAAATTTCCGTTCACCCAATACATCATGCCGCCTTTGACCAATTCCCTCTCGGCATAATGCGTACTGCATGATTTGGCTATGATTGGCACACTCTTTGCATAGGCACTGATTTTCGCCAAATCTCTTGCAGTCGTATAGTGATTTGAACTATGCCAGCCGTCGGGATTCACAAATTTTGAATTTGTCGCCCCAAGCTGAGCCGCAGCGTCATTCATCAGTTCCACAAAAAGATTCAGTGCATCTTTAGCCGGCATTTTCGGGTTATCCTTATATATCCTGGAACAGTTCACTGCCATGGTATATGCCGCATCATTTCCCGACGGCAGCATCATGGCATCCATCAAATCCGAAAATGTCAGCTTCATGCCGACTTCAAGCCCTGCCGTACTGGATTCTTCGCCTATCATTTTTATCTCATTACCGACCGTTATCACTGTATCAGGCTCGGTAATGATTTTTGTTGCAACGATTGCTGTCAGTAATTTTGTTGTGCTTGCAGGATACAGCTTTTTATCGGAATTTTCTTCAAACAGAATCTCATCTGTTTCCATGTCATATAAAACGGAATAATCCGCTTTCACATCTTTTGTCAGATTCCTGTATATCTTCTCCGAAAATTTCGATGTATTCACCGTAAATTTCCTTGTTGTTTCATATTCAGGTCTGTTCGGATCATAGTTGGCAGCTATCGGCTTCGGTATCTCCGCCAGCGGCATTTCCTGAATGGCATTCTTCATGATTTCCTGCTGCTGTTTCTGAACATCCAGACAATACAGTGCCACTGCTGCACCGTCCACCAACAGCACGGCACATATCAGTAATATAACAGTTATTTTCAGATTCTTGTTATTGGGCATATCATCACTCCCCTATTATAAAATTTACATCATAAACATACTTATGTCAAGAAATTTTTATGACAAATTTCGTGGGGGAAACCTTTTTTGCAAAAAAGGTTATCCCCCACACCCCTTTCCAAAAAAACTAAAATTTTTGAATACATGAGAAAAAACGAGAATTTCAAAGAAAATCAAAGCTGTATCCTATCCAAATACATATTTTTGACTTTTTCTGACTTTGACCTTTTCTGACTTTTGATATACAATTAACTCAAGGTCAAAGAAAGTCAAAGACAAATAAAACGGAAGTGATGAAAATGAAAATGAGCGATTTAGTGGCACAGTATATCCTCAAAATGCTTGATGAAAGTGACGGTAATGCCGAAATACAGCGTAACGAACTCGCTAATATATTAGGCTGCGTTCCGAGTCAGATTAACTACGTTATTACGTCACGTTTCACGCCTGAACAGGGGTATATTGTAGAGAGCAGACGTGGCGGCGGCGGTTATATCAAAATTACCCGTGTCACAACCGACAGGCGTGTTGCTATCATGCACATTGTCAACTCCATCGGTGACAGAATCTCAACCGCTTCCGCTCAGGCAATACTTAACAATATGTCTGCACAAAATATGATTTCGGAATACGACAGAGTGATAATATCCTCTGCCCTTTCCGATAACGCTTATGCAGCCGTTCCGCATGAATACAGGGATATTCTCCGTGCGGCTGTCATGAAAAATATGCTGATAACGCTCGTTATCCTGCAAAATTAAAAGGAGGTAATTTCTATGTTATGTCAATCTTGCGGTAAAAGACAGGCTACTACACATATCAAAACAATTCTTAACGGTGAACTCAAGGAATATGACCTTTGCCCCGAATGTGCCGAAAAAATGGGTTACGGTTCTTTCTTCGGAAACATGGGCTTTGACCTTGACAAGCTTTTCGGCAGTTTCATGGGCGGTTTTTCCGCAAAACCTGCCAAACGCTGTCAGTGCTGCGGCAGCAGCTTTGAAGATATCGCCAAATCAGGAAAAGTTGGTTGTGCCAACTGCTATGACGTTTTCTATGAAGAACTGCTCCCCTCTATCCAGAGGATTCACGGCAGAACTTCCCATACAGGCAAACTCGCACATTCTGCAGGTACACAAGTCAAAATCAAAAATGAACTTGCCAAACTCAAATCCGAATTGGAACGTGCCATCAAAGCTCAGGAATTTGAAAAAGCTGCCGAACTCCGTGACCAGATAAAAGAATTGGAAAGGAATGAGTGATTATGAGTGAAAATAAATATACTGCCCTCAAAGATGTCAGTGACGTTGTTATCAGTACAAGAATCAGATTCGCAAGAAACCTGCGTGACTATCCGTTTCCGTGCAGACTCTCCGACGAAAATAAGAGAAAAGTCGCTTCTGTCGTGAAATCCGCTGTACTTGACGGACATTCCGCCATATCAAGTAAATTTCAGTATATCCAGATGTCCGAACTCACCCAGGAAGAAGCCGTTTCACTTGTCGAAAGGCACCTTGTCAGCCCCGAATTCATCTCCGACAGGCAGGGCAGAGGACTTCTCCTTCTGGATGACGAATCCGTCAGTATCATGATAAATGAAGAAGACCATGTCAGAATACAGGTCATCAACAAGGGCATGAGCCTTGAAAATACCTATGATTTAGCCGATAAAATCGACACTCTCCTTGATGAACAGCTTAATTTTGCTTTCAACGACAAACTCGGCTATCTCACACAATGCCCGACCAATATCGGTACAGGCATGAGAGCTTCTTTAATGCTCCATCTCCCCTCTCTCAAAGAAAGCGGTGCTATGGGTAAAATCAGTTCTTCCCTTTCAAAGCTCGGTCTTGTCATTCGTGGAATGTACGGTGAAGGCACTGAACCCAAAGGGGCTATTTATCAGCTTTCCAATCAGGTAACGCTCGGCATTTCCGAACAGGAAGCCATTAACAATCTCCGTGATATCGCCTATCAGCTTGTCACTCAGGAAAGAGCCGCCCGTGAAACTCTCGCCAAAAATATCAACATTCAGGATAAAGTCTATCGTTCCTATGGTATTCTCCAGTATGCCAAACTCCTCAATAATGAGGAATGTATGCAGTTACTCTCAAACGTGCGTTTCGGTGTGGAAGCAGGCTTTTTCTCCGAAATAAATATCGGTACTATCAATCGTCTGCTTATTGAGATTCAGCCGGCTACCCTTATGAAAAATATCGGTAAAAAACTCACTCCGCAGGAACGTGACCGTATCAGAGCCGAACTTGTCAGAACTGCCCTCATGCAGCCGCAGGTTCCCTCCTCTCATAGACTTGAAGAATAAGTGTGGAGAGTGGAGAGTTGAGAGTGAAGTGTATAATAAACTCAATTTTTCTTTAAAGGTTATAAATTAAAAATCAGTTTTTAAAGTGGTTTTTGGTAAGAGGTTTAAGGCGTTCACAACTCCACTCCCCACTCTCCAAACTCCACTCTATAAGGAGGTATGTGTTATGTATAAATTCAATGGTTTTACGGAAAAGGCTAATAATGCCATCAATCTGGCTATCGAGTCCGCTCAGGATATGGGACATACCTATATCGGCAGTGAACATATTCTTCTGGGACTTCTCAAAAATGCTGACGGTGCAGCTTATACTGTTCTTGACAAATGCGGTGCCAATGCCGATACGCTTGAAAATCTCATTAAACAGGAAATCGGTACAGGCAGTGAAACCAAACTTTCTCCCGATGATTTCACTCCCCGTGTAAAGAGAATCTTACAGACCGCTATCATTCAGGCGGGCAGAATGGGACACAACTATGTCGGTACGGAACATATATTGATTGCCCTTATCGCTGACGGTGACAGCTATGCCGTGAGATTTTTGCAGTCAACAGGCATTCACACCAACGATATCGTGAAAAGCCTTAATGAAACACTCGGCAGTGCCGAAAGTGAAAATGATTTCTCCGACAACAGCGAAAACAAGCCGAAAAACAGCAATACCAAAATGCTTGACAAGTTCGGCAGGGATTTGACTGAAATCGCTAAAAAAGGCGGTATTGATCCCGTTATCGGCAGACAGAACGAAATTGAAAGAGTCATTCAGATTCTTTCAAGACGTACAAAAAATAATCCATGTTTAATCGGTGAACCGGGTGTCGGCAAAACCGCTGTTGCAGAGGGATTGGCACTTAAAATCGTTTCAGGAGATGTCCCCGAACCGCTTAAAAATAAACGTATCGTTGCACTTGACCTTACAAGCATGATTGCAGGCACGAAATACAGAGGTGACTTTGAGGACAGAATCAGCAGTGCCATTGATGAAGTCAAAAAAGCAGGAAATGTCATTCTCTTTATAGATGAACTTCATACAATTATCGGTGCAGGTTCAGCCGAAGGCTCTGCCGATACCGCCAATATTCTGAAACCGTCCCTTGCAAGAGGTGACTTCCAAGTCATCGGTGCGACTACCATCAATGAATACAGAAAATATATTGAAAAAGACGCTGCACTTGAAAGACGTTTTCAGCCCGTGACAGTCGGTGAGCCTACAGAAGAAGAAGCTGTATTAATTCTGCGTGGACTCCGTGACAGGTATGAAGCCCATCACAAAGTTAAAATCACTGATGAAGCTATCGACACCGCTGTAAAACTTTCTTCAAGATATATTGCAGACAGATTTCTGCCTGACAAGGCGATTGACCTTGTAGATGAAGCTGCATCAAGAGTACGTCTGAGAGCATATACAGCCCCTGACGATTTGCAGGATATCGAAAACAAGATTAAATCCCTTGAAAAAGAAAAGGCAGAAGCCGTCAATAATCAGGATTTTGAACACGCTGCCGCCATTCGTGACGAGGAAAAGAAACTTCGTACAGAGCTTGAAGATAAAAAGAAAATCTGGCAGGAAAAGAATGAACACAAAAACGGTGAAGTCACAAGTGAAGATATTGCCGAAATCGTTTCAAGCTGGACAGGCGTTCCCGTTGTGCAGTTGACTCAGGAGGAAAGTCAGAGATTGCTGAAACTCGAAGATATTCTTCATGAAAGGATTATCGGACAAAATGAAGCTGTAACGGCTGTTTCAAAAGCCATCAGGCGTGGCAGAGTGGGCTTGAAAGATCCCAACAGACCTGTCGGTTCATTCATCTTTTTAGGTCCTACAGGTGTCGGCAAAACAGAACTTTGCAAGGCACTTGCACAAGCCATGTTCGGTGATGAAAATGCAATGATTCGCTTTGATATGTCCGAATTCATGGAGAAACATACTGTTTCCAAGCTCATCGGCTCCCCTCCGGGATATGTCGGCTATGATGAGGGCGGTCAGCTTACAGAAATGGTAAGGCGTAAACCTTATTCCGTACTTCTCTTTGATGAAATCGAAAAGGCTCACCCCGATGTATTCAATATGCTTTTGCAGATACTTGACGAGGGCAGATTGACGGATTCTCAGGGCAGGCACGTTAATTTCAGAAATACCGTTATTATCATGACTTCCAACGTCGGTGCAAGGCTTATCACTGAAAAACAAACCAATCTTGGATTCTTCGGCGGTGAAGAAAAGGCTGACAATGACAATGCCAAAATCCGTGAAGCCGTTTTAGGTGAACTGAAAAAACTCTTTAAACCTGAATTTCTCAACAGAGTTGATGATACTATCGTATTTAACAAGCTCACGGAAAACGATATTCAGGCGATTGCAAAGAATCTGCTGAAAAATCTTAAAAAGAGATTGAATGACCTTGATATAAAAGCAGAATTTGACGATAGTGCCGTTGAAGCGGTTGCAAAAGCAGGCTTTGATGAAATATACGGTGCAAGACCTTTGAAAAGAGCGATTCAGTCGAATATTGAGGACGCTATATCAGAAAAAATGCTTGACGGCTCAATAAAGAGCGGTGACATTGTAACGTGCCGTTATGAAAACGGTGATTATCAATTTGACATTTCGGAGGGAATACAGTGA
>CADCJK010000005.1 GCA_902801715.1 uncultured Ruminococcus sp. | reverse complement strand
GATAAAAAGATGTTACAATAGAGTATACAAATATTTTACGACAGGAGTGTATCACTTATGGATAAGCATTTGCTTAAAAAGGCATTGAGTCTTTCTCTGACAGGTGCGATGGCTGTCACAGCCTTTTCATGTGCAGGGGCATTTATGACAAGTGCCAATGCCGCTGAAAATGATTACGGTCTGAAAGACAATATTCAGGACAGTACCATACTTCACTGTTTCGACTGGAAGTACAAGGACATCATTGCAGACCTTGAAAACATTGCCAAGGCAGGTTTCTCTGCGATTCAGACTTCACCTGCACAACCATCCGCACACGTTGGTGCATGGTACTGGCTCTATCAGCCGACAAGTTTCACCGCCGGTGACAATGAACTCGGTACAGCTGATGAACTCAAGGAACTTTGTGAAGCCGCTCACAGTTACGGCATAAAAGTTGTTGTTGACGTTGTGGCAAACCATCTGGCAGGAAATCACGACAACATTCAGGACGACCTCAAAGCCGATGAATTCTGGCATACAGAGGGAGCTATCTCCAACTATAACAATCGTTATCAGGTGACACACGGTCAGCTGGATATGCCCGACTTGAATTCCGAAAATGAATACGTTCAGAAAGTCGTTGCAGACTATGTAAAGGCTCTCAAAGAATTGGGCGTGGACGGTATCCGCTGGGACGCTGCAAAACATATCGGATTGCCGAGTGAAGACTGTAATTTCTGGCCTGCCGTTACGCAGGAGGGACTTTATAACTATGGTGAAATCCTCACAGGTCCTACCGATAAGGGCAGTGAAAATTTAATGAAAGAATATACGGACTATGTTTCCGTTACGGACAGCTCTTATGCAACAGACCTTGTAAACGCATTCAGAAAGGGCAAGGCTCCGGAAACAGACGGCAACTGGGTAAACAGGGGCATTGACAAGAATAAGCTTGTATACTGGGGTGAAAGCCATGATACCTATTCCAACGGTGAAGGCAAAGATACCAACGGTGTAGACCGGAATATCATTGACAGGGCATACGCTGTCGCTGCTGCTCAGAATGACGCTGCTGCTTTGTATCTGTCAAGACCTTTTGCGACTGCAAGGGATAGTATCAGAATCGGTGTCAAGGGCAGTACACATTATATGGCTCCCGAAATTGCCGCTGTCAATCACTTCCATAATGCCATGACAGGCAAAGCCGATGCTTATGCGGTTTCGGATAATTGTGCAGTTGTCACCCGTGAAAACGGCGGTGCCGTCATCGTATGCGGCAAAGACAGCGGTGCCGTTTCCGTTGAAAATGTCAACGGCTATGTTCCCGCAGGCACTTATAAAGATGAAGTGACAGGAAATGAATTTACCGTTACCGATACCACTATCACAGGTACAGTAGGTGAAAGCGGTATTGCCGTTGTATATGATTCCGATTTTGTAAGTAAAATTTATGCAGATACAGAAAGTGATACATCTTTCACAGGCAAAATGACTGTTAAACTCCATGCCGTTGATATGGAAACAAAAATGTTTGAAGTGACAGACGGTGAAAATTCATGGGGCGGAGCATTCTTTGGTGATGATACCGAAATACTTATCGGTGAAAAAGATGAAGATGATATCGGAATAGACTTTGCCGACAATTCCACTATCACTCTCACGCTTTCCGGCACAGGCAATAACGGCAAGGAAATTTCCGTTACATACACCTATTACAAGCTTGCAAGCAGAAAACTCCCCGAAATCACAAGCGGCGGCATTATCTATGACAATACGGGCACAGGCTGGGACGATGTAACGATTTATGTATATGATGAAAGCGGTGCAACGACCATTACCAATGCACAGTGGCCAGGCGTTAAAATGACGAAAGAGGCTGATGATTATTTCAGCTATCAGCTCCCCGAACAGTTTGCGGAATGCAAGCATATCATGGTTATTTTCAATAATAACGGAAGTGACCAGATACCCGGAGCCATGCAGTCAGGCTTGACAATGGCTTATGGAGATCAGAAACTCTATGACGGCACAAAATGGGTACACCTTGCAGGCGAACCTGTTGAACCCGAACCCGTTGTCGATGCAAAATACGGTATTGTCGGCAGTATGAACGGCTGGGGCAGTTCCTCAGACTTCCCGATGGAAGAAACAGAAACAGGCATTTATGTCGGCAGGACAAAACAGCTGGCAGCAGGTGATTATCAGTTCAAAGTCCGTGCATTCAACGATTCCGCATGGGGCGAAAGCTATGGCGTTTATGACGAAGAAAAAGACAGCACCAAGAACGGTTACGGAGATGACATAGCAGCACATCTTGATGAAAATGCCGTTATCTATGTCAAACTCGACACAACAGGTGACGATGATGAATTGTGGGCTGTCAGCTATGCAATCGTAGTTGGTGACGGTGAACCTGAATGGACATACACAGGCAAACCGCAGGAAGAAGAATCCTCCAAAGAAGAATCTTCAAAAGAAGAGTCTTCAAAAGAAGAGTCTTCAAAGGAAGAATCTTCCAAAGAAGAGCCTTCCAAGACTGAACCGTCCAAGACCGAGCCGTCAAAGACTGAACCGTCCAAGACCGAGCCGTCCAAGACCGAGCCGTCCAAGACCACTCAGCCTTCACAAACTTCCACTCAGACAAGCAACACTCCCATTCAGACAGGTGACAGCACTCCTGTCATGGCGATTGCACTGATTGGAATGATTTCAGCCGTTGCTGTATTCTTCACTTCCAGAAAAAAGTCTGAAGAATAATCTTTCATAAAAAATATATCAGCGTTGAGAAGTAAAATTCCCAACGCTGATTTTTTAATTGCTAATTGCTCATTGCTCATTGCTAATTGAATTCAGTCTGCTGCTGAAAATTGTGTTTCCGTTTCGGAAATATCGGCTGTTTCGGGCAAAGGCTCATCCACGGACGGCTCAACGGGTTCAGGCTGAATTTCGGGTTCTTTCGGTATCCGTATTCTCACGAATGCACAATCATCTCTCTGCATGACGACTTCATTTCCGTCAAGAACGGTATTCATGAACGTTTCACCGCCCATGAATTCATCAGGTATTCTGAATCTGACTTCATGGTCTGCCGCATTGAATACGCACATGAGTTTATCATTTTCATCGGAACGGATATATGCCATAACCTGACCGTCGGAATTGTAGTCCATGATATCGCCGTCATAAAGGCATGAACAGGAATGACGCATTTTTCCGAGAGCCTTATACCATTCCAGCAGGGTTTTATCTTCCTTGCCCCACGGGAAAGTACGTCTGTTGAACGGGTCTTTATAGCCCTCTACACCGACTTCATCACCGTAATAGATACACGGCACACCCGGAAGTGTATACAAAATGCCGCTTGCCACTCTCATACGTCTTAAACCGTATTCTCTCTGCTCAGGGGAAAGTTTTGTATTCGCCTGCCATTCACGACCTCTGCCATAGAGTTTTTCACCGGCAAGCAGGGTTATAATTCTCTCCGTGTCATGCGTGCCGAGGTGATTCATCAATGAACGCAGTACGGGACGGGGATAATTTTCCACAATCGTCATGATATCTTCAAACATATATTTGCCGTTGCCGAAATCGAGGAATCCGAGAATCGCATTTCTGAACGGATAATTCATCACGCTGTCCAGTTCTTTTCCGTAAAGGAATTTTCTTCTTGAACCGTAACTATGTTTATTCGAGGCATCTTCCCAGACTTCGCCCAGAAGAAGTGCTTCGGGGTCTTCGGCTTTGATGGCTTCACGGATATATTCAATGAATTCATCGGGCAATTCGTCTGCAACGTCCAGTCGCCAACCGCTGTTGCCGTTTCTTATCCACTTACGGATAATGCCGTTTTCACCGTTGATGTACTCATTGAATGAGTTGGAAAGTTCTTCCACTTCGGGAAGGGTATCGAATCCCCACCATGAATTGTACATATTCGGCCAGTTAATGAACTTGTACCATGTGAAGTACGGTGACGACATGGAATTGTAAGCACCAAGGCTGTCATATCTGCCCTGACGGTTGAAATACTTGCTGTCACTTCCCGTATGGCTGAACACACCGTCATTGATGATTCTGATACCCAATTTTTTTGCCTCTGCACAAAGTTCTTTAAAATCTTCTTCCGTTCCGAGAACGGGGTCTATGGTTTCATAGTCACCCGTATCATAACGGTGATTGGAATAGGCTTCAAATATGGGATTGAGGTATATGCAGGTAACGCCCAGTTCCTGAAGATAGGGCAGTTTCATGGTAATACCTTTCAAATCGCCCTGAAAGAAATCGGAATTCGTCACCATGCCGAATTCATTGAACTGCCAGTCGGGTATCTGATTCCAGTCGGTCTGAATTTTCTTATCGGGATAAATGCCTTTTTTCTTTTCGCCCGAAAAGCAGAATCTGTCAGGGAAAATCTGATACATGATGCCGCCGGGCAGCCATGACGGTGTTTTGAAATCGGCATCATAGCAGGTCAGCTGATATCTCGGTTCACAGTCACTTCCGGCAAGATAACCTTCACCGAAACCGCCCTTCATAATATATTTTCTGCCCTGAGCGGTATCCATTCCGAAATGATACCAGTACAAACCGACTTTTTCGATTTTAACGTCACATTCCCATTTTTCATGGTCTTCATCAATTTTTCCTGCCCAGTACATGGCATATATATCCGTATCGCCGCAGATATCGTCTTTCACGGACAAAAATGCACCCGTACATTTCATATTTCTCGGCAAAACGATTCTGAAATGTATATTCGTGCCTGATGTAACGGCACCTGTCGGACAACGGTATTCCGCTATCCTTGAATTGAAATATCTCATAATTCCAAGTTCCCCTTATATCGTATTTTGTATCATTATATCCTTTTGTGACACCTGTGTCAAGCAAATCGGAGTATCAAAAATCAATACAATAATGCTCTATCAAATGCCACAAGGGTTCTTCCACAATCGCTTCGACTTTTATGCCGTCTGCCGTATATTCCTCCGACTGCAGAGCACCGGCTTTTCTTAAAGCGGCTATGACGGCGGCATTGTCAAACGGCACTAAAAGCGTGAATTTCCTGAGCCTTACGGGTAAATTCTTTTCTATGGCACTGAGAAGTTCCTCTATGCCGATACCCGTTTTGGCACATATCCTGACAGTTTCCCTGCCCATCGGCAAGTCATCGGGATTCCCGACCAAATCGCACTTGTTGAAAACAGATATAACCGGTCTGTCATTACAGCCCAGTTCTGCAAGGAGTTTATTCGTGACATCAAGATGAAGTTCAAATTCCTCACTTGACGCATCGCATACATTCAGGATAATATCCGCCAGAGCGGCTTCTTCCAGCGTGGATTTGAAAGCCTCCACCAAATGATGCGGAAGTCTGCGGACAAGTCCGACGGTATCAATCATCATGACGGATACACCATTCGGCAGTTTCAAAGCCCTTGAAGTCGGGTCAAGCGTTGCAAAGAGTTTATTTTCCGATAAAACGCCTGCTTGTGTCAGTGTATTCATCAAAGTGGATTTTCCGGCATTGGTATAGCCGACTATCGCCACGGTGATAATGCCGTCTTTTTTACGCCTTGCCCTGAGCTGTTCACGCCTGTCGGTGATTCTCGAAAGTTCGTCTTTCAGATATTCGATTTTTCTTCGGATATGTCTTTTATCGGTTTCCAGTTTGGTTTCACCGGGACCTCTCGTACCGACACCGCCGCCCAGTCTTGACATTTCCCTGCCCTTGCCCGACAGCCTCGGCATGAGATATTTTAACTGTGCCAATTCCACCTGCAATTTGCCTTCATTGGTTTTTGCCCTTATCGCAAAGATATCCAATATGAGCATGGTTCTGTCAATGGTTCTCACGTCCGTGAAGTCCTCGATATTTCTTATCTGAGTAGGCGTGAGTTCCAAATCAAAGACAATAAAATCAATTTCATTCTGTTCACAAAAATCTTTTATTTCTTCAAGCCTGCCCGAACCGACACAAGTTGCCCCATCGGGTTTGTCACGTTTCTGCATCATGCTTGCAGCAGGCTCTGCCCCTGCACTCTCCACGAGTTCATATAATTTCCATATACGATACCACCTTTCTGTCGAGTGTGCCATAATTATATCATAAATTTTTCGTTTTATAAAGATAAAAATATTGTTATTACAATAAATCTGTGATAAAATAGAAATATATATATTTCTTGTTGAAAGAAGTTGGTTTTTATGAATAAAGAATATGATGTTTTAATCGTCGGTTCGGGTGCGGCAGGCTTGTATGCAGCTCTCCAATTCCCCGAAAATGTGAATGTTCTGCTTATCTCCAAAAGAGAATTGACACTCTCGAATTCCTCTCTGGCACAAGGCGGTGTAGCTGCCGTTCTTGACAAGTCCAATGATAATTTCAAGCTCCATATTGCCGATACCCTTATTGCAGGCAAATATAAAAACAATTTGCAGGCTATCGAAGTGCTTGTTTCGGAAGGTCCCGATGACGTTATGAAACTCAAAGAAATGGGCGTTGCCTTTGACCTTGATGAAAACGGTCACCTGATGATGACACTGGAAGCAGGTCATTCCCGCCATAGAATCGTACATCACAAGGATTCTACAGGCAAGGCTATCGTTGAAACCCTGCTCGAACAGGTGCAGACACATAAAAATGTCGAGATACTCGACCATACTTTGCTGTATAAACTCGAAAAGGCTGAAAACGGTTTTTATGCAGGCTTGATATTGTCTGACGGTTCCTCAAAGATAATTGCGGCTCACTATTGTATTATGGCATCGGGCGGTATCGGCAGAGTTTATCAGTATACGACCAATTCCGCTATCGCAACAGGTGACGGCATTACCCTTGCGTATATGCTCGGTGCAAGGATAAAGAATCTGAGTCTTATCCAGTTTCACCCGACAGCCTTTGCCGCTGAGAATGACAGAGAAAGATTTCTGATAAGTGAAGCGGTTCGTGGAGAGGGTGCCGTACTCCTGAATTGTGACGGTGAACGATTTGCCGAAAAATATGATAAACGTGGAGAACTTGCCCCCAGAGATGTGGTTTCCAATGCCATCATGCTGGAATCGAGGGCAAAGGGAAATGAAAAATTCTATCTTGATATCACGCATAAAGAGCCTGAATTTGTCAAGAACCGTTTCCCGATGATATATGAAAAGTGCCTTGAAGAAAATATAGATATCACAAAACAGTGGATACCTGTATTTCCGTGTCAGCATTATTTGATGGGCGGTATAGATGTTGATTTGTATGCAAGAACGACTGTAGACAGACTGTATGCCGCAGGGGAATGTTCACATACAGGCGTACACGGTGCCAATAGATTAGCAAGCAATTCACTTCTGGAAGCTCTCGTATTTTCACGCAGAGCCGCAAATGACATTACCAAACGTCTGAATGAAAACAAAGATAAGCCTTTCGGAGAATTCCCCGAAAGCGAAAATCTTGCAGGCAAGGAAATGCCGCATGGTTTCAGAACGGAGATACGAAAAATCATGCAGGATTGTCACTTTGTCATTCCGAAGCCTGAAGCCGTTCCCGACGGTCTGAAGCGTTCCAAAGAAATTCTCGATACTATCAATAATGGCGGCTATACGATAAATCAGGATTTTGTAGAGGCAAGAAGTCTTGCGACAGTTGCTTGTATCGTTTTACAGGAGGCTCTTGAAAATGACAGTAAATAAAATTTACATTGACAATATCATAAAGACGGCACTTTTGGAAGATATCAATTATTGTGACGTGACAACGGATTATCTGATTCCTGCCGAACAGGACGGAAAAGCGGAATTTGTTTCAAAGGCTGACGGCATTGTATGCGGTACGGAAATCGCTGTCAGGGTGTTTCAGATACTTGATGAAAATATCTCTTTTGAGATTCTCAAAAAAGACGGTGAAGAAGTGAAAAAAGGCGATTTAATTCTGACTGTCAGAGGCAAGACAGCCGTTTTGCTGAAAGGTGAAAGAACAGCATTGAATCTGATACAGCACATGAGCGGAATTGCGACAGCCGCCAATCAATATGCAAAGATAGTTGAGGGAACGAATGCAAGTATTGCGGATACAAGAAAGACTTTGCCGGGACTTCGCCCCTTACAGAAATATGCCGTTATGACAGGCGGTGCAAAGAATCACCGTTATAATTTATCTGACGCAGCCATGCTCAAGGACAATCACATTGACGCAGCAGGCGGCATTACAGCGGCAATTACAAAATTACGTTCCAGGATAGGTCACATGACGAAGATTGAAGTGGAAACGAGAAATCTTGATGAACTCCGAGAAGCCCTTGCCGCCAAGGCTGATATTATTATGCTTGACAATATGTCACCCGAACTGATGAAACAGGCGGTTGCAATAACAAACGGACGTGCCATTCTGGAAGCGTCAGGCGGCATTACCGATGAAACTTTGAGAGCCGTTGCGGAAAGCGGTGTCGATATCATTTCGGTAGGTGCATTGACACATTCCGTCAAAGCCTTTGATATTTCCATGTACATAAAATAATTAGCAATTAGCAATGTGCAATGGCTTGCTACAGACACTGTAAATTACTCAATTTATTGATACTGTAAAATAGTTCTTTCCATCAATACCCCCGAACAAGAAAAATTTATACCTGTCATGGTATAACTCTGCAGAAATATTTTTTCGTGCGGGACTTGCGGGACAGTGCGGGACAAGCTGTCCCACGGAAAAAGTCCTGTATTTATCAGCATTTCAAGACGTTGAGGGACTGAGGGACAAATTTTTAATACACTATATAGGAAATAAGTATATATTATTTTATATATATATTCTGTATATATATAGGGTGTATGTCGTGTCCCTGATGTCCCGCAGTCCCTCACATCAGTATTCAAGCCATTTTTTGACATTTCCAAGTCCCACACAAGTCCCTCGGAATATTTTTTTCGTGTGGCACTTGTGGAAGTGCGTGGCACAAACAGTGCCAACAAATAAATACAGTATTTCAGCCGATTTTTTAATCGTGTGGCACCGTGGCACTGATTTTTGAATACCCTATATAGAGGATTGATATACATATATTTTTATATTTCCCTTTCTTAATATATAGGGGGTGTATTTCGTGTTCCACAAGTGCCACGGTGCCACACACCGGTATTCAAGCCATTTTTTGATATTTCCAAGTTCCACGTCAGTGCCTCGGAATGAAAACAGCCGCTTTGTTTCCGTAAAATTCACGGATAAAGCGGCTGTTTTTGCATAGATTATTTAATTTCCTGTCGGCTGAATGCGAACATTCCGACTGCAAGAGATATGATTAAATAAATCGGTGCGATGATAAATGTGATACAGATATCATTACTTTCATAGAGAGTAGTCACAAGCGTGATATTGTCGAATATCCAGTAGCTTGCGATTCTCGTCACCCAGTCGAAACCGAATGACAATATTCTGACAACGAGTGATATGATTATCGGAATCACGATATTCAGAGCGATGGCATAGCCTGTTCTTTTGGAGAGGGCTGCAATCAGCATGAAAACGCCCGTCACGGCTATGAACAATACGGAATAGGCAAGTACTTTGATAATCATTTCTTCATCGGTGACATCTGTCGTCAGGTCAAATTTGATTGCCGCAATAAGTCCGCCGCCTGCTATGTAGGAAACTACTGTAATTGCCATTGCCAGTACAGCGGAGATATATTTGGAGAGATAGACAGACGTTCTTGAAAAACCTCTTGAAAGCGTATTCTTGAAAGTGCCTTCATTGTATTCCGAGCCGATGTATACGCTGATAACGACTGCCGCAAATAAAATGATATTTCCGTCTGAAAAGAGCGTATTGATATACTGCCAGAATACCTGTGACGGAAACTGTGAAAGCATTTGTTTTGTGGTATCGCTGTCCATGCCCATGGTACGCATGAAGTAAAAGACTTTCTGATAGTTTTCGGTATCCGCCATGTTATTCCATGCCATGTCATAGAGATATGTCATCAGCATTCCGATAAGAAAGGCTATTACCGCACATACCCAGACAGTACGGCATTTCATCAGCTTTTTCAGGTCTGAAACAATCAGTTTTCCCATATTTATCCCTCCATTCTGCCGATGAAATACCTTTCGGCACTGTTTTCATCAGTCGTGATGCCTGATACAACGATTCCCTCTTTGAAAAGGGCATTTGTCAGTTCCCCTATATTGTCAATTCTGCCTTTGATGAAAATACTGTTTTTCTCACATTCGATATTATCCGTCGTACCTTCAAGGAATTTCAGTATGACAGCAGATGCCTTGACGGTATCGTCCACTTTGATAACCGTTCTTGAACCGCATTTTTCGGCAAGTTCCTCTGCACTGATTTCTTCCACCAATTTTCCCGAAGATATGATTCCGTATCTTGTAGCGATTTTTTCGAGTTCACCTAAAATATGGCTTGATATAAAAATCGTTTTGCCCTGTTCTCTGAGCTTCAGGAGAAGCTCTCTGATATCGACAATGCCTGTCGGGTCAAGTCCGTTGATAGGCTCGTCAAGCATGAGAAAATCGGGATTTCCCACAAGGGCAAGGGCAATTCCCAGACGCTGTTTCATGCCGAGCGAAAAGTCACCTGCTTTTTTCTTACCCGTGTCATGAAGTCCGACTGTTTCCAGAATGTCGGGAATCGTTTTTTTATCCGCACCGAGCATGGTACAGTATATATCCAGATTCTGCCATGCCGTCATATTTTTGAAAATAGCGGGACTTTCAATTAAACTGCCGACACGTTTTTTTGCAGTTTTCAACTTTTCACCCTCAAAAAGTTGAAAACTTCCGCTTGTTACTCCCGTCAATCCCAGTATCATTCTGATAAAAGTGGTTTTGCCTGCACCGTTTTTTCCGACAAAGCCGTAAATATCGCCCTGCCGAACTTTCAGCGATACCCCGTCAACAACTTTTGTATGGGAATATTCTTTTGTCAAGCCGTCCGTTTCCAAAACGTACACAATCATTCACTCCTTTTCCATCTCATTTTCACATCTTCGTCAACTCTGTAAGAGTCGCATATTTTCCTTATTGTTCTCTTTAAAGTCATTTCATCAAAAGAATTTTTATTGATAAAAGGCTCAGTTTTTTCTCTGAATTTAATGAAACATTCCGCCAAAGCCCATGCAACCGCCATTGATGAATAATATTGACTTGTATCAATTTGAGTGAGAAGTGCAAGCGTTCTGTCGATATATTCTGCATTGATAAAATAATCCAGAAGCATGACCGCACAAAACCGCTGTTCAAACTCTTTTTGAGAGTGTGCATAGGGCTGTATGAAATCCCATACACGCTCTTTATTTTTGGCTGTAAATTTCAGTGTACTGCAAAAGCTGTCGCATACTGCCCAGTTATTGATTTCGGGAATAAAATCGGAAATATTTTTCAACCAAGTTTCAACATCTGTTGAAAGATAGCCGATAATCATGCCACGCAAAAGCGTTTCTTCATAGTACAGGTCATTTTCTGATGAAAGGATATCGGGAATTTTTGCCAATTCCTTTGCATAAGCCCTGAGTTTCGGCATTCTGATACCCAATATATTGTTTGTATCGGGCACTAATTTTGAATGGAATCGCCTGTATTTTTCGTCGGACATTTCAAGAAGTCTTTTTTTCACATCATTCTTCATGATGGTTTCTCCTGTTTTTCAGAATACTTTTCACGATAAGAACAATACTGACAACAATTAATACACCACCAAGAAATACAAATGCCTCTCCCGTACTTTTTTCGCTTTCCCCGAAGCCGCTGCCGAAAATCATCATTCCGATACCGCCGCCGATACCGATAAAAGCCACGATTGCCCTGATAATATACCTTGTCCAGACAGATTTGGAAGTCATACCTTCATTCACGGCAAGACCGATTCCTTCCATCAAACCTTCTATGGCACTGTCAAGCAATTCGCCAATCAAATCTCCCATATCCAACACACTCCTTTATGATTTTTCATTTGCCTTCATATTCTTTCACGGCATTGATGAAAGTCTTGCCGTATCTTCTCATTTTGACTTCACCGATACCGTATATCTTCATGAAATCCGCTTCATTTTTCGGGCGACGTATCGCTATTTCCCTCAATGTCCTGTCATTGACAACGGAATAGGCAGGGACTCCTGCAATTCTGGCAATTTCCGAACGGGTTTTTTTAAGGAATTCCAGCAATTTTTCATCAAGAACGGGCTTTCTTGCCGAAACGGGCACTCTTGCCTGTACAGATTTTTCTTCACGCAGTTTCATGCAGTAACTGCAATTACGGCATGGCGGAAGATACGTTTCACCGAAATAATTCAGTATACGCTTTCTTAAACACATAGTCTTTGACGTGGCATAGAACGTCATTAATTTCAGTTTTTCGAGTTTGATTTCGATATGCTTTTTTACTTCTTCAGGGTCGAGTTCCTCATTTTCCTCACTCTTGTTAATGAGATATTCATTGATTTTAACATCTCTGGCACTGTACAAAAGAATACATTCGGACGGTTCACCGTCACGCCCTGCACGTCCTGCCTGCTGGTAATAATCTTCTATATTGGCAGGCATATTATAGTGAATGACATATCTTACATCAGGTTTATCTATGCCCATGCCAAAGGCATTCGTTGCCACAATGACCTTTGCCCTGTCATAAATGAATTCATTCTGATTGAAAGAACGTTCATCGTCATCGAGTCCCGCATGATACGGCAAGGCATCTATGCCGTTATCCTGAAGCATTTCCGCAATTTCATCGACATACCGCCTTGTCAGGCAATAGATAATGCCCGATTTATTTTCATGCGATTTCACATAGTCCAGCACAAACTTTGTTTTATCAACAGGCTTATACAAGCCGAAATACAAATTTTCCCTGTCGAATCCCAGTGACATGGAATACGGTTCTTTCAAATGCAGATTTTTGATGATATCGGTTTTTACCATTTGGGTAGCCGTTGCAGTGAATGCCGCCACAACGGGACGTTTCGGCAATTTTGCTATAAAATCGGCTATCTGGGTATAACTCGGTCTGAAATCGTGTCCCCATTGGGATATGCAGTGTGCCTCGTCAACGGCAACAAGCGGTATATTCTGACTGCACGCAAAATCAATGAAACTCGGCATTTCAAGCCTTTCGGGTGCAACGTATATGATTTTATATACACCGTCTTTGGCATTTTGTATGGCTTTCTCCATTTGGCGAGGTGTCAGCGAACTGTTGAGATAAGCCCCTCTGATTCCCATGGAACGCAGATTTCTGACCTGATCCTGCATGAGCGATATCAGGGGCGATATCACAAGCGTAATTCCGTCCATGCAGAGTGCGGGAATCTGATAGCAAATGGATTTGCCTGCCCCCGTCGGCATGACGGCAAGCGTATCCCTGCCAGAAAGCAGGGATTTAATCACTTCTTCCTGTCCTTTTCGGAAAGAGGTATAGCCATAATAATTTTTCAGTATGCCGTAAATATCCGCCAAGGAATTCACCCCCATATATCTGAACTTGATGTCACAAATTATTTTTTATGCATTTCTTCATGGTCGGCTTTTACAGCGTCATGAATTTTGACACAATCCCAAAGAGCATTGAACGGTGTCATAATGGCTTTCAGGTCAACTTTGACATTATGCTTTCTCAATGAACGGAGAAGTTCATCAACGTCATTTCTTGAAAATCCTGCCATAATGAGCATTTCATCATCAAAGGTTTCAGTCGCTTCGCCCTCTATTGCCTGAAATCCCTGCACATCTGCGAGATATCCCAATACCTGATGAAAGTCTTTTTTTTCCACGATTTTAATGCCCGTTTTCAAAGGCATGACCGCCCTTTTCACAAGCGGAAGTCTGTTTTCATCAAAATTAAAAAGCAATACTGTCTTTTTCATAAATTGTCTCCTTTAACTGATTCATTCGGTATCAAGCTTGAGAACAGCCATGAAAGCCTCCTGAGGCACTTCAACGGTACCTAACTGACGCATACGTTTTTTACCCTCTTTCTGCTTTTCGAGCAGTTTCTTCTTACGGGTAATGTCACCGCCGTAACACTTTGCCAAAACATCTTTTCTCATGGCTTTAACTGTTTCACGGGCAATAATTTTTCCGCCTATACACGCCTGTATCGGCACTTCAAAAAGCTGTCTTGGAATTTTCTCCTTGAGTTTTTCAGCCATTTTCCTTGCACGGCTGTAGGCTTTATCCGCATGAATGATGAATGACAATGCGTCAACGACTTCACCGTTCAGCATGATATCGAGTTTGACAAGCCTGGATTCTTCATAGCCTGCCACTTCATAATCGAATGAGGCATAACCTCTTGTGCGGGATTTGAGCGTATCGAAAAAGTCATAGACGATTTCAGCCAAAGGCAAAATATAATGTATATCCACTCTGTCAGCATCAATGTATTTCATGTCTTTGAAAATGCCACGCCTGTCCTGACACAATTCCATGATATTTCCGACATACTCCGACGGGGAATAGATATGGGCTTCCGTGACAGGTTCTTCCGCTTTTGCAATCTGCGACGGATCGGGATAATTTGTCGGGTTATCTATATATTCCACTGTACCGTCACTCTTTGTGATTCTGAAAATAACGCTCGGTGCAGTCGTTATCAAATCAAGGCTGTATTCTCTTTCAAGACGTTCCTGAATGATTTCCATGTGGAGAAGTCCCAGAAATCCGCATCGGAATCCGAATCCCAATGCAACGGACGTTTCAGGCTCAAAAGACAGTGCGGCATCATTGAGTTCGAGTTTTTCAAGGGCTTCACGCAAATCGGGATATTTTGCACCATCGGCAGGATAGATTCCGCAGAATACCATAGGCTGTACGGCACGATATCCCGGCAAAGGCTCACTTGCAGGATTATCCGCAAGTGTCACGGTATCACCGACTCTTGCATCACTGACTGTTTTGATAGAAGCCGCTATATAGCCGACTTCACCGGCATATAAAGCACTTGTCGGTTCTAAACTCGTTGCACGCATGAATCCGCATTCCACGACATTGAATTCCGAACCCGTTGCCATGAGTTTTATCGTATCGCCTACTTTCAGGCTGCCCTCTTTCACTCTTACATAGATAATAACGCCTTTATAGCTGTCATAATAGGAATCAAATATCAAAGCCTGCAAAGGCTTATTGTCATCGCCTTCGGGGGAAGGTATCAATTCCACTATCTGTTCCATGACATCATGTATATTGATACCCACTTTTGCGGAAATGCATGGTGCATCTTCTGCCGGCAAGCCTATCACATCTTCAATTTCCTTTTTCACTCTGTCGGGATCGGCACTCGGCAAATCTATTTTGTTAATAACAGGTACTATTTCCAGTCCTGCATCCAATGCAAGATAGGTATTGGCAAGTGTCTGAGCTTCAATGCCCTGAGAAGCGTCAACGACAAGCACTGCACCCTCACACGCTGCCAGTGAACGTGACACTTCATAGTTAAAGTCAACGTGTCCGGGGGTATCAATGAGATTGAAAATATATTCTTCACCGTCATCGGCATGGTAAACGAGCGTGACGGCATGGGCTTTAATCGTAATGCCCCTTTCACGTTCCAAATCCATATTATCAAGTAACTGGTCTTCCATGTCCCTGACGGCAACGGATTGCGTCTGTTCCAGAATCCTGTCGGCAAGGGTAGACTTGCCATGGTCTATATGAGCGATGATACTGAAATTTCTGATTTTACTTTTATCCAATTCATTCACCTGCTTTCATTTATTCCATCTGATTATATCATATCACAAGCATATTTGTAAATCTTTTTACAGAAAAATAAAACTGTCCGACAGAGGATTTTCTGACGGACAGCCTTGCTTTAAATTCCTTTTGCAATTTTTATGGTTCTGTCAACGGTGTATGCAGAGATACACTGAGCATTTGTTTCATATTTCAGTTTGCCCTTTTCTTCTTCCAGATAGCTTTCAAACTCGTCTTTCTTCATTGAAAAGACAACATTGAACTTGTCGATATAATCCGTTTCACCCTCGGCAGCATCTTCGGAATATTTGATTTTCTTTGCAAGTTCCGTCATATTATCCGTGTAGATAAAGTAAAGGGTATCATCAATCGTTGTAACAGATGCCTGAGCAGCTTTATTTTCTTTGATTGCTTTTTTAAGGTCGTCACTTAAAGTTGATTCATCAAAATCTGTCCTGAGCATTTTATTGGAACTGCTCGGAACGCTCTCGGCTTCAAAGTCTTTTTTATACTGTTCTTCGACATCGGCTGTTTTCTTCTTGTCGTTGTTAATCATGTTGCGGTACTTGTTGAAATTGGCAGTAGCTTTTTCCTTTGCCGCATCGTCCATGTCAACAGCTTTTCCTTCATCATCTGTCGTTTTGAGGGAATACGCTATGTAATAGTAGGAAATATAGTTATCCGCATAGTATTTCTGCACATCGGCATCGGAAATTTCCTTTTCACCGTCTTTGCCGTATATCTTTTCAAACAGTTCCTGATAGATAAAGCCGTATCTTGTCACGCTCTCCGAAAAGCTGTCCTCCGAAACACCCAGTCTTTCATAGAATGCCTTTGACTCATCACTCGCATTGTAATAATACTGCAAATACATATCACCTGTCATTTTCATCTGGGATTCATCAATGACAAGGTTCTTGTCCTGAGCCAGCTTTTCAACCGTGAGAAGTGAGATACATTTATCCTTTGCATCGTCGAATATCCAGTCTATTGCCACTTTGTCCTCAATTTTTTCCTTTTTGAAGTCGATAAGCTGTGCATCAAAATCCTCGTTGTCCTTGTTCGCTTCCTGAATTTTATTCACTGCCTCGTTATAGCTCTGATAAGTATTATATATCCAGCTTCCTGCGGAAATCTCGGATACATCTGTCTTATAGCTCCACTTTCCCGGACCGAAAGTACAGCCTGACGCTGCACAAGCAAGCACTGCCGACAGTGCAAGGGCAGATATCTTTTTGCCTATATTTTTCATAAATATTTCTTCCTTTCAGAAAATAATTTGCATACAAAAGATATTATATAACAAATCTTTGATAAAGTCTACAATTTTTTATAAAAAATTTTATTTTCCAAAGTTCATGCCGAAAATTTCATTGAACAATCCGCCTATTGTATCGCATTTTCTGATTGCAACGGAAATATGCGGTTTTTCGCCTGCATGAAGTACGGCTCTGCCGTTGAGTTTACTGAGAATATCCGCAACAGCTTGTGATTTCAACTGTTTCACATAGATATTCAGATGTTCCCCCTGCTGTCTTATCTCATAGATACCCATTTTTTTCGCCTTGCTTCTCAAAAGTGCCACATTCACCAGACCGTTGACGGATTTCGGCACATCTCCGAAACGGTCTGCCAATTCATCTATGACATCACTTGCATCATCGGCATTTCGGATATCCGCAATTTTCCTGTATATTTCCAGTCGCCTGTTGAGATTGCCGATATATTCATCGGGAATATACGCATCTATCTGAACATCCAAAAGACATTCTTCATCAATATCTTCGGTATCTTCGCCTTTTGCCTCCTGCACGGCATGATTCAGCAGTTTCATATACATATCATAGCCCACATCTGCCATGTGTCCATGCTGTTTTGCACCTAAAATATTTCCTGCCCCTCTGAGTTCCAAATCCCTCATAGCTATTTTGAATCCCGAACCGAATTCCGTAAATTCCTTGATAGCGTCAAGACGTTTCTGCGAAATTTCACTCAGCACTTTATCAGGTCTGAATGTCAGATAAGCGTAAGCACGTCTTGAAGAACGTCCCACACGTCCCCTTATCTGATGAAGCTGTGAAAGTCCCATTCTGTCGGCATTTTCGATAATAAGCGTATTCGCATTCGGGATATCCACACCCGTTTCAATGATAGTCGTACTGACAAGGACATTAATTTCCTGTTCCAGCATTTGCCGCCATACTTCCGAAAGCTGATTTTCTGTCATCTTTCCATGACCGTATGCGACTTTCGCTTCGGGAATATCTTCGGCTATTTTCTTGGCTTTCAGGTCTATCCCCTCGACAGAGTTATATAAATAAAATACCTGTCCCCCACGCCTTAATTCACGTTTTATCGCCTCATTTATCACGTTTTCATCATATTCCAGAACATACGTCTGTATCGGGTGTCTGTCCTGCGGGGCTTCTTCAAGAGTAGACATATCCCTGATACCCGACATGGACATATTCAAAGTTCTCGGTATAGGCGTTGCCGAAAGCGTCAGAACGTCCACGTTTTTGCACATCTGTTTGAACTTCTCTTTCTGTGCTACTCCGAAACGCTGTTCCTCGTCGATTATCGCAAGACCTAAATCACGGAATTCAACGTCTTTGGAAATCAGCCTGTGAGTGCCTATAATAAAATCTATTTCACCTGTTTTAAGTTTTTTAATAATAGCCGTCTGCTGTGACGGTGTGCGGAATCTCGAAAGCAATTCTATATTCACGGGAAAACCCTCGAATCTTCTCAAAGCCGTCTGATAATGCTGCCATGCTAAAATCGTTGTCGGCACAAGCATGATACACTGTTTGGAATCCGATACACATTTGAAAGCCGCTCTGAATGCGACTTCCGTTTTGCCGAATCCGACATCTCCGCATAAAAGCCTGTCCATCGGGGCAAGACTTTCCATATCATGTTTAATTTCAGCCGTGGCTTTTTTCTGGTCATAGGTATCTTCATATTCAAACTTCTGTTCAAAATCCCTGTGCCATTCATGGTCCTCACTGAATGCAAATCCCTTTGATTTCATTCTCTCCGCATACAGCTTTATCAATTCATCTGCAATATCCTTGACGGCTTTCCGTACACGGCTTTTGGCTTTCTGCCATTCCGTACCGCCAAGCCTGTTCAATTTGATATCCGCATCTTCACGAGGTCCTATATATTTGGAAACCAAATCCAACTGCGTTACAGGCACATAAAGCATATCGCCTTTGGCATACAATATCGTGATATAGTCTTTCACGATATTTTCATATTCCCTTTTCTGCACGCCCTGAAATTTTCCGACTCCGTAAGTCGAATGTACAACGTAATCCCCTACGGACAATTCCGACAGACTGAAAATCGCCTTACCCTTTGAAGAAGATTTTTTCTTTTTCTTGGAAGAAATGCTCACCTGTGAATGAGTAATTAAAACAAAATTCGCTGACGGATATTCAAAGCCTGCCGAAAGATTGCCGCTTGCAATATAGATTCCCTCATGCTCAATGATATCCTCTTTTTTCAAAAGAGATACCCTGTAATTTCTTTCAAGCATATCTTTATAGATATTTTCGGCAAACTTCTCTGTACCTGCTAAAATCACAATTTTCTTTCCGTCCGTTTTCATGGAATCAAGGTCTTCACAAAGCACTTTCAAAGAACCGCTCCATGCGGAAGTCTGCTTGATATTGAAATTGACTAATTCTTTCAGCGGCAATTCACAAGAACCTCTTGCATAGTTGTCTATGAAAATCGTCTTTCTCTTGGAAAGTTCCGTTAATTCATCATTCCAGTCACCCGTGAATTTGTCAAGCCCCTTGCATAAAATGCCGTCTGTCAGATAATCCTTGATATCTTCATTCCACTGCCAGACAGCCGCTTTCATGCGTTCCTTGAGTTTCGGCTGTTCCGATACGAATACAAACGTATCTTTGGAAAGATAGTCAAAAAGATATTCGGGCTTGCTGTATATCAGTGAATAAAACTTGTCTATGCCTGCCAATCTGCCGCCGTTCCGTAAATGTTCCGATTCACTCAATAAAACCGTTTTTGCAGAAAGTGCCGCCTTTCCTCTGAGGGAATTTGCCTTTTTCTCTATTTTATCCGCCAGTTCAGCGGCATTGTCAAAAATCATTTCCGTTGACGGTGTTATCACGAATTCATCAAGCTGTTCTGTACGTCTTTGCGTTTCGATATCGAAAGCCGAAACAGTGTCGATTTCATCGCCCCAGAATTCCACTCTGCATGGCTGACTTGCCGACGGCATGAAAAAATCCAGTATGCCGCCCCTCATGGCAAATTGTCCCGTACCGTCAACCTGTTCCACACGGACATATCCTGCCGCCAAAAGTGCCGCCGCCATTTGTTCAGGCGATACCTCTGCACCCGACTTCACCGTTACAGAGGACTTTTCAAGCACTTTTTTCGGAATCGTATACTGTAAAGCACCGTCTGCACAAGCGACGATAACTTTATACTGCCCTGTCATAAAGCCGTATAAAGCCCCGATTCTCTGATGTTCAAACTCTCTTGAAACGCCCTCTATCTCCCTGAAAGTGAAATCCCTTGACGGATAGAAAACCGCACTTGTTCCCATCGATTTCATATCGGAACATAGCTTTTGAGCCTCTGATTCATCAGAAGCGAGTATCAGTGCATTTTGATTGCTGTTGCTGACCATGCAGTGTACAAGATGAGCCTTGTGAACTGCCGAAAGACCTGTTGCCATGCATGGAAATCTGCCTTTGACAACGGCATTTTCCAGAACTTTATATTCCTCTGTTTCCCTGAAAACATTATCCAAAAATCTCATAGATTACTCCTAAAAAAATCACTGTTCAATCACTGTAAAAAATTTTCCTATTGTTCCTTTTATCTCTGAACGCTTTATCAAAAAAACCGCACATTCCCTATACCATCTTGGAATATGACCTCTGAACGAATAAAAAGCAGGCGGACTTAAATTTATCATGTGCCCGTATTCATCTTTTACACATCTTGCAGGTTTGCGACCAAACATTTCCCACGACAAACATATCTCATAGCACTTTTCATTTCCGATTGTCAACACATCAATATTTACCGCCCGATAGTATACCATACCATTAATCATTTTAATTCTGTCGCTTGAATTGAGATACTCGTTATATTTCCTGTCCATGAAACTTTCTTCATTTTTCATAATTCAATTCACCACATTTGTCGGTGTGCCGTTGAGGAAATTCCTGATATTATCGGCAACGATTCCCATTAATCTTTGACGGGTTTCTACAGGTGCCCATGCAATATGCGGTGTCATGATACAGTTTTTCGCCTGCATTAAAATACAGTTTTCTTCCATAGGCTCGACTTTCAGCGTATCAATGCAGGCACCGCCTAAATGACCGCTTTCAAGGGCATTGAAAAGTGCCTGTTCGGACATGACTCCGCCCCTTGCCGTATTCACGAATAATGCACCCTTTTTCATCTTGGCAAAACTGTTTTCATTAAACATATTTTCCGACTGCGGATTCAAGGGACAATGCACGGATATAATATCACTTTCTTTCAGCAGGGTTTTAAAATCCGTCTGCCTGCCGTAAGGGATATTTTTTTGACTTCTGTTATAGAAAATCACATTCATTCCGAAAGCGTCTGCAATTTTTGCAACTGCCTGACCGATTGCCCCCATGCCGACAATGCCGAAAGTTTTGCCGTACAGTTCATTCAGCGGATAGACAAACGGTGAAAATGTCGGACTGCGTTTCCACTTGCCGTCATGCACATACTGATTATATTCAGCCGTCTTATTGAAATGCTCTAAAATCAATGCAAAAGTATGCTGTGCAACGGCATTTGTCGAATATGAACCCGCATTGCAGACCGTTACACCGATTTTTCGGCAATAGTCTGTATCAATGTTATTATAGCCCGTTGCGAAAAGTCCGATATATTTCAGATTCTTCGCAAAACGCATACTGTATTCATTCAAAAGTGTCTTGTTGCATACAACGATATCTGCATTTTCGATAGCCTTTGCCACATCTTCATAGGCAAGAAGTCCGTATTGCGTAACTTCACCGAATTCTTTCAATACATCTGCACTGACAATTTTATCTACAACTGTCTGAGCATCTGTTAAAACGATTTTCATTCCCATCTTCCTTTCTTCCCGAAAAATCATGATATCTATATATTATAAACAAAATATCCTTCAAGTTCAAGTGTTCAATAAAAAAATAATTTTTTACAAAAATCATGTAACAAAAGCAAATAAAACTGTACTTTATATGTAAAGATATATTTTTGAGGAGGTCTTTAAGATGTTAAAAAGAAATGTTATGAAAATCTTGCTTGTATGTGCCATGGTGTTCATGGTGGGGGCATTGTCGGCAGTAAGCGTATCGGCTGAAATCTCAAAAGCATCTGATATTTCCAAACACGATGTAGGAGTTGTGGGAAGTTTCAACAATTGGACAAATGATGTTCCCCTGACAGATGATGACGGTGACGGACTGTATGAGGGCATTGTTACCGTTGATGAAGTCACGGAAGATATGATAATCAACTGGAACATTGATGATGAATGGACAGGCGAAAAATATTTGCAGTTCAAAGTACGTCTTGACGGTGAATGGGAAGACTGTTGGGGAAATTATGAACCTTTGAATGACCGCTGTTGGAACAGTCAATCGGGTGTCCCTGTAAAAGAGGCTGTCGTGGGTAAGTCGCTCAAATTCAAAGTTTACTTTGACATAAAACATGATTCTCCTGCTGTTTATCCCACTATTTGGCAAGAGCCTGTTTACGATGACTACGATTATCTTTATGTCTATTACGAAATCATCTCGATAGGCGACCTTATTGTACCGAATACAAGCGACTGCACCGAAACATATTTGTTGGCAGCATTTTTAATGGTATTGAGTGCAGGGGCGATATTCTTTTTAAGACAACGTAAATTTTCATAAATAGCAGTTTCCAAGCGTCAGAAAAACACTGTTGTGACGAAAAGTTACAGCAGTGTTTTTTTATGGGAGTAGGAAAAATAACTACTTTTTACTCATTAAAATCGTCATTTTGCGATGAAATTTCATTGACAAAATGTGTCGGGATATAGTAAAATATAGTCAGCAGATTTCAGTAAGGGAGATGTTTGATGTGAATAAAACAATGAAATTTCTGTTTCTCAATGTGGGAATCATCGTGGTGAATATACTTGTTTTCGGTGTGTTCCATTTATCTATCGGAAAAAATACGTTTTCGGCAATCATAGGTGTTTTAGTTATCATTGCAAGCGTGATTGCTTTCATAGGCGGAAATATCTCGATACTTCTCCAAAAGAAAAAGACAAGCATTACGAAAAATTTCAAAGATAACGATATGGGCATGGACAGGGAATATCTCGGTGCAGTGGAGGAAACTAACCGTAAAACAAGGGTATTCCGTAAGGAAATGAATAAAACGACTCAGCAGCTGGAACGCCTTAATGCAAGGAATACGGCACTCAATGCCATTCTTTTGCAGCATTTCAAGCCTTCGGAAATGACCTATCTCAAATTCAAGGCAGTTATTGATTCCGTTAACGGTGTTTTCAAAGACAATGTTCTGAAAATGCTCGAAAGAATCAATATGTTTGATGAAGATGACTATATTTCGCTTGTCTATAAAATGAAGAAAAATCCGTCTGAGGCGAAAGCACAAAATAATATTGACAAGATGAAAATATATCTGGAACATATGACTTATGTGAAAACACTCGTTGAAGATAATGAAGTCATTATCATGAAGATGGATAAACTCATGCTTGAATTGTCAAAGCTGAGTGAACTCAATGCGGATAATATCGAAAACGTATCAGCGATTGAGGATATCAATGAACTGATCAGCCAGACAAAGTACTATAAACAGTAAAGAGAAATATCAGCATAACAAAGCCTGAAAATTCAAATGAATTTTTATATATTTATGAAAGCGAGGTTTTTTAAATGGCAGGATTTTCAATGGATTTAGCCGATCTTGATGAGGTAAAGGAAAAAGAAGCGGAGGCGGTTGCCCCTGCACCCGAAGTCAAAGTGAAACTGGAGAAAGTTGCCGACAGCAACACCAAAAATCTGATGACATTTGACTTGGATTCCCTTGAGGAAAGACGTGATATTATTACGTCAATAGATACTTTCGGACAGGATATCGTGGAGAAATCAACTCAGAAAAATGATATGCTGAATGTACGTCTTGTAGACCTGAGTAAAATGGGCGGTGAAAACGGTGCCGTTGTCAACGGTCTTGCAGAACTTTCCACGCAGATGAAAGACCTTGATCCGTCAGGCATTGACTTTACCAAAAAAGGCGTTTTCGGAAAACTCTTCAGCCCTGCAAGAAATTACTTCACAAAGTATGAGAGAGCAGATGCCATTATCGCAAAGACAATGGATTCTCTGGCAGAAGGCAAGGCTGTTCTGAAAAATGACAATACGACTCTTGAAATTGAGCAGATGTCCTTGCGTGACCTCACAAAGAAACTGAATCAGCAAATCGAAATGGGTACTCAGATGGACGAATCCATTTCAGCCGCTATCGAAAAGGCAAAAGTTGAAAATGTCGATGAAGAAAGAATCAAGTTCATAGAAGAAGAAGTATTGTTCCCGCTGCGTCAGAAAATCATGGATATGCAGCAGATGCAGGCAGTCAATATGCAGGGTATTGTAGCGATGGAAATTGTAAGAAGAAATAACAAAGAATTGATTCGTGCCGTTGAGAGAGCCGAAAATGTGACTGTTTCCGCATTGAAGATAGCCGTAACGGTTGCAAGTGCCCTCTACAATCAGAAACTTGTGCTTGAAAAGGTCAATGCCGTGAACGAGGCTACCAACAAGCTGATCGGTGCAACTTCCAAAATGCTCAAAGATCAGGGTGCAAGCATTCAGCAGCAGGCTATGCAGGCAAGCATTTCCGTTGATACGCTGAAAGATGCATTTGCCAATACATTCGATGCCCTTGACGCTGTAAGCAGCTATAAGTCAAAGGCACTTCCGCAGATGAAGAACAGTATTGAACAGTTCCGTGCACTTGCCGACGAAGGTGAGAAACGTATTCAGAAAATGGAAACCAGTGAAGAAAGAAGAAAACAGCTCATGGCAGAAGGCGGAGATCCTATTAAAAATCTCAATGGCTGATGACAGTCAGTAATGAATTTGAATCCGAAATTGTCGCAATCAGCGGCAGTTTCGGATTTGTGTTTGAAATGAGGGATATATTTGAAAAATAAAAGATTATTTTATGGGATAATCTTTGCCGTATTGGTCATTGTTGAAGTGATTATAGGAGTATTTGTGCATGACGGATTTGTCCGTCCGTATCTGGGAGATGTCATCGTTGTAATGGCGATATATGCTTTGGTGAGGATTATGATTCCCGAAAAATATCTGTTTCTGTCTTTGGCAGTTTTTATATTTTCGGTAATTGTGGAAATACTGCAAGGATTTCATATTGCTGATATTCTCGGTGTGAAAAATACCGTTTTGAGAGCAATTATCGGAACTTCTTTCGATTGGAAGGATATTGTCTGTTATGCGGCAGGCTGTATTTTGCTCGGTGTATATGAAGTGGTTTCAAGAAAAGTTAAAAAATGACATATTTTTGCAGATAATTCTTTTGTATTATTGAAAAAATACCATACAGCATGATATAATAAAATTTAATTGTTTTTAACAATAAAATTATGATTGGAGCGTGTTCTTTATGGAGAAAAGAGGTCAGTGGGGATCGAGATTCACATTTATCCTCGCTGCAGTCGGTTCAGCCGTTGGTCTTGGAAATGCATGGAGATTTCCGGGACTTGCCGCAAAGCATGGCGGCGGTACATTTTTATTGGTATATCTGATTGCTATGGTAGTAATGGGTATTCCGCTTTTGATGATGGAAATTTCCATTTCCAGAAAATTCCGCAAGGGTGCCATTGAATCCATGCGTGGCATTAACAAAAAGGCGGAATTCATTGGCTGGGCGGCTACAAGCAATGCATTTGTCATTGTATGTTACTATGCAGTTGTATTTGCATGGGTAATACTCATGTTTGTGAATTCATGGCAGTTTGCAGGCATGACAGGCGATTCCGAAAAGGCGGCAGGGCTGTTCTTTGAACTGTCAAAGACGACAGGTGCCATTGAAGGTACAGACATTCCGGGTGAAGTGCTTTTATGCACTCTCGTTGCATGGGGACTGATATTCTACTGTATCAGAAACGGTGCAAGTTCCGTCAGTAAAGTTGTCAAATTCACGGTATTTGCCCCTGTGATACTGCTTTTGATAATGGCAGTCAAGGGCTGTACCATGTCGGGTGCGATGGACGGTTTGAAAATTTTCTTTATCCCCGATTTTTCGGCACTTGCCGATCCGTCACTCTGGGTTGACGCTGTCGGACAGGTATTCTACAGTCTTTCCATCATGATGGCAATTATGTTTGCATACGGTTCCTATCTGGGCGATGATGCCAATGTTGCCATGGATGCCATTATAATCGCATTTTCCGATATGGCGATAAGTGTGCTTTCCGGTGTCGTTATGTTCTCGACAATGGGCGGTACGGGTATGCTTGATAAAGTGACGGCAAGCGGTATTGCAACGGCATTTATTGTATATCCGCAGGCAATCGTCAATCTGACCGATATCGGCTGGCTGAATGCCGTATTCGGTGCAATTTTCTATCTCATGCTTATTACTCTTGCAATAGACTCTGCATTTTCCATTGTTGAGGGAGTATCGGCAGCAGTTGCGGATAAATTCCATCTCAAGCCGAAATCGGTTACTATCGCAGTATGTGCAATATGCGGTCTTATTTCACTCATATTCACAACGCAGGCAGGTCTTGCATGGCTTGATATCGTTGATAACTGGACAAATCAGATCAATCTTATTTTAATAGGCATTCTGGAATGTATCGCTATCGGCTGGACATTCAGCCTGAAAAAAGTTCTTGCCGAAGTCAACAGGAATACGAAGAAATTCAAAACGCCTTATTGGTGGTTTGCCTATTCCATCAAATTTGTATCGCCTGTATTGCTGACAGCCCTGTTTGTCTGGAATATGATCGTTCTTTTCGGACAGAACGGCGGCAGTTACGGCGGCTATCCGATATGGGCACAAGTCGCTGCCGGCTGGATAGTTTCCGCATTGGTATTCGTCAGCGGATTCTTTGCAAGGCTTATCATCAATGAGAAAAAGAAAAAAGGCTTTGTCGAGGACGAAGTCGTTTGGAAAAACTGAACTAATTTATTTGAGGGAATATGAAAATAAATTCATATTCCCTTGATTTTTTGTGCCTGTATTGACAAAATGAACAATATAAAGTATAATTACTAATAATAAAAGGCTATAATTTATAGATGAAACGGCAGATTTTTTTATCATAAACAGAAAGTGAGGAAAAACGACAATGAGTGTAAGTCTTAAAAAAGGACAGAAAGTTGACCTGACAAAAGGCAATTCGGGATTAAAGAGAGTAATGGTAGGTCTGGGCTGGGACGAGGCTCAGAAACCGGGCGGATTCGGCAGACTCTTCGGAGGAAGAAGTACACTGGATTTTGACTGTGATGCTATGGCATTCGTTCTCCAGAAGGGACAGATTACGCAAAGACAGGACGTTGTATTCTTCAATAATCTCAATCACCCGACAGGCTGCGTTATTCATAGGGGCGATAACCTGACAGGCGGCGGTCAGGGGGACGATGAACAAATCATGGTAGAGCTTTCAAGACTTCCCATGGAATATGACAGAATTGTATTTTTGGTAAGCATATATCAGGCAAATGAACGCCGTCAGCATTTCGGCATGATAAAAAATGCCTTTATCCGTATCGTTGACGCTGATACAAGCAAGGAACTTTGCATATATAATCTTTCTTCAGAAGACTATGACGGCAAATGTGCCATGGTATTCGGTGAGCTTTACAGAAAAGACGGTGAATGGAAATTCAATGCAATCGGTCAGCCTATGAATATATGGGCAGTAGATGACCTTGCCGAACGCTATGGACTTCCCAAGAATGTTTGGAGATAAATTTTTAATATAACAGGAAAAGAGGTTTTTTATTATGGCAGTTAATCTTCAGAAAGGTCAGAGAGTTTCTCTTGACAAAGGCATGACAATGGCATTGATTGGCTTGGGCTGGGATTCCAACAGATATGACGGCGGTTTTGACTTTGACCTTGATGCATCTGCATTTCTTTTGGGTGCCAACGGTAAAGTTATCAGTGACGAGGATTTCATTTTCTATAACCATCCCGAATCAAGAAACGGTGCCGTAAGAACAAGCGGTGACGATACAACAGGCGGCGGCAGTGCAGAGGGCGATGATGAACAGATTTTCATTGACTTCACAAAACTCCCCCCCGAAATAGAGAAAATTGCCATTACGGTAACAATACATGATGCAGAGGCTCGCCGTCAGAATTTCGGACAGGTATCCAATGCTTATGTAAGAGTTCTTAAAATCGAAAGTGAGTTCGACACGCAGGGTGAAACCATGATACAGTTTGACCTTGAGGAAGAATTTTCTATTGAAACATCTCTTGTTGTATGTGAGATATATAAAAAGAACGGCGAATGGAAATTCAATGCCCTTGCAGCAGGCTACAGAGGCGGCTTGGCGGCATTGTGTGAAGCCTATGGCGTGAACGTATAAGGAGGTAACAGCATGGCAGTCAATCTTCAAAAAGGACAGAGAGTCGGCTTGGGAAATTCCATGCAGTATGCCTTGATAGGCTTGGGCTGGGACTCCAACCGATATGACGGCGGATATGACTTTGACCTTGATGCATCGGCATTTCTTCTTGGTTCAAACGGCAAAGTCATTCGTGATGAAGATTTCGTATTTTATAACAATCTGGAAGCCCGTGACGGTGCAGTGAAATCCATGGGTGACGATACAACAGGCGGCAACAGTGACGGCGGTGATGATGAACAAATCTACATTGATTTCACAAGACTTCCCGCTGAAATAGAGAAAATTGCCATTACGGTAACGATACATGAAGCGGAAGAACGTCATCAGAATTTCGGACAGGTTTCCAATGCGTATGTAAGAGTTGCAAAACTGGAATATCCCGATGCCCCTGACGGTGAAACGGTTCTCCAGTTTGATTTGGAAGAAGAATTTTCCATTGAAACGGCTCTTGTCGTATGTGAGATATATAAAAAGAATGGCGAATGGAAATTCAATGCCGTTGCAGCAGGCTATCGTGGCGGTTTGGAAGCCCTTTGCCGTGCATACGGTGTGAATGTGTAAAAAAATCGGAGGTATCTTATCATGGCAGTCAGTCTTCAAAAAGGACAAAGAGTAGGCTTGGGCGATTCTATCCAGTATGCTCTTGTAGGTCTGGGCTGGGATTCCAACAAATATGACGGCGGATATGACTTTGACCTTGATGCGTCTGCATTTTTGCTGGGTGCAAACGGCAGGGTTCTGCGTGATGAAGATTTCGTTTTCTATAACAATCTGGAAGCCCGCAACGGTGCGGTCAAATCCATGGGTGATGACCTCACTGGCGGCAACAGTGACGGTGGTGACGATGAACAAATTTACATTGATTTCACCAGGCTTCCGCCTGAAATCGACAAAATTGCCATCACGGTAACAATACATGAAGCAGAAGAACGTCATCAGAATTTCGGACAGGTTTCTAATGCGTATGTACGTTTTGCGGTGCTGGAATATCCCGACGCCCCCGACGGTGAAACGATTCTTCGTTTTGACCTTGAAGAAGAATTTTCTATCGAAACGGCTCTTGTCGTATGTGAAATTTATCGCAAAAACGGTCAATGGAGATTCAATGCCGTTGCATCGGGCTATAGGGGTGGCTTGGAAGCCCTTTGCCGTTCATTCGGTGTAGACGTAGAGTAAAAAGAGAGTGAAGTTTGGAGAGTGGAGAGTGGAGAGTGGAGTTTTTTCAAAAATCCGCTTTTCACTCTTTCTTGATTTGGGGTGAATTGAATTTGTATAAGAAAATGTCAGATAAAATTTTGCTGTCGCATACCGAAAAAAATACAGACCTGCTCGGACCTTACAGACGTTTTGTTATATGGGTTCACGGGTGTTGTTTTGATTGTGAAGGCTGTCTTGCGGAAAGTACAAAAAACGGTGCTTATACCGAAACGGATATCAAAGAACTTGCAAAAGAGATATTATCGAGTGAAACAGAGGGTATCACCATCAGCGGCGGAGAGCCTTTTTTGCAGGCAAAGGCACTTTTTGAATTAGTGTCACTTTTGAAAAGTATCAAAGATATCGGAGTTATTATCTATTCGGGATTTACGCTTGAAGAATTGCAGAAAGATGATGACAGCAGAAATTTATTGACTGTAACGGATATACTTATTGATGGCAGATATATCAAAGAGCTTGATGACGGCAGGGCTTATATAGGCTCGTCAAATCAGCATTTGTACTATCTTTCGGACAGATATAAAGATATCGGACAGGAATATTATTCCGCAGATAAAAGACGTGCAGAAATAAAATTCACACTTGACAAGGCGGTTTTAATAGGTGTACCGTCAAAAAATGTTTTGAATGTGTGGCAGAAAGTCAAGGAAAAATCGGGAGGGGATATTTGTGATTTTTGAAACAGATTTGTTTGTAAGAGATACATTAAGAATCAATATATTGAAAGAACTGATGGCAGGAAATATAAGTCTTGCCGTACAGCTTGATAACGGTGCAATAGAAAGCTATGCAACGCAGATTCACAGTGACATGGGCAGAGTGAAAGTCTATGGCAATTTCAATATGTCGGAAAGTACCGACGGTGAAGTGCTCACCATCAGACCGATATCCGTTGACAGAATTTTAAAAGCCGTTCCCGCCATGTCAGGCGGTATTTCGGGAAAGAAAATGGAACTTGTCAGAAGCTCGACAAAGCAGGTTGAAAATACCTATCCGTTTGATGAAACTTTCATGGGATTGGAATTAGTGCCGTCAGAGAATAAATATATTTTACGTCTTGAATATGCCGACAGCGTTCAGACGGAACAGCCTGTTATTCAAGAAGAAAAGCCTGTCGTTCAGGAAGAAAAGCCCGTTATTCAGGAGGAAAAGCCTGTTATTCAGGAGGAAAAGCCTGTTGTTCAGGAAACTGTTAAAGATGAAAAGGTGCAAAAAATTGAGGAAGAATTGAAAAAAGACTATACAGCGGCACAAACTCAATTAGAAGAATGTAAAACACAGCTTGAAATTGATAAAAGAGTGTTGGAATATTACAAAGATAAAGACGTAAAGCCCGTTGAGGAGATTTTCAAAGAGATACAGCAAAAGCTTGATGAAGCTGAAAAACAAATTGCACTTTTCATTCAGGCTCAGCAAAAGAAAACAATGGAAATAGAGGGTTCATGAGATGGCAGTTGACAAGGTGAAACAGCTTGAAAGAGAAATAGATGCCCTGCAAAAACAGCTCCGTCAGCAGAATCAGCAGGTGGAAACGGAACGTAAGAAAATGGCGGATAAAAATAAACAGGCTATCCGGAATTATCAGGAGGATATGAAAAGAGCTGTCCGTGAGCATGACGAGAAATCCAAAAAAGAATATGAGCGTATGCTGAAAGACTATCAGCGAGGTCTTGACAGGGATATGCAGAATGAAATTGCGGATATGAATGCGGATTACAGGCGGCTTCTGGAAGATGTCCGGAAAAGTGAAGAAGCCCTTGCCCGTAAGACACAGGAATTGGAACAAGCTGTCAAATCTGTCAGAGAAGATTTGTCAAAGCGTAACGAGGGCAGCAGTCATGAGGCAAGGGAATATCTTCTTCATGCAACAGGCGAATTCCATTTGATAGAGAAAAAGCCCCATGAAAAATTCATGCCGAAAAGATTGCAGATTTTCTATAATGCCATCAAAGACGGTCAGCAGTTGTATAAAGCAGGCTTGTTTGAGGCGGCAACGGCAGTTGCGATTTCCGCAAAATCGGGTTTGGAAAGGCTTGGCTATAACATTGATGATAAAGTTGAGGAATGGGATGGTCAATATGACTTGTTCGTGATGAAATTGAATTATCTTGCGGCAAAGGTTCAGCAGGAATTGGACGACTGGGAAGAATATATTTCCGAAAAAAGCAATAAAAATGCAGAATTGCGTAAAAAACCTTATCGAGATAAACTACTGGACAAGGGGAGAATTTGCGGAACTCGTTCAGAACATGAACAAATACAGGAAAATTGCGGCAGAGGTTCAGAAAATCGGTAAAGATGAATACTTGAAAAAATCCGACAGTGCGAATACAGATGAACTGAAAGAGTATATCAAAGAAGTTGAAAAGATAGATAAACGGCTTGAAGAACTGCATAACGTGTATAAATTGAGATATACGGCATCCTGTCAGCGTGCGGAATGGGGAGAGAGTATTATCGACTTTTTGGCAGATGAAATAAATCTGGAATGGCATGAAGATATGACAGGTTATCGTCAGGCAACGAAAGAAACGCTTGATTCAAAGAATTTTCAGGATTATGTAAAAATCACGTTTGACGGTGAGGAAGTCACGGAAGATACAAGGGAATGGCTGAAACTTGTCTTTGAAAACGCTTCTGAAAATAGGATATATGTCTATCTTGTGCCCGTTGAAAACAAGTCGAATGTCGAAAACAGAATCATTGTGCATATAGATTACAACGGTGCGGAACAGGAAATTTATTCCCGTGATATCTGTCAGCATATATGTGAAGTCATCAAATGCGATACGGAATCGGGTATCGTGAACTATACATCTGATATCAATGCACTGAAATTAAATACAAACAAGTCTTTCAGCGATACAGCCAAAGATTTGGAGAACATGAAGAAAAAGTCATAGAAAGGAGATATTTTTTATGAGTGGAGAATCAAGAGGATTAATTGTATTGCCGTTGTTGTTTGGCGGATTGCCGTTAGTGCTGGGCGGTCTGGCGGTTGCGGGAGTGGCATTTGCGGCAGTCGGTGTTGCAAGGGCTATCAATAACAGAAATCAACAGGCTAACAGAAATAATTACCGTCAGCAGCAAAATCAGAGAATACAGAATAATGTGCAGGCACAGCAGAGTTATTATCAGGGATATCATCAGCCTGTACAGCAGAACCGTCCCCCACAGGCACAGCCTATTCCAAGACCGCAAATCAATACAAGCGGTGTCGAAAACAGAATAGGCAGTTTCAGAAATGAAATGTACAACAGCATGAATGAACAGTCACAGCTCAATGCACAGGCTTTTGACAGCATGATGAATGAATTGACGATTCAGAGAGAAGAACTTCAGAAAATCGCTGAACAAAATGATATAGCGGCATATCAGGAATATCTTAAAAAGCTGAAAGAATCCCGTACACAGTCCATGCAGAATATCTATAAAGCACAGAATGATTTCAATAACGGCTATAAAAAGAACATAGCCGAAACAATGGCGAATGTCACAGCAAATATCAATGAAAAATATGCAGGCTATATGAATGAATTGGAACAGCTCAAAGCTGACATTCAGGCGAAAGATGAAAAGGCAAAAGAAATTGCAAAAGCATATATCGAAGAAGCACAGGCTTTATTGAAATCTTTGAAAGATGACTTTGAGGGAGAAAAATATTCTTCACGCCAGATGGTTTCACTCACAAATGAATTGAATCAGGCTATTGACTTGTATAATAAAGGCAGATATGAAAGTGCTTTGGCAAGTTCCAAAGACGTTGCCGTGAATACGCTTGATGAAATATTTGAGGCAGATGCCAAAAAACAGGAATGGGAAAATTATTACAATCTGGCACTTGTCTTGTCAGAGGAAGTCAAATGCTTTATCGAGGCACAGGGGACTATTTCTCAGGAAGTGAAAGAATATGCCGAAAAAGCTGCAGGAAAGCCTTTTTCAGAAGATATTGTGGGTATCAAAATATCCGATTATACGGATAAAAATGCAAAAGGTCAGACACGCTATGATTATATTTTGAGTAAAATCAATGAGATTCACAGTGCATTGAGGGCAGAAAATGCTGATAAACTGACGACACAGCAGTTGAAAGAGTGCATTGATTTTCTGAATAATGACTTGTATCCGCAGTCATCGCAGTGTATCAATAAAGGCATTATCAATATGAACAATGCTTTTTCCCGTCAGAATATGAGTGAGGAAATTATAGATTTCTTTGAGGAGCATAATTTCACATTCAACGGCTATGCCTATGAAAATGACTCTCATGACAAAGCCCTGCATATAGGACTTGCCAATGAATCGACGGGTGAAGAATTGATAGTAACACTTGCCCCCGAAGTCATGCAGAATGGCGATATTCAGACAAGGGTTGATTTGAAGCAGATAAAAGGTGATGAAGCCAATGAAGAAAGAAAGGCATATTACAGAGAGTGTATTGAAAATGTCGTAAAGGGCAGTAATCCCTATGCAAGCGTTGACATCAAGTGTAATGCTGAAACGAAAAATCAACTTTCCGCTGATACGGAAACGAAAAAGAAATTGAAGATGGAGTAAAAAATGAGTTCGATACTTGAAAGACCAAATTTGAATAAAATATTTCTGATATACGGAAATTTGGACGATATGTTCATATCGCCTGATTTGCAGAAAAATAATTTCCGTCCGTATCTCAATTCATATTTAAAAAGTTTAGGCTATCAAAAAATAGTCTTTTATTCTGGTGCGAAAAATACAGGAAAGTATGTGCTTGATGATGAAAGTGCGGTTTTAGCGATAAACAGGAATAAAAGACAGGGAACTGTCAGCGAAAATCCCGACAAGCCCAAAAGAAGAATATTGAGTCCGAAAGCAAAACAAAATGAAGAACAGAAGAATGAAGTCAAAGAAGATGTGCAGAAATCCGCTGAAAATGCAAAGCCGCAGGATAACGGCAAAATGGTGTATAAACAGCCG
>CADCJK010000004.1:38854-52401 GCA_902801715.1 uncultured Ruminococcus sp. | reverse complement strand
AACTTGAAAAAATTAAATATTCCATTCAAAGATTGTTACAGAATTCGTTGCAATTTATCTATGGAATTTTTTTGAAAATATGCTATAATCAAATCATCAAAGGCAAACAAACATAAATCTTATATATAAATTTAAAGGAGGTTATCTCTATGAAAAAAAGAAATTTAGCTGTAATCGCATTGGCAGTACTTCTGATATCGACAGCGGCAGGCTGCGGTCAGGCGGATAATACTCAGAATTCTACAGGTGAAATATCCATTGTCAGTACGGACAATACAAGCAAAGATAAAAATCTTGATGATGTTATCAGTGAGATAAATCAGGATACGGAAAGTCAGGTTTCCGAAAAATCCGAGGATACGACAGAGGCAAGCAAAACATCGGTTTCCAACGGCATTATCGACACAACCAATTTATTCAGCAATCGTGACTTGGAACAGAATCCCGATTTGTCCGATGCAAAATCGCTGACAGTTTCAGACGGTCAGACACTTAATATTACAGAAGAAGGCACTTATGTAATAAGCGGTACGGCAAGCAACTGCACTATCAAAGTGGAAGTCGATAAAGAAAGCAAGGTTCAGCTTGTTCTGAATGGCGTGAATATCACAAATGAAAGTTCACCTGCTATATACGTTGTATCGGCTGACAAGTGTTTCATTACTTCACAAGGTGAAAACAGTCTTTCCGTGACGGGTTCTTTCAAGGCTGACGGCGATACCAATACAGACGCTGTTATCTTCTCCAAAGATGATATCGTTTTCAACGGTACAGGCACTCTGACTATCAATTCAAGCGATAACGGCATTTCAGGCAAGGACGACATCAAATTCACGGGCGGCACTTACAATATTACAAGCGTGAATGACAGCATTGAAGCCAAAGACAGCATTTCCGTATATAACGGCACTTTCAATATCAATTCATCAAAAGATGCTTTCCATAGTGAAGACAGTGATGACAATTCCAAAGGCACACTCTATATTGCAGACGGTACATTCAATATAACGGTAACAAGTGACGGCTTGCAGGCTAATACAGCGGTTCAGATAGACGGCGGCACATTCGATATTACAGCCCGTGAGGGTATCGAATCCACTTATATACAGATAAATGGCGGTACAGTCACTATCACCGCAACCGATGACGGTATCAACGGCTCTGATAAAAGCAATGTCTATTCAAAACCGATGGTTGAAATAACAGGCGGTAATGTGACGGTCACGGTAAATGGCAATGACGTTGACGGAATCGACTCCAACGGAGATATCACGATTTCAGGCGGTACGGTCAGTGTTAATTATCCCGGTCAGCCCCCCTGCGATTCCTTCGACTGCGACGGCACGGCAACGTATACAGGCGGCACACTCATCATCAACGGCACACAGGTTGACAGCATACCGCAATCCGACAGAATGGGCGGCGGCATGATGGGCGGCAGAGGCGGCAGAATGGGCTTTTAATTCATAATTCCTCTTAAATAGAAAACCCGAACTGACGAGAAAATCAGTTCGGGTTTGTTTATTTATTCTTGTTTTGTGAACGAGATGGAAAATCGTATAACTTCACTCTTCACTCTCCACACTCCACTCTCAAATTTATTCTTTTGTTTCTTCAATGACTTTTTGAGCGACCATGGCAGGAGCTTCTTCATAGCGTACAAATTCAAATGTGAAATAACCTCTGCCCTGCGTAGCCTGACGGACAAATGTGGAGAAATCACTCATTTCCGCCTGAGGAACTTCGGCTTCAATCGTCTGCATACGGTCCTCTGAGGGATTCATGCCGAGTACACGTCCACGGCGTTTTGTCACTTCGCCCATGATATCACCCATGTTTGCATCGGGTACAGTTGCTTTCAGAAGTCCGACAGGTTCAAGCAATACGGGGCTTGCCTTGGGCATACCGTCTTTATAGGCAAGTGAAGCCGCTGTTTTGAATGACATTTCAGATGAATCAACAGGGTGATAGGAACCGTCATAGAGAGTAGCTTTCAAGCCTACTACAGGGAATCCGGCGAGAGGTCCTTTGGAAATGCTGTCACGGAGTCCCTTTTCAACGGCAGGGAAGAATCCTTTCGGAACGGCACCGCCGACAACTCTTTCTTCAAATATCATGTCGTCACTATCGCAAGGTGAGAATTCTATCCAAACGTCACCAAATTGACCGTGACCGCCTGTTTGTTTCTTATAGCGTCCCTGAACTTTAACGGGCTTTCTGATGGTTTCACGGTAGGCAACTTTCGGCTTGGAAAGAACGACATCGACACCGTATTTGGATTTCAGCTTGGAAACGACTACATCAAGGTGCTGTTCGCCCATGCCGCTGAGGAGCATCTGATGTGTTTCGTTATTGGTTTCAAATTTGATAGTCGGGTCTTCTTCGCAGAGCTTGGCAACACCTAAAGCAACTTTTTCTTCATCGCCCTTTGTTTTGGGAGCGATAGCCATTGTGAGTGACGGTGACGGATATTCTATGCCGTCAAGAACGACTTTTCTTGCAGGAGCGGAAAGGGTATCGCCTGTATTGGTGGCAGCGAGTTTTGCAACGGCACCGATATCACCTGCACCGATATAAGCGGCATCTTCAAGTTTCTTGCCTCTGATGGTCATGACTTTGGCAATTCTCTCTGTATTGCCTGTTCTCATGTTCACAAGGGGAGTATCGGGAGATACTTTGCCTGAAATTACTTTGAAATAGGAAAGTTTACCAACGAACGGGTCGGCAATCGTCTTGAATACGATAGCGGCAGGCAGAGCATCTTCATTGACATTGAGTTCAACGGGATTGCCCTCTGTATCGACAGCGATTTCAGCGGCTTTATCTTCGGCAGTCGGTGCGAGCCAGATAAGACCGTTCAAAAGCTGTTCAACGCCGTATGTCAGGAGAGCGTCACCGCAGAATACGGGGCTTATTGTACCGTTCTTGACACCGTGACTGATACCGACAATGATTTCTTCAGGAGTGAATTCCTCACCGGAGAAGTATTTTTCAAACATTTCGTCACTTGTTTCGGCAACGGCTTCACTGATGGCAGTTCTCAGACCTTCGAGTCTGTCGCCCATGTCGGGAATGGGTACAGTAGTTGCCTTGCCGTTGACATATTTATAAGCCTTGTATTCAAGGAGATTGACATAGCAGTCAGCCTGACCGTCCACGATATAGGGAACGACAACAGGGCATACAGACGGACCGAAAGAAGATTTCAGACTCTCAAATACACGGTAGAATCTTGCACTTTCATCGCAAAGACCATTGACAAAGAAAACTTTGGTAAGACCTCTTTTATCGGCAGCTTTGACAGCCTTTTCCGTACCGACACTGACACCGTTCTTTCCGGAAACGGTAATAAGCATGGTATCGGCAGCCCTTGCCGCTTCACAAAGACCGCCCTCAAAGTCAAAAAGTCCGGGAGCGTCAAGAAGATTGATTTTCTTGTTTTTCCACTCGAGAGGAGCCACACAAGCCTGTACGGAAGTTTTTCTTTTGATTTCCTCGGGGTCGAAGTCGCAGACGGTGTTGCCGTCACTGACTTTGCCGAGTCTTTCGGAGCCGCCGCAGAGATAAATCATTGCCTCTGCAAGAGAAGTCTTGCCCGAGCCGCTGTGACCGGCAAGTGCAATGTTGAAGATATTTTTTGCTTGATACTGTTTCAAAATGTTTGCCTCCTTGTAATAAAATACAATATTTTTAATCAACTGTTTATAATTATATCTTAAATACACATAAAATACAAGAGTTTTTTTAATTTACCCTGTATTTTTTTTGGCAACAAAAAAGCCTGACACGGTATGTCAGACTTTTCTGCAAGGTAATATCATGAAAAAATCAAGTTGTGAGCGTGTAAAACTCAGTCGGATATTTTTTTGAGAACGCCATAAAGCAGGGAATGAAGCTGCTGAGCTTCTTCGAGGTCAATATTTACCTTTTCGGCTATATTCCGGGGAATATCAATGCATTTTTCTTTCATGCCATGCCCCTTGGCAGTAAGTGATATGATGACCATTCTTTCATCCCTGTGACTTCTCTTGCGGGAGAGATATCCCTGTTTTTCCATTTTTTTAAGGAGAGGTGTAAGAGTTCCATTGTCGAGAAAAAGTTTTTTTCCGAGTTCGCTGACGGTGATATTTTCGGATTCCCAGAGAGCCATCAAAACGATATATTGCGTGTATGTGATATCGAGCTGTTTGAGATAAGGCTGATAAAGTGCGATGACCTTTCTTGAAACCGCATACAGCGGAAAACAAAGCTGATTCTCAAGACGTATACTTTTTTCTTCTTCTGTAATCATTTCGTTCCTCCATAATTCCCATAAAACATTATATATATATTTTACCATTTATGTACAAAATGTCAAGTATTTTTTCTAAAAAATATGATTTTTTTATGGATATATATGCATAATTATGGCAATATAAAAAAAGAGAGTGAAGAAAATCTTCACTCTCGGAAAAGTTTTTTACAGCACACGCTGATTGGATTATCCCTTTACGGCACCTGCCACAACACCCTTGATGATATACTTCTGACATGAGAAGTAGAAAATGATAATCGGAATGATAGCAAGTACGAGCATAGCCATCATGGCAGCCATGTCAATGGAGCCGTAACCGCCACGCAGATACTGTATTGCCATAGGCAGAGTTCTCTGTTTGTTGAGAATGAGCGTGGGGAGGAGGTAGTCGTTCCATATCCACATGGCATTGAGTATTGCAACCGTGATAGCCGAAGGCATGAGTATCGGGAAATCAATCATGAAGAAAGTCCTGATTGGTCCGCAGCCGTCAATCATAGCGGCTTCTTCAATTTCAAGGGGTACGCTCTTGATGAATCCTGCAAACATGAATACCGCAAGACCTGCACCGAAACCGAGATATATGATGACAATGCCGAACATATTGTCAAGGCTGAGCTGGTTGGCAACGTATGACATGGGATACATGACCATCTGGAACGGTACAATCATGGAGAATGCAAACAGGAGATACATGAGTTTGGTATACCATGTTTTTACCCTGACAACGAACCATGCACACATAGATGTGCAGAGAATGATAAATGCAACGGAAAAGACTGTGATAAAGATAGAGGTGAAAAATGCAGGGAAGAAGTTGATTTTTTCGATACCGTTGGTATAGTTGTCAAAGCCGACGAAACTCTTGCTGTCGGGAAGTGCAAACGGGGAATTGCTGACGGAAACATTGTCCTTGAAACTGTTGACAAGAACGAGAAGAATCGGAACGATAAAGCCGATGGAAATGACAACGAGAATGGCAAACTTCACCCAATCTGCTTTTGTCATGGGAATTCTGGGCTTGGCATTGAGATTCTGCTGTTTGTCGAGTTCGGCTTTTCTTTCCTTGCGTAACTGTTCTTTTCTGGCACCTTCCACGAATTTCTGCCATTCGGAATCGTTGGAAAGATTCTGAACGGGTTCGGTATTCCAGTTGTATTTTTTCAGTTCAGCCATTAGTTTTCAACCTCCTTGCTTCTTGTGAGGTAAAGCTGCGTAAGGGCAATCGCTGCAACAATGATAAAGAATACAACGGCTTTTGCCTGACCGACACCCTGCCAGCCTACTCTGCCATAGAATGTATTATAGATATCAAGTGCAAGCATCTGCGTTTTATTGCCGGGAGCACCTGCCGTGAGGGCATAGTTCTGGTCAAAGAGCTTGAATGAGTTGGTAAGCGTGAGGAACAGGCATATTGTAATAGACGGCATGATTTGGGGGAGTGTAACGTGAATGAGTTTTTCCCATGCATTGGCACCGTCTATTTCGGCAGCCTCTATCAAATCGGGGGAGATATTCTGTATGCCCGATATGTAAATAATCATCATATAGCCGATTAACTGCCAGTTCATCAGAATGACAAGTCCCCAGAAACCGTAATTGGCATCTGTTGTGATCGTCGCATTGAAGTAATAGAGAACGCCGTTGATAATCATGCTCCAGATATAGCCCAGAACGATACCGCCGATGAGATTGGGCATGAAAAAGATGGTACGGAAGAAATTAGTACCTTTTATAGCTTTTGTCAGAAGCATGGCGAAAACGAATGCAAGAAGATTGATTGTGATAACGGAAACAATCGTGAATTTTGTTGTGAACCAGAGTGCATTCAGAAAATCCTTGTCACCCGAAAAAGCCTTGATATAGTTGTCAAAGCCGACAAATTCGGTCTTTTTTACCGTTTTGAACTTGCAGAATGAGAGATAGATACCCATTGCAAACGGTATCAGAAAGGCAATCGCAAATGAAACGAGTGTCGGAAGTGCAAACAAGGGAAACCACTTTTTAATAGCTTTTTCCATAGAAACCTCCTGTATAAATTACCCCTCCTGCCCTCAGTTTCGGGAGCAGGAGGGGCTTTATGAAATTTTAATTTTTCAGTTTAAATTGTCGGATTATGCGTTACGCTCGGAAGCCCATGATGTTTTTGCATCATCAACTACTTTTGTCCAGTCTTTCTGTCCCTGAACGTATTCAAGCAGAGAAGCACCGAAGTCGCTCTTCCATTTTTCTGACGGGATACCCAGGAATGCCCATTCAACAGACTTGCAGTCGCCCTTTGCAGCCTTGTCAGACCATGCAAGAAGTTCTACAGCCAGAGGATTGGAGGGTTTCTCGTTTTCACCGAAAGATGTGAACGGAGTAACGAAACCAAGGTCATTGATTACAGCGTTCTTGCCGTAGTCGCTTGAGAACAGCCATACGAGGAAGTCGATGGAAGCCTGCTGTGTAGCAGCGTCAACTTCACTGTTGATAGCAAAGTAGTTTTCTGTACCGATGCAGAGTCCCTGTTTCTCTTCGCCTTCAACGCCTGTGTAAATCGGGAGATACTTAACGTCTTCTTCTTTAACGACGCCGCCCTTTTTGATGTCGTCCCAAGCCCAGCTGCCGTTCTGTATCATAGCACATTTGCCTGCTGCAAACTCTGCCATGGAATCGGAAACGGTCTTGCCGCCGAGAAGGTTCTTGTCAGTCGTGGAGTTGTTGGTATAAAGGTCGAAAATGTTCTTGTAGTTGTCAGCATACTTGAAGTCGAGTGTTGCTGCGTTGAAGCAGTTGCTTACGGAATTGCCGTCTGCACTGAATTCATAATACAGCGGGAGATCCATCAGGTGAGTCTGCCATCTCCAGTCATCGCCTGTTTTAAGTGATGTGGAACCGAATACACCGTCAATGCCGAGTTCAGCCTTTTTAGCTGTCATGTCTTCTACAACTTCCTTGAGTTTTGCAAAGTTGTTTACTTCGTCCATGGAAGCAGCCTTTGCACCCTCTGTTGCAAAATACTTTGTCATGATAGCATTGTTATAGATAATGCCGTAGCCCTCTACAACGTAGGGGATACCGTAAACACCGTCACCGTCTGTAACAGCCATTGACTTATCGGAAACAAGGTTATAAAGTTCGGAATCCTTGAGGTTTGCACAATAGTCTTTCCAGTTCTGATAGCCAACCGGACCGTTGATCTGGAAGATGGTGGGAGGATCGGATTTGCCCATTTCAGATGTGAGATACTTCTCATATTCACCTGATGCAGCAGTCTGAACTCTTACTTCAATGCCCTTTTCCTCTTTGTACTTGGCGGCAATAGCTTCATACTTATCAGCTATTTCAGGTTTGAAGTTCAGGAAATAAATCGACTTAACGCCTGATGTGTCAACTTTGCTGTCGGTTGTCGCAGTACTTGCTGTGGAAGCAGTACTATTATTGTTGTTGTTTCCGCTTTCGCCGCAGCCAGCCAGTGCACCGACTGCCAACACGCCTGCAAGAGTACTTGCGAGGACTTTCTTGAATTTTCTCATTTTGATCCAGCTCCTTTAAAATATAATATAGATTTTTGATACCGCAAAAGCCGTTTTCACATTCCTCATAGCTTTTACAGAAATACCCTTTTACCAATGATACCATGATTTTTGAAAATTTTCAATAGTTTTATCGGATATTTTTAAAAAAAATTATACATTTTTAGGGGCAACGAATAAAGTCTTTTGATTGATATAGATAACCATGCCGGGCTTTGCACCCTGAGGTTTACTGACATAACGTATCTTTGTATAGTCAACGGGGACTTTATTGGAATTTCTTGCCTTACAGTGAGCTGCCGCCAATTCTGCCGCATATACAAGAGTTTCTTCATCCACTTCTTTTCCGTCTGTAATGATAACGGTATGTGAACCGGGAATGTCCTTTGCATGAAGCCAGATATCATTTTTATTGGCATATTTCAAAGTCAATTTATCATTCTGTCGGTTATTCCTGCCCACAAGTATTTTGAAGCCTGTCTTTGAAACAAATTCCAATGGCGGAAGGGCATTTTCGGGTTTCTGCTTTTTGCCCTTGGATTTGATATAGCCCTGTTCGGCTAATTCCTGTCGTATTTCGTCAAGTTCACGCACGCTTTCCGCCCTCGAAAGACTGTCCAAAACAGATGAGATATAATCCAATTCGGTTTCGGCTTTTTCAATCTGAATTTTCAGGACTTGTTCGGCAGTCTTGGCTTTCTGATATTTTTTATAGTATTTCTGCGAATTGGCTGACGGTGACAAGGCACAATCCAAAGGTATCTTTATTTTAGAGAGATTTTCATCATAGTAATTTTCGACTTCACATTCCGAAAGACCTTTTTCAAGTCTGTATAAATTCGCCTGTATCAAGTCACCGCATATACGAAAATATTCCCTGTCGGCACAGGCGGCAAGTTCTTCATTTTGCAGATATATCTTTTTGATAAGCCTTGAAGCCGTGTTGGAAAGAAGTCTGTTCAAATCATCGGATTTTTGCCTGACGGTTTCCATCATGTCACGCTTGGCATAATATCTGTCAAGCAGTTCGCAAAAGCTGTTTTCCTTGAAAGAACGCCCCGTTCCGTACTGCTGTATATATTCAAACGTGAAGTCAATCGGCTTTTTGTTATTATCTATGATAATATAGGGTTCACCCGTACAGTCACGGGCAGAATTAATAGTTCTCTTTAAGAAAAATCTTAATCTGGAAATGCTTTCTTCATCGAGTTCAGATGTATATAAATCCCTGCCATGTCCCGAAAGATGTTCCCACTCTCTGCAAATAATAGGGGATATTCCCTGTACTGTCGCAAGAAGTGCCTTTGACAGCGGCATATTTTTGGATATGCTTTTCACGGAATCAATAATATCATCTGCACCGTATTCGAGCATACAAAGTTTGCTCTGTTTCGGCGGAAATTCATATTTCATATTCGGCAGAACAAGTCTTTGTGAGGACATGGACATATCCACACGCTTGACGGCATCTATAATCATGCCGTCACCGTCTATGAAAATGATATTGCTGTACTGTCCCATAATTTCAACGGCAAGCGACATCATGACGGTATCACCGAGTTCATTTGTCCCCTCAAATTCAAGCATGAGAAGTCTTTCGAGTTCAGGTTGTTTAATTGCCCTGAGCCTTGCCCCCGAAAGACGCTTTCTCAAAAGCATACAGAGCATGGGGGGGACTTTCGGATTTTCAGGCGAAAATGAGGTGATATTGATTCGTGGACTGTCAGCCCTTGCGGATAGGAGCAATTTTTTAACGCCCTCTCTGGAACGCATGGAAAGAATGATAACATCTTTTGAGGGCTGATAGATTTTATCAACTTTGCCGTTGAGAAGATTTTCTTCCAGTTCTTTTTTGATATGTCTGAGAAATACTCCGTCAAGTGCCATTTTTTTATTCTCCTAAATAAATCAGTTTGTCCGAAAAAGTTTGTGACTGAATGAAATTGGTATCGGGGAATTTCTCCGAAAGCTTTTTGACAAGTTTCGGGATAATGAGATTTTCGGAATTGAAATGCCCCAAATCAAATACAGCGATATCATGGTCATTGGCATAAATGATTTGATGATGTTTTATCTCACCAGTGATAAAACCGTCTGCACCGTACTTTTTGGCGGCAGAGATATTTTCACCGCCTGCACCGCATGACACGGCTATTTTTTGAATCATGCCCGTATCGGTATATCTCAGACCGCTGATATGCAGATTTTCTTTGAGCAATTTTGCAAAATCACGGCATGAAACGGGTTTTTCAAGATGTCCGATAATAGTACAGCCGTCGGCAGAATATTCATCTGCAATTACTCCCGAAAGTTCCGCAAGAGTGTCATTCACACCGCCTTTGGAGAAATCAAGATTGGTGTGTGCGGATATCACGGTCATGTTATGCCTTGCACACAAAAAAGGCACACTGTCGCTTGCAAGGGATTTTGTCGGATAGAATATAACAGGGTGATGAGATACAATAATATTGGCATTGTGTTCAATCGCTTCCTGAATCACTTCAGCCGTTACATCAAGAGTAACAATCACCGTATCGGAAACAGCATTTTCATCACCTATGATAAGCCCCGCATTGTCGAAACTCATCTGAGTTTCAAACGGTGCAAAAGTGTCTATAAAATCATATATATCTTTAGCTTTTATCATAAAATAACCCCCTCTGAAAGAGTATCCAATTTTGAAACGATTTCATATAAATTTTGATATTCCATAGAATTTTTATCAAAGCCGTTTAATTGTTTCTTTAATTTTTCATTGATGAAATGAATATATCTTTTGGATTCAAACGAATCGTCATTTTCAAGCAGACCGATATATTTGAAAATATCGGTGCAGGTTCTTGTAATGCCGTCATAAGTGCAAAGCATGACGGAATAGCTTTTATTGGCGGAAATACACGCTTTTTCCTGCTGTATGTGAAAGCCGTTCTGACATAAAAACAGACGCAATGCGTCTGCACGGGACATAGGCTGTAAGATAAGCCTTTTATCTCCGTGATAAAGCCATTGCGTCCGCATAATGATTTTGGCGATAAGTTCACCGCCCATACCTGCAAAAACGATATCGTCTGCAAGGTCGGGGGAAATTTCATCAAGTCCGTCCGAAAGTGCCGTTGAAACGATATTGCCGACATGATATTTTTCAATGTTGGCTTTTGCGTTTTCGAGCGGTTTCGGTCTGACATCACACGCAACGGCAGATTTAATTTTGCCATTGCACGCAAGCCATACAGGAAGATAAGCGTGGTCTGTTCCGACATCGGCAAGCCTTGCACCGTCACGGACAAATTCCGCACAAAGTGCAAGTCTTTCATCAAGTCTGAACATGATATACACTCCTGTTTTTATTTGTCTTTGATGTGTTCATTCACGGCTTTGACAAGTGCATCAACGTCTACGCCATGAACGGCACAAGCCTGTTCAACAGTTTCACCCCTTGAAGCAGGGCAGCCGAGGCAGTGCATACCTATTGAAAGAAAAATAGGTGCCGTTGTTTCGTCGATATCAAGGATATCGCCTATAATAGTATCTTTAGTAATCTGTGCCATTTTGAAAAACTCCTTTTTAATTTAAGATAGGGATATTATAATACATAAACTTATTTTTTGCAAGCGGCTGAAAAATAATTCATTAAGATTTCAGAGCCTTTTTGAGCCATACATAAGCCATGTCGATTGCAGGAAACAAGCCTGTCTGTTCACCTTTCTGGAGAACGAGCTTTTTCGGATCGGACATATCGGTATTGAGGATTTGTATAAACACCCTGTCGGCAAATTCCATGTCATCGACTTTGGTTTTGGATTTGACAGTGAGTTTGGCAACGCACTTGTCATTCATACTGCCGTAGTAAATGACATCACCGCATCTGACAAGGGGTTTATTTTTATACTGCAAAAATTCTTCTGCCATTTTCATCTCTCCTTTTTTTTACAATTTCAGATAGCTTTTGAGAAGTATCTCAAGCAGGTCATCTCTTTCAATTTTTCTTATCAAAGTTCTTGCATTGTTGTGGGTAGTAATGTAGGTGGGATCTTCCGAGAGGATATAGCCCACAATCTGACTGACAGGATTATAGCCTTTTTCTTCAAGTGCATTGTATACGGTTTTAAGGATAGTTTTAACGCTTTCCTCGTGGTTGTCGGGAATGGAAAATATCATAGTCGGCTGATTGTCTTTCATTGAAAGCACCTCCAAAAAAATTGTCTGCATAGCAATATTAACACATTTACCGTTAAAAAACAACTGTCCGCTGCAAACGGATGGTCAATATTTTGTACATGATAATGAACTGTTTTTGCGTTCTCATATTAATTATATATCATTTTACATTTATTATCAAGTTTATTTGATAAATTTTTATTGAAAATACCTCCAAATCATATCTGACTTGGAGGCGAATTTTATTTTTGGGGTAATTTTCTTATCGAGCGATAACATTTTTTGTATTGTTTATATGCCTCACGGTATTCGGCTATATTGGGGGAATATCCGCCGAAAGCGGTTTTTTCAAAGAGTGCAAAGAGTTTTTTCGGGGCGGTATGCCTTGATGAAAGCAGATATTCTTCCAGCATACTGACCGTATAGGAACTGTAATTTTTTCCTGTAGAGAAATTCACGAGTTTGATGATATGTGCATACAATTTCAGCACACGGTTTTGGGGAGTGCGGAAAAGCTGGGCAATACGGAAGAAAATTTCCGCAAATCTTTCACGGAGTACAAATACAATGATACAGACAGCAACTACTATGATAACGGTGAAATGACTCAGAAACTGAATGATATCATCAAGATAGTTGTGAGTTTGTTCGGGAACGGTCATATATCCCGATACAGTGGGGTCAAAAGTCATCCAGCCGACAGCGGGAATATAGACTTCCACAAAGGCGTGTGCATAGCTGTCACGGATAACGAAATTGCCGTTTTCATCTTTTTCAAAGGCAACGAAACCCTCTGTATATCTTGCCGTAAGACCGACACTTCTTGCCATGAGTGTCATAGCCGTGGCATAGTTGGTGCATATACCCGTTTTTCCCTCAAAAATAAAGTAATCAATGGAAGTATCTTCCGGAACGTAGCTTTCATCATAGACATAGCCGTTTTCTTCAAAGTATCTTTCAAGGGCATAGGCTTTTTCAATATCGGAATGGTAAGTTTGAGTGATTTCATCGGCAAGCCGAGCAATTCGGGAAGATATATTATCTGTATCGGAATAAAGCTGTTGGGCTATGGCGAAATCGGAATATATCCTTTGCACGTTTTCGGAATAATAGTTATTTTCAAGAAACGTGCTATATTCATCTGTATTCAGACCGATTTGTCCGGCGTATTCATACAGATTTCTGTCCTGTTCATAGAAAGAAAAGGCATCATGCAGATTTTGGTCTGTATTGTTTGTCCTTTCCACTCTGCCGTCAAGGTGTTTTCTGTAGTACCCCGAAGTGATATCACTGCCGCTCGTTCCGAGGGGACACGGCAGATAAGTAGCCGAAAAATTTTCTCCTTCGACAAAAGCGTGATTTCGCTTGATATCGGGCAAAGTCAGATTATCTCTGACATAAATTTTATAAAAGTCCTTTACCAAGTCTTTTATCTCATATTCGGGATATCTGTCTGTATAGTAATAACGGTTGATATTGTTCATATCTTTTTCCCAGACATCTCCGTTGAATCTGTCATAGGGCTGTTTTCGGAGATAGTATGTGTTTTCCTCTCCGCCGGAGTCGAAAGTGAAAAG
>CADCJK010000004.1:0-38841 GCA_902801715.1 uncultured Ruminococcus sp. | reverse complement strand
CGGAATTGCCTGTACCCTTGCCGCCTATCGTGTCATCGTATGAAAGGACAGAAGAATAGGTTTCAAGGAGTGAGGAATAAGTGGATTTTGGTATCATCATGGTGACGGTTCCCGTGACGGAAACAAATATGGCTATCACAATGACATAGGAACGGTCAATTTTAAGAAACGTATGTGTTTCCTGACGGGAGGGGTCAATGTGTCTGTTGTGCACGATGACAGCAAGATATAAAACAACTATGATTGTCACAGTCATTTCAGGCATGATGACATATCGTTTGGTGTATATCACAAACGGAAAAAGCGTGCAGAGCATGACACCAAGACTTCTGTATCTTATCTGGGTGAAATAGTAGAGAATGGATATGAGAAAAAATCCGCCTCCGATGACGAGAGCTATGAAAAACAACGGCTGATTGCTTTCTTCGAGGTCACCGAAAAACCATTTCAGGAATGATTTGAAATTCCCGAGCCGACTTGCTCCGATTCGCAGAAGAACTGAAGAAAATGCCATGAGCACAAAGAAAATGATGGTATAAATCAGTCCGCCGATACGTTTGATGTTTTTGAGGATATCGAAAAATCCGAAAAGCAGCCATGCGGAAACAGCAAAAACGATTGTGCAGATAATGGAATAGTCTTTGCTGAACACATCCGTGACTGCATAGAATACGGCTGACGCAAGCAGGACGGGACAGATATATTGATTGATCTTTTGCAGGAGTTTTTGCTTTTTTTGATTCATGATATATCCTCCCGTCATAGTTTTTGTATTTCAAAGTTTGCGGATATTGTCCAGAGTTCCGAAGTGATATGCGGTATTCCCGAATCTGAGGAACATACCAGAAAGATTTCGGGAATTTCCGAAACGACAGCGGCAGCCGACTGGGGAGTTTCGGCAACGGCTGATGTGAAACAGATGGGCGTTTTTCCCGTACTGAATATTTCGGGGGGAATGACACTGAGGGCAGGATTTGGAGTAAAGTCGGACAGCCGCTGCTGAATGTGATGGATATCAACAGGAGTGCGGATATCGGTTTTATGCCACCGGTCACCGTCTGCAAGAAAAAAGACCGTTTCTCTGCCTTCCCTGACAAGCATTGTGAAAACAGCCAACATTCCCTCAATAACACGGTCACGGACGGATAAATTTTTATCGTTTTCCTCCGTCTGCGGAACGTCAAGGAAAAATACCTGACCGCCGCCTGCCAGTTTTTCGTCCAGTCTTATCATATAGATATCCTTTTTGGAGGACATCTTCCAGTTGATTCTTTTAATGGGATCACCCGGATAATATTCCCTATGGTCATAACCGGGCTGACCTGTCGGAGTAAGGGCTGTTTCATTGGTTTCCTCTTCATTGTCATCCGTGGAAAAAAGTACTGCCGTTTTGAGAAAATTCGTCTGTACAGGCACTTCGGGAATATCGGGATAAACGGATATTTTCACGGAATCATTCAATATGCCCTTTTTTATCCTGAAACGGAATATCCCGAAATAATCGCATACAAAAGCCTGCGTAATGCCAACTTTGGCACGTCCCGAGTATTTTGCCGTTACGGGAATATTGATTGTATTGGTTTCACGTCCCGCAATCGTCGCACGGCATAAATGAATCTCTTTGGAGAGCTGCGGAGAGCAGTCAAGATATATCTCTATCATGGGAGCCGGTATGAGAAGATTTTTATTCATGCTCACGGAACACGTCAGGGTTTCTTTTTTGAAAAGAACCTGTTTATCGGTCTGTAAGTCGATTTTCACGGAACGGGTGACGATAACGGCAGATATGACGGAAAGGGCAAGGGCAGTGCATAAAGCAGTAACGAGAAGTACACCGACAGTGCCGTTGATGAGATACATGACAAGAAATGCCATGCCGATACAGCCCAGATAGGCAAAAAAAGATTTTACCGTTTGCTTTCTGATATTTTTCATGTCATTTCACCGGCTCACTCTACAGGAACGGCAACCGTTCCGGCGGCTGCTTTGAGAACATCTTCTGCACTTTTAAAAGCCGATTTTCCCTGCATGGAGAGCATGAGCCTGTGCGAGAGTACAGGCAGCATAACTGTCCTGACATCATCGGGAACAACGTAATTTCTTCCCATGATATAGGCGAGGGCTTTGGAAGCCCTCAGCAGTGCGATTCCTGCACGGGGCGAGGCTCCTAAACTGATATTCACGGAATGTCTTGTTGCATTGAGCAGGTCTACAATATATTTTTTCACGCTGTCCTTGCAGTAGATTTTTTTGACGCTTTCAATATGATTCCTGATATCATCAAGGGACATCACGGCATCCAGTTTATGCGAAAACCGGTTTGTTTCGGAACGTGTGATAATATCCAGTTCTTCTTCGGGGGAGGGATAGCCCATGGATATTTTCATTAAAAATCTGTCCATCTGTGCTTCGGGCAGGTGATATGTACCGTATGTTTCAACAGGATTCTGCGTGGCAAGCACCATGAACGGTGACGGCAAAGGCATGGTTTTTCCGTCAAGGGATATCTGATGTTCTTCCATGACTTCCAGCAGGCTCGACTGTGCCTTTGGTGACGCACGGTTGATTTCATCAGCCAGCAGAAAATTACACATGGCGGCACCGGTTTTATATTGCAGTTCCTTTGTCTGCGGATCAATCATGGAAAATCCTACGATATCAGATGGCATGATATCGGGAGTGAGCTGTATTCTGTTGAAATGTCCGTCAACGGAGTTTGCCAGAGCCGAAACAAGCCTTGTCTTGCCTACGCCCGGTACGTCCTCAATTAAAATATGTCCTTCCGAAAGCATGGCGGTTACTACCATTACAATGGACTGACGTTTTCCGACAATGATTTTTTCTATATTTTCAACAAGTTTTTCTATCTGCTGGTTCATAGTCATTCTCCTTTGATTTTTATAAAATGATTGTATCACATAAAAGGACACGTTACAAGATATTTACAAAATTTTATGATTTTTTACAGATATTTGGTTGAATTTTTCGGGCATATTTTACTTGACATACTCGATAATATATTATACTATAATGGCTGTATATGAAAATTGTTCAGGCTGTAAGAGAAAAAACTTTTTTTCTTACAGCTTTTTTATATTTTAGACAAAATTTTGATATATTGTTTATAAAAATTCAGGTCTGATATTATAAAAATTGTTTGTTTTGCTGTTGAAGTGCAAAAAAATTGATGTTACAATATAACATATTTAACGAATTTTATAACTTTTGAAATATGTCTTTTGGTCATATTTCAGCAAGAAAAAGAGGAAAGGAAAAGATTATTCTATGAAAATGTCAAAACAAATCGTCGCAGCACTGCTTGTATCCGCTGTATTGACCAATACGGCATGGCAAACATCATTTACAGTTCAGGCGGAGGAATCGGAAACATCTGTCGTGCAGAACGAGGAAAATGAAAACAGCGATGAACCCGAAAATGAAAATGAAGGTGAAAACAGCGGTGAATCCGAAAATGAAGATGAGATTTTATTCACGGCTTTCAGGGACGGAGAAGAAATTTCTGTCGAAACGGAACAGACCGAACAGGGACAAATTCTTTATTTGTCAGAAAATTTTAAATATCAATATCTTTATACCGATACGGAAATGAATAAAACTTTCATACCGCAGATAAAACAGAGTGAATTTATTTTCAAAGCCACGGAAAACGGCAGCTTTCAGGTCACACTTTCAAAATATAATGACAGCGTTCAGGAAAATGTGATATTTACCATCATAGTGAATGACACTGAGGAAGAATCTTTCTGTAATGCACTCAATGTGGAAGATACATTCAAGATAAGCATGGGTATGTCACAGACGATTGCTTTGCAGGGAGGTTCATACAGTTTTGTCGGAGTGGACAGCAACAGAACCGACAGAGTAGAAGTATCACAGTTGAGTAAAAATGTTATCAATGTTTTTGCCAAAAAAGCGGGTGCAGTGGATTTATGCACGATAGACCGGGACGGCATGGAGAAAAGAATCAGAATCAATATAAGAGATTGCATTTACAGAACACCCAAAAATGATATCGTCAAGCTGAACAATGCATTGTTTACAGCGAAAATTATTCCCGAGGGAAAAGACCTGAAAAGAGAATTTTCGGTGAATACGGGAAAAACAATCGTTTTTTCAAAAAATTCCGATATGGCTTATACATACGAGTATTTTTTCAGGAACAGCAGCGGTAAAGATATCTGTATCCGTCCCGAAAGTGAGGACGATGTTCTGAAATTCACCCCGACAGAACCCGGAAAATATATTATCTCTGTTATTGTCAGGGATAACAGCAAGAATTTTTCAAAGAGGGAAATTTTCACGATTACCGCTCAGGGAAAAACGCTCGATACCGTAAAAAAGACGGCTGCTGTCATGCGTACAAAGATAAAAACGATTGACTTTGCCGACAATGTGAAAGATATATGGAGCAGTAATGAAAATATTGCCTATGAAATTTCGGGCAGTCAAGTTTCCTTTGAGGGTATCGCAGAAGGTACATCGGATATTGTTGTTCTCACGGAAAACGGATATTTATATGAATATCGTTTTAAAATTGAAAAAAGAATGACAGAGCCTTTTGTTCTGAAAGATAAAACTGTCACGCTTGATGTCAAAAATACCTATCAGATTGAATTTTCAGATATGGGCGATGATACCAGCTTTACTTATGCAAGCAGTGATACCTCTGTTGTATCGGTAAGCAGTGACGGCACGCTGAAAGCACTCAAAGCAGGCGAAGCGGAAATCACTGTTTCCAATAAAATCAATTCCGATAAAATAAAGGTGACTGTCGATACTTCCTCGATAAAGTTTGACAGCGTGAACGTACAGATGTTGGTCAATAAAAATATCACTTTAAAACCTGTACTTGACAGCGGCAGCAAAACAGCCGTCACATTTTCATCATCAAACAGGAACGTGGCAAGCGTTGACAAAAATGGTGTTGTAACCGCCAAAAAGAGCGGCAGTGCCATTATAACCGCCAAAACTTCCAATCATCTGACGGCTCAGTGTCAAATTACAGTCATAGACATTCCGGCAAGTGTGAGTATGAGTTTTGCTTCTGTTTGTCCCACGGTGCATATCGGAAAGACTGTTACACTTGATATCAAGCTGTCCGAGCCGAAATATGCCCAATATGTGACCGTGAATGTATCCGATAAAACGAAAGCGTCTGTTTCCTATAAAGACGGCAGATGTACTGTCAAAGGTCTGAAACCCGGAAAATTATATCTGACGGCATCCCTCCCCAACGGCAGAAGTATCACAACCATGTTCTATTCAACGGGCAATTATTCCAACTACAGAACGACTTATGAAGTCGAAAGGGGAATTGATGTTTCCTGTTTCAATCCGAATGTGGATTACAAAAAACTCAAGGAACTCGGATATACTTTTATTATTATCCGTGACGGTTTCGGCAGCGAGCTTTCTCAGGAAGATGAACTGTTTCAGAAACACATTCTCGGGGCAAAAAAAGCCGGTCTTGGAATTGGAATCTATCATTTCTGCTATGCCCTGAATGTCGCTGATGCCAAAAAGGAAGCCAAAGTCTGCAATCAGATTATCTCGAAATACAGGGGAGATATCACTCACGGCGTATACTATGATTACGAGGAAGACTCCAGAAGATATGCCCGGAAAAACGGCTATTATCATAATCGCCATGGCGTGACGGATATCATTGATACATTCTGCAGTGAAATGGAAAGATACGGCTTTGTGGCAGGCGTTTATACAGATACCTATGACAGAGAAACTTTCTTTGATATGAACCGTCTGGATAAATATCTGTTCTGGTATGCCGCCCCCGGTTTCACGAGCTTCAAGTTTGAATTCGATATATGGCAGTATACTTTTGAACTGCGTTCTTCCGCATTCAGCGGCTATGCCGACGGCAACAGAATTTATTCCACTATTTTCAAAGAACTCAGATAATAGGAAAAAATTATCACGAATACTTGATTTTATCGCTTCAAAGTGATATAATTAATACAAATCATATCACCGTTGGTGATTTTATGGAAATTTTTACTGATTTGGAGGTAATTACAATGAAATCGTCAAAAAAATTCATGACAAGAATCCTTACTGCAGCATTGGCACTTTCAATGGTTGCAGGTACAGGCATTTGTGCCGCAGCAGTCGATGAGGAAGAAATAATCTCCGAGGAACCTGTTGTGATAGCTCCCGCTCCCGAAGATGAAAACGAAACTTCAAAGCTGGCAGCTTTCAAGGAAAAACTTGAAGAAACTGCTCAGAGCCTGTATGAGAAATTCTCTCAGACAAAGCTTGCACAGCTTGTTGAGATAGCACAGAAGATAGCTGCATCACAGAAGATTCTGGCGGATACCTACAGTGAGGCAGCCGATATGCAGACGACTGCTGCACAGCAGATAGCCGAAATAATGGAAGAGGCTCAGAAACAGGCGGCTGAAGCAGAAGATGAAGAAACTGCTGCACAGATCATGGCAGCTGCACAGGAACAGACAGCACAAATGGCGGAAGAAGTACAGGCACAGGTAGAGCAGATGCTCACAGAGGCAGAACAGACATCAGCTGCACTGCTTGCAGAGGCAACCGGACAGCTTGAAGAAATCAAGGCTGAAGCAAAGGGCAAAGTTGCAGAGATCGCTCAGCAGCTTTCACAGGCAGCCGAGCAGGCAGAGGCTCAGGCAAAGGAATTCGTTGCCAAAGTGATAGAAGCTTTCATCAGCAGAACGACAAAATATGAAACCGTGACGGACGGCGACTATGTATACAGAATCGCTTACAGCATAAAAGGCGTTTCGGCTGCATTTATCGATTATACAGGCGGAGAAGAAGACATCACTGTACCGGCATATATCAATGGCATTCCCGTTGAGTGTATCATGTTTGCGACTAAAGGCGTAACGTCCATTACTATCCCCGAAACAATAAAACCTCTTGACGCTGTATCATTTGCCGGTGCAGAGGACCTTGAAAATATCTACGTTGATGATGCAAACCCGTATTACAAATCCATTGACGGTGCTGTTTTCGACAAGAGCGGTTCTGTTCTTATTGCAGTTCCCATGGCGAAAGAATTCAATGCACCGGAAGGTACTCTTTTCTTCGCACCCTATTGTTATGCATATTCCCGTATGTCTGAGATAAAACTGCCCTCTACTTTGGCTAATATCGTTGATTATACGTTTGTAAAGTGTGAAAACCTTGAATCAATCGATATTCCCGAAAGCGTTCAGGGAATCGGTACGGAGGCTTTCAAGGACTGCTACAGCCTTAAAAAAGTGCATATCCCCGCAAGCGTTGAAACCATGGGCGAAGATGTCTTTACCGGCTGTGACGTTGACCTTGTGATAGAACTTGATACAGTGGACTGTCAGGCTTATATCTATGCAAAAACACATGAAATTCCGATAAAATGTCCTCTTACGGCAAGTGTGGGACTTGAAACGGAATTTGTTGAAGATGAAGAATATTCTGCTATGCCTTTGGGATTACCCGTTAAAGTAACAGGATATGCCGAAGGCGGTTCCGATGAAGGCTACAAGTACGCTTTCTACTACAGAAAAGCAGGCGATACAAAATGGAGCTGCAAGCAGAGTTTCAAAGAAAATGATTCTGTTGATATCACTCCCGCATATGCAGGTCTTTATGAAATCTGCGTAAAGGTAAAGGACAGTACAGGTGCTGTTGACAAGATATATGCAGAAATACTGGTAAAGGATTCTTTTGAAAATACAAGTACCGTATCTGCCGAAACAATCAAAAAAGGCTCAAAAGTTACTGTGAACTGTTCTGCAAACAATGACAATGCGGAATTTGCTGTTTTCTATAAGAAAAAGGCTGATACAAAATGGATAAAGAAACAGGATTACAGCGACAATACAGAAGTTACTGTCAAGCCCGCTGCTGCAGCCGATTATGAGATATGCGTAAAGGCAAAGAATCTTGATGACGGCACTATCTCAAAGAAATATTTTGACCTGACGGTTACAGAATAATCCGATTCATAAAAGCATAAACAAAAACCGAACTGATGAAAATTCAGTTCGGTTTTTTGTATTTATATCAGAGTTTTGAAAGTTCAGCCATGACAAGTTGATTGACTTCGGCAGGATCACATTTGCCTTTCATCTCTTTCATGACAAAGCCTACGATTGCACCCATTGCTTTTTTCTTGCCTGCTTTCATATCCGCAACGGCTTTCGGATTGGCTTCTATCGCTTTTTTGACCGTTTCAGCCAGTGCACCTGTATCTGTCTTGATAACCAGATTATTCTTTTCGGCATATTCAACGGGATTCACGTTTTCACTGAAAATGTGTTCAAAAATCTGCTTGGCAATCGTATTGTTCACTTTCTTTTCGTCAAGCATTTTTATCAGCAATGCCAGATTTTTTCCGCTGAAGGATATGTCTGCAATATCTTTTTCGGAATCTTTTGCCAGTCTGAGCGTTTCACCGATGATCCAGTTGGAAACCTTTTTCGGATCGGCACCCTCATTCACACCGCTTTCAAATATTTCAGCCAGCTCTTTATATTCCGTTATCAAGCCGATATCATAGTCGGGTATGCCATACTCACGGGCATATCTTTCTTTTTTCTCGTCACGCAATTCAGGCTGATTGGATTTTATCCTCTCCAGCCATTCATCATCTATCACAAGCGGCACCAAATCGGGATCGGGGAAATATCTGTAATCCTGTGCATCTTCCTTGGAACGCATCGTATAGGAATATCCCTTATCGTCGTCCCATCTTCTCGTTTCCTGCACGACTTTTTCGCCTGCATCAAGGATATCCGCCTGTCTTTCAAACTCGTTTTCAATACATCTTTTGATAGCCTTGAAAGAGTTCAAATTCTTTGTTTCCGTTCTTGTACCGAATTTTTCAGTGCCTTTCTCTCTCAAAGACATATTTACATCTACACGCATGGAACCCTCGTTTAATTTGCAGTCTGACGCATTCAGATATTGTATCGTTAAGCGGAGTTTATCGAGATAGGCAAGGACTTCATCAGCAGAACGCATATCAGGTTCTGAAACAATCTCAACAAGCGGTACGCCTGAACGGTTGAAATCGACATATGTTTCACCCGTGAAATTATTATGAATGAGTTTTCCGGCATCTTCTTCCATGTGCATTTCATGGATACGGATAAATTTCTTTCCGCTGTCCGTTTCAATTTCAATTTTACCGTCACGGCATATCGGATAATACAACTGTGAAATCTGATAGTTCTGGGGATTGTCGGGATAGAAATAATTTTTTCTGTCAAATTTGCTGTTTCTCGTGATATTGCAGTTAGTTGCAAGACCGATGGAAATCGCTTTATCAACAACTGCCCTGTTGAGTACAGGCAGAGAACCCGGCATTCCCGAACATACGGGGCATACATTGATATTCGGACTTCCGCCGAAAGCTGTCGAACAGCCGCAGAAAATTTTTGTTTTGGTATTGAGTTCAACGTGTACTTCCAAACCGATAACGGCTTCATATTCTTTACTCATGTTTATCACCTCATTCATACATAGGGGAGTGTCTTAAATTATCTTTGAAACTCTGTTCAAAGCTGTAAGCGGCTTTAATGGCGGCTTTTTCATTGAAAGTCTGAGCCATGAGCTGCAAGCCTACCGGCAGACCGTCTTTATCATATCCGCAGGGCAGAGATACCGCAGGGATTCCCGTGAGATTTATCGAAACTGTATAGACATCTCCCAAATACATTTTTATCGGGTCACTCAGAGATTCACCTATTTTGAGAGCCGTAGTCGGTGCAACGGGGCTTAATATGATATCGTATTTTTCAAAAGCCTTATCGAAAGCCTGCTTGATAAGAGCTTTGACTCTCAGAGCCTTTACATAATAAGCGTCAAAATATCCCGATGAAAGCACAAATGAACCCAGCATGATTCTTCTCTTGACTTCATCACCGAAGCCCTTTGAACGTGTCTTTTTATACATATCGTTCAAATCCGTGAATTTGGGTGTCCTGTAGCCGTATTTTACACCGTCAAATCTTTCGAGATTGGAAGAAGCCTCTGCACAAGCTATGATATAATACGCAGGAATTGCATATTTCACCATGCCTAAATCAAAATATTCCACTTCCGCACCGAGTTCACGGAATTTTTCGGCAGCGGCAAGTACATTTGTTTTGACATCTTCATCAATGCCGTCAAGGAAATAATCCTTCGGCACACCGATTTTCATGCCTTTGACATTGTTTTCCAATGCAGATGTGAAGTCTGTATCATTTCTGTCGGCAGAAGTGGAGTCCTTGCAGTCATGTCCCGAAATTATCTCAAGAATGGCGGCACAATCGGTAATATCCTTTGCCATAGGTCCTATCTGGTCGAGAGATGAACCGTAGGCAATTTGACCGTAACGGGAAACTCTGCCGTAAGTGGGCTTGATACCTGTAATGCCGCAGAATGACGCAGGCTGACGGATAGAACCGCCTGTATCCGTACCGAGAGCTGCTGCACATGAATTAGCTGCAACAGCAGCGGCTGAACCGCCTGAAGAACCGCCCGGCACTCTGTTCAAATCCCATGGATTTTTTGTTGCACCGAAATAGGAAGATTCCGTTGTACTTCCCATAGCAAATTCGTCCATATTGGTTTTGCCAAGTACAACGACACCCGCATTGAGAAGATTTTCAACGGCAGTACTTGTATATGTCGGATAAAAATTGCCAAGTATCTTTGAACCGCATGAAGTAAGCGTATCTTTCATGCAAAGTACATCTTTAATCGCCATAGGCACGCCCATGAGATTAGACCAATTTTCTCCCTCTGCTATTTTTTTATCTATGAATTCGGCTCTTTCAAGAGCCTTTTCCGCCATTACCGTGATATAGGCATTGATATCTTTTTCGGTATTTTCTATCTGTTCGAGATAGGCTTTTGTCGCCTGAACGGAAGTGATTTCTTTATCGGCAATTTTCTTTCCGAGTTCAACGGCAGTCAAATTTCTTATTTCCTTTGAAGAATACACAAAAAAACCTCCTTAAAAAGTTTTCGGTACAATGTAGCTGTCCTCCGATTTTTCGGGGGCATTCAAAAGCATATTGTCACGGTCATTGCCGTTTGTCACAACGTCATCTCTCAGCACGTTGGATACAGGGAAACAATGACTCATCGGCTCAATTTCCGAAGTATCGAGCTCATTAAGCGTATTGACATATTCGAGCATATCGGACATATCTTTTTTCGCCTGTTCCTTGTTTTCATCGGAGAGTTCGAGCTTTGCAAGCTCTGCAACGTACTTTATCATATCATCTGAAATCTGCATAAAAAACGATCCTCCTGATTAAATTTACTTAAAAAACCGCATTAAAACTGCCTTTCGCAGAATCAATGCGGTCATATCAACAGCTAAACATAATGATAACATATCGGCGGAAAAATTACAAGACCTATTTTTTGATAGGCAAGCCGTTTTTATCCTTGAATTTGCCCGTAATTATCAAAATAATATCAAGTATCCAGCCGCAGTAAAAGACACCGTATGTAAACAGATAAACAACACCTGAAATATATTTTCCTGCATAAAACCTATGTATGCCGAAAATGCCGAGAAAAATGGCAAGCAGGAGTGTGACTGTTTTGCTTTTGGGGCTTACCTGTTCAAGACCGTTATTCTGCTGAGGAATGATATTATCCATATACACGGGCTGCTGAGAGTTATAATTCTGCTGAGGACGATAGTTCTGTTGGGGCTGATAACTTTGATTATAATTTTGATTATATCCCTGATTATAATTTTGATTATACCCTTGATTGTAATTCTGATTATATCCCTGATTGTAATTCTGATTATTACCGGGAGTCTGTATGATATTCTGAATAATAACGGGTTGTTGATTGAGTTTGGGATAATCCATTTCCGACTTGCAGTATGGACACAAACGATATTCTATTCCTACTTCTGCACCGCAGTGTTTACATTCCATAACGATCTCACCTTTCCAAAATTACTCATATCAATATTAGCACAACTTTGTCACGAAATCAATATTTTTGCAGAAAAAAAGCCCCCTGACCGAAAAAGTCAAAGAGCCTGATAAAATTGCCGATGGAATATTGAATTATTTGCCGAAATATCTTTTCAGAAGTCCTGCAAAGCCTGCACCGTGACGGGCTTCATCTTTAGCCATTTCGTGAACGGTGTCATGGACAGCGTCAAGATTATTCTGTTTAGCCTTTTTAGCGATTTCAAACTTGCCTGCACAAGCACCTGTTTCAGCCTCTACACGCATTTCAAGATTTTTCTTTGTGCTGTCAGTGAGGACTTCACCGAGCAGTTCAGCGAATTTGGCAGCGTGTTCCGCTTCTTCAAAAGCGTACTTCGTGAAAGCAGCGGCAATTTCGGGATAACCTTCACGGTCAGCCTGTCTTGCCATAGCCAGATACATACCTACTTCTGCACATTCACCGTTGAAGTTGGCAACAAGGTCATTATGGAGTTCTTCAAACGCCTACTGCATGAACCGTGGCAAATGCCATATCCGCTTTGAGTTCATTGAATCTCTCTTTGGGAGCCTTACAGACAGGGCATTTTTCGGGAGCTTCGGTGCCTTCGTAAACATAGCCGCATACAGAACATACAAATTTTTTCATCTTTAACAGTCCTCCGTTTGAAATATATTTTGATTGTAATATACCATAAATTTTATAGTTTGTAAATAGATTTTTTGGATATCACAAATAAAATTTATTTCACTTTTACATATTTTGCGGAAACATATCCCGAAATGCCGTTCCATTTTGTCAGATACCAGTTATCAACACTTCCTGAAATGGCAATCGCTGAGCCGTTGGGAATACGTCCCACAATTTTTGCATTGACAGACGGTTCTGCACGCAGATTCAGATTGGAATTTTGTGTAGTGACAGTGGCAGTTTTTGGAGGAGCAGGGGGATTTTCCTTAATGCCGAGAAAATCGCTTACAGATACAGCTAAATTCTGAGCAATAGTGCCAATGTTATCACGAATCCATTCAGCGTCATCGGGGTTATCATGATAGGCAAGCTCAATTAAAATGGCAGGGGCTTTTGTACGGTTGAGTTCACCGAGATTTTTTGTCGGAACGGTTTCGACTTTTGACGGAATGGGATATATCTCTTTCAGGTTATTGGCGAAAATATTGGCGGCACGTTTGGCTTGTGCACTGTCGGCATAATAGTAGACTTGTGAGCCACGAGCCTGACCTGCATTGGCAGGCGGAGCGGCATTGGAATGTAATGCAAGGTGCAGGTCAAAATTGCCCTGATTGGAAAGCTTCACGGAATTGGCAAATGTCTTTGAAGGGTCATTTCTTTCATATTCAATGCCGCTTGCTTCAAGATAGGGAATCAATGCATCTGTTATGACATTCATGTAATATTCTTCATTACCGCCGTCAACATAGGGATTATATTCTTGTGTAGACGGACTTAAAAATACGCTTGGCATAAAAACTACCTCCAATTTAGTGTGGAGAGTTGAGAGTGGAGAGTGGAGCTGAATAGCAAAACACTTCACTCTCCACTCCTCACACTCCACTCTCTTTATAGATATTATCGAAAAAGTCTTTTGATGACATATCATTTGGTCTTAAAAATCGGTGAAGATAGAATAAATCGTCTTTTGAGGAAAGAGAATTTAATTTTTCCTCGCAGTCAAAGGCGGCTTTGAAGTTCATGTCTTTGACGATTTGGAGAGTATCTTTTGAGCGTGAACCGAAAGGGAATACAACTGCATCGGGATAAATGCCGAGTTCTTCATGCATACGAGTATTGAATTTTTCAAGGTCTGCCGTAAGCATGGTTTTATAGGAATCCAAATTTTCATTGAAATTGTTTTTTGCACCGCTTCTGCCGTTTCCGATATGATGCAAGTCATAAGTGTGATTTTGTATCTCGACAAGTCCCGAATCCTGCATTTCCCTGAGCTGACTCCATTTGCATTGAGAGTATGCCGGATTTTGTCTTGTATCCTGTTCGGCTTCATCAGCGGAAATGCCTATGGGGGAAATAACGGCTTTGCAATTATACTTTTTCAAAAGCGGATAGGCAAAGGTATAATTATTGTAATAGCCGTCATCAAATGTCAGCATGACAGGATTTTCGGGCAGGGGAATCCCTTTTTCAAAGCAGTTTATCAAGTCACTTGCAAAAATCGTGTGATAGCCGTTTTGAGTGAGATATTCAAGGTCCTGTTCAAAATATTTCGGATCAATGAAATATTTATTCTGTTTGGAAGTGTCATCAATCAGTCCGTGATACATGATAACGGCAAGTCTGACGGGTTCGGACGGCATGGAAACAGGGGTGCTTTTGGGAAAAAGAAATATACAGCATATCAGTGCAGCGGCAAAAATCGGGATTAAAAAGAGTTTATTTAATTTTAGTGAAAGATACATACAAAAAATCTCCTGTATAAAAAAATATGTATAGAGTAATAAAAATATGTTGCGAAATTTGAAAAAATATATTATAATATTACCATAATTTGAGAATGGAAAGATGTGTTTACGAAATGGATGAAACGAAAAAAAATAAGATTTTGCAATTTTTTGTAGGTACACCTGCTTATAATGATGATAAGGATTATGCGGCATTCGCCTCTTTTACGGCACCTCTGAATATGTTTTTTCTGATATGCCTTGTGCTGCATACGATATATATGCTTGTATTCGCATATTTCAGGATTACAGCCATGCAGATATTTGATATCATAGCTGTTATCCTGTATGCCATGTTTGTCATTCTGCTGAAATATATGAAGGGTTCATGGCTTTACTGCATATTGCTGACGTGCTTTGAACTGTTTCTCCATCAGATATGCAGTGTGAAATTGTTCGGTTTGCAGTCGGGTTTCCAGTATCTGATGATACCGCTGATATTCATGACGGCACTTATCGGAAACAAGGGGAAACTCATGAAATATGTCCGTAATGTCATTATATTCATAGCGTCCGTGACATTTATATGTCTTGTTGTGTTCTATAATAACAATGTCCCGCTGTATAATTTACCGTATGCAGTGAATGTCGGATTGCTGATCGTGAATGTTACCCTCAGCTTTATCGTCACGGCAATCTACACGGCAAGGATATTTTCATCTGTTGACAGCAAGAGAAGTGCACTGGATATCAGCGTTGATGAAAAAATCAGGGCAATCGAGAATATGCAGCATCAGATTATCATAAGCTTTGCCAACATGATTGAAGCCCGTGACGGCAGCACAGGCAAGCACGTCAAAAGAACCAGTGAATATGTGGCGGCACTCGTCGAAGAACTGAAAAATCACGGGGATTATGCCGATGTACTGACAGACAGATATATCCATGATACCGTATTGTCAGCCCCTCTGCATGATATCGGAAAAATCACTGTACCGGATGCCATACTCCAGAAACCCGGCAGACTTACCAAAGAGGAATTTGAACAAATTAAAAATCACACAGTCAACGGCAAAAGAATTATCGAAGAAGCCATGTCCGATATAGAGGACGCTGAATTTCTGAAAGTGGCAAAGTGTGTGGCATTGTATCACCATGAAAGCTGGGACGGTTCGGGCTATCCCTATGGCATAGAGGGTGAACAGATACCGTTATGTGCAAGAATCATGACAATCGCCGACTACTTTGATGCACTTTCCGCTAAGAGAGTCTATAAAGCTGCCATGCCTACATCGGAGGTATTTCAGAATATCCAGGAACAGCGTGGAAAAAAATTCGATCCCGTTGTCACAGATGCCTTCTTGCGTATCCGTGAAAAAATAGACGAAATCGCAAAGGCAAACGCTGACTGAACCGGCAGTCAGCAGTTCAGAGATATCGCAATCTTCATTTGATGTAAATTTTTTTGTAAAATATATGGATTTTTTTGTGTGAATATGTTATCATATAAGACGGATATATTAAAGTGCATTTAATATCCGTGAAATCGGATTATTTTAATTAAGGGAGTTTTAACTAATGGAAAAAAGAATGATATTTGTCACATCACCGCCTGCTTGTGGAAAAACCAAGCTGTCAAAAAGACTTGCAACCGAGATAAAGCATATTGTATATCTCGATAAGGATACTCTCATACCCCTTTCCAAAAAGATATTTGAAGTTGCCAATGAACCATATAACAGGAGTTCCGAATTTTTCAAGAAATATGTGCGTGACCCCGAATATGATGTCATTATGGATCTGGCATTCGAGGCTTTGAAATATGAAAATCTCGTCATGGTTAATGCACCGTTTACAAAAGAAATCAGAGATAATGAATATATAGCCAATCTGCGTGGAAAACTCAAGGATTACGGTGCAAAGCTGACAGTTATATGGATTGTGACCGATCCCGAAGTCTGCCATCAGAGAATGATAGACAGAAATTCCGACAGAGATGTATGGAAACTTGCCAACTGGGATGAATATATTTCAACTGTCAATTTCAACATACCCGAAAATCTCCGTGATCCCGATGACGAGGGCAGCCTTCTGCTTCACTACAATTCCAATGATGAACTGACCGAAAGTTCATTCGCAAAACTGATGGAGTTCTTTGGAAAATATGACTGATATCAGGGGCAAGAGGTGTCAATCACAATTATATGCAGGGAAGCAGCTTGCTCAAGAAATCTGATGACAACCTCGAAAAAGACAAACATCTTGATATATCAGATTGTTATAATAAAGACGGTAAATTCAAATGAGTTTCATCGGGGCGGAAGAAATTGTTTCTGCCCTGATTTTTTGTGTAAAAATTGCTTGACAAGCCCGTGTTTGATGTGTTATGATAAGAGAGCCGCATACTGTGGGCTTCTGGAAAGATGGCGGATTTTGCCACGCCTACGGCAGCGAGCTTGAATTGACAGGTAGGTGCAAAGAAATGTACGCAATTATCGAAACAGGCGGAAAGCAGTACAAAGTATCCAACGGTGATGTTGTATACGTTGAAAAGCTCAACGCTGAAAATGATGCAGTGGTAGAATTCAAAGTCCTTGCAGTAGGCACTGATGACGGAATTAAATTCGGTTCCGATGTGGAAGCCGCTAAAGTGACAGGCAAGGTCATCAAAACCGCTAAGGGCAAGAAAATTACTGTATTTACTTACAAGCCCAAAAAGAGTGTCAAGAGAAAAATGGGACACAGACAGTTCTATACAAAAGTCGAGATACAGTCTATCGAGGCATGATAAAAGCAGAATTGTTTGTTAAAAACAAGAAAATTGTCGGATTTCACCTGACCGGACATTCCGGCAGGGACGAGTACGGAAAAGATGTGCTTTGTGCATTCGTGTCATCAGCGGCTTATATGACAGCCAATACCATAACAGATGTTATTTGTGCAGAGGCTCAGGTAAGTGCCGATGACGGCGATATGTATGTAAGAATTTCCGACAGCGATGCAGACAGGTGCAAAGATATTTTTTCGGGTTTCCGGCTTCATCTTCTGAATACCCGGGAACAGTACCCGAAATACTTGAAAGTGATTTTTACGGAGGTGTAATATACAATGCTGAAAATTAATGTACAGTTGTTCGCTCATAAAAAGGGCGGCGGTTCTACAAAAAACGGACGTGATTCAGAGTCCAAGCGTCTCGGTGCAAAACGTGCAGACGGTCAGTTCGTGCTTGCAGGCAATATCCTCGTGAAACAGCGTGGAACACACATTCACCCCGGCAACAATGTCGGACGTGGTTCGGATGACTCTCTCTTTGCCCTCATTGACGGCACAGTGAAGTTTGAGCGTCTTGGACGTGACCGCAAGCAGGTTTCAGTATACGCTGCTGAGTAATTTTGAATTTTGAGAGCTTCGGCGTAAAGTCGAGGCTCTTTTTTGTTAGTATCAAAAGGAAGTGATTCAGATGTTTGTAGATATAGCGAAAATTTTTATCAAAGCAGGTGACGGCGGTGATGGTGCAGTCGCTTTTCACCGTGAAAAATATGTAGCGTCGGGCGGTCCTGATGGCGGTGACGGCGGCAAAGGCGGAAATATCGTATTTTTAGCCGATACCAATTTATCGACGCTTGCGGATTTCAGATATAAAAGAAAATACACCGCTCAAAAAGGCGAAAACGGCAGGGGCGGCAGGTGCAACGGCAAAAAAGCTCCCGACCTTATCATAAAAGTACCGCTTGGAACAGTTGTCAAAGAATATCAGACGGGCAGGATATTAGCCGACATATCGGACAAAGAGCCTGTCATTGTCGCAAAAGGCGGCAAGGGCGGCTGGGGAAATACCCATTTCGCCACGCCTACAAGACAAACTCCCCGTTTTGCAAAAGCCGGTATGCCCGGTGAGAGCTTTGAAGTACAGCTTGAATTGAAATTATTGGCTGATGTGGGAATTGTAGGTTTCCCCAACGTGGGAAAGTCCACTTTCATATCCGTTGTCAGTGAGGCAAAACCGATTATAGCAAACTATCACTTTACAACGATAACCCCCGTTTTGGGTGTCGTCAGAATGGGTGAGGAAAGTTCATTTGTCATGGCAGATATCCCCGGATTGATTGAAGGTGCCAATGAAGGTCTTGGACTCGGACATCAATTTTTGCGTCACGTTGAAAGGTGCAGACTGCTTGTTCACATGGTTGACGTTTCCGGCAGTGAGGGACGTGACCCAAAACAGGATTTTGAAACCATCAACAGCGAATTGGAAAAATTCAATCCCGAACTGGCAAAAAGACCGATGATAGTAGCAGGCAATAAATGTGACCTTACAGATGATGAAGTCGTTGAAGATTTCAAGCAATACGTTGAAAGCAGGGGCTATAAATTCTTTCCCATCATGGCGGCAATCAACTATGAAACAGAACCGCTTCTGAAAGAAATACAGGAACAGCTTTCCAAATTGCCTCCTGTAATAAGATATGAACCTGAACAGCCGCCCGTCATCCCCGAAGATGAAATTGAAAAGCAGTCTGTCAAAATAACCAAAAATGACGATATATACTTTGTGGAAGCCGATTGGCTTTTGAGAGTGCTCAGGGGTATCAATTTTGACGATTCCGAGTCTTTGCAGTATTTCCAGAGAGTGCTTATCAATTCAGGTGTCATAGAGGCACTCAGACAGGCAGGTATCAATGAGGGCGATACCGTGAGTATGTATGACGTGGAATTTGAGTTTATGGAGTAAAAATATATGCGATTGACGGAATATGAATGTGACCCTAAACAGTTAAGCCCACTCACGCTTGCCTTTATCGGTGACGGCGTGTATGATTTGTTTGTCAGGGAAGAAATTGTCTGTCAGGCAAACAGACCTGTCAAGGAACTGAATCAACTCAAAGTTGAAAAAGTCAGATGTGAGGCACAGGCGGAATTGTTCAAAAAAATAGAGCCGTTTCTCACGGAAGAAGAAACGGATATTTTCAGGCGTGGCAGAAATGCCCATACCGCCCATGCCCATAAACGTACACAGGAATATCACTATGCAACAGGTTTGGAAGCACTTTTCGGATATCTCTATCTTTCAGGCAGGATTGACAGGATAAGAGAATTGAATTCACTTTGCAAATAAACCGAAAATGCCCGATAAGAGCTGAAATTCTCTTTCGGGCATTTTTTTATTCACCTGATATGATTTTATACGAATTCGGGCGGCGGTCACGGAACAAGCCCCAGCTTGTGCGTAAATCGTGTATTTCATTCAAATCAAATTCATGTGAAATGACACATTCGCTTTCACGGTCAGCGGATATGACAATTTCACCTGTTTCATCTGTAATGAATGATGAACCGTAAAATTTCAGTGAAGATGACTGATAATTGTTGGCGGCAGACGGTGTGACGTTTTCAATGCCGACACGGTTGGCGGCTATCACAGGCGTGATATTGCAGGCGGCATGACCTTGCATACATCTTCTCCAATGCGGCATACTGTCAACTTCAAGTATCGGTTCAGAGCCTATTGCCGTGGGATAAAATAAAATATCTGCACCTTTCAGAGCCATGCACCTTGCACTTTCCGGAAACCATTGATCCCAGCATATTCCTACACCGATACAGCCGTATTTTGTATTCCACGCTTTAAAACCGGTGTCACCGGGGGTGAAATAAAATTTCTCCTGATAAAAATGGTCATCGGGAATATGCGTTTTTCTGTAAATGCCGAGTAATTTTCCGTCAGCGTCTATCATGGCAACGGTATTATAAAATGTATTGCCGTACTTTTCATAGAAACTGACAGGAATAACGACATTCAATTCCTCTGCAATTTCTTTGAAACGATTGACAGCGGCATTTTCTTCGACTGTTTCAGCTAATTTATAAAAATCATAATTTCTTTCCTGACAGAAATACAGGTTTTCAAACAATTCGGGCAGTAAAATAATATTGGCACCGTCATTGGCAGCCTGACGGACAAATTTTTCTGCTTTATCAAGATTGGATTTGCTGTCATTTGTCATGGACATCTGAACAGCCGCAACTTTTATTTTCATATAAAACCACTCCTTTAAAATTTCGGTATCTGCTGGGTAATGCAGTGGATATTTCCACCGCCTATTAAAATATCTCTTGCATAAATGCCTTTGACTTTCCTTGTCGGAAAAAGGCTTTGCAGAATTTCAACGGCTTTGCTGTCATTGTCATCATTGAACTGAGGACACAATACATGAGCATTTGATATATAGAAATTTACATAAGAAGCCGCAAGCCTTTCATTCGGTGTTCGTGTAGGTTCACCGTTCATGTCGTCCAAGCCTTCACATTCTTCTTTCGTTATCATAACAGGCTTTGGCAGGGGCAGTTTATGCACATTTATCTTTCTTCCCTTTGCGTCAGTGGAACTTTCCAGAATATCAAGGCAGCTTTTTGACATGGCATACTGAGGATCATTTTCATCATCTGTCCAGCCAAGCACGACATTACACGGAGATGTGAATGCACATATATTATCAACGTGTTCATTCGTTTCATCATTGTAAATGCCCGATTTCAGCCAAATCACTTTTTGTATGCCGAGCGTTTTTTTCAGCATATCTTCAATTTCGGCTTTTGACATATCGGGATTTCTTCCTTTACTCAAAAGGCAGGCTTCCGTTGTAATGAGAGTACCTTCACCGTCAGTGTGTATAGAACCGCCCTCCAAAATGAAATCCCTGAAATTGTAGGTATCAACGTCAAGGATATCGCATAATTTCCTTGCCATTTTATTATCTTTATCCCATGGAAAATATAAGCCGTCAACGAGTCCGCCCCATGCATTGAAGCCCCAGTCTATGCCACGAATCATTTTGCCGTTAGTTACAAATGTCGGTGCAACGTCCCTTGCCCATGAATCGTCCGATTCCATTTCAATAATTTTCACCCTGTCGGGCAGCAGGAATCTTGCACTGTCATAATCATCATATCTTGCACACACAATGACTTTTTCGGAAAGCGATATCGTTTCTATCACTTTACAAAAAGCCTTTCTTGCGGCATAAGCACCGTATTGCCATGAATCCCGCCTGTGAGGGAATATCATGATACAGCCGTAATGTTCCGAAAATTCCGCAGGCATATAAAAGCCGTCATCTGTCGGAAATGTTTTAAGTATCTTCATGTATTTCATTCCTTTTTAAATGTACTGCAATCATTTTAGCATAAAATCAGGCATTTGACAATCCTATTTTATTGTGATATATTGGTTGTAATATTGAAAGAACGGAGTTGAAAATTCTATGGCAGTGGAATTGAGAAAAGGTCAGAAAATCAGTCTGGAAAAGAAAAGCTCTGCAGGCGAAATTCTGATTAACCTTAACTGGAACAGGAAAACAAAAGGCTTTTTATTCAAGAAATCCAAACCGATTGATTTGGACTTGTCCTGCCTTTATGAACTGAAAAACGGAAGAAAAGGCTGTGTACAGGCAATCGGCAGAAAATTCGGCAGTCTGACGGATATCCCGTATATCTCTCTTGATGGTGATGACCGCTCGGGAGATTCCGAAAAAGGTGAAACCCTTCGTATCAACGGTCTGAAAATTTCGGAAATCAGGAGAGTTTTGGTTTACACCATGATTTATGACGGGATAGTGAACTGGAAAGAAGCTGACGGCATTGTAACGGTAAAGTGTCCCGACGGTGAAAACATCATTGTAAGGCTTGATGATTATAGTACAAATAATACAATATGTGCGATTGCCCTTTTTGAAAACAATGGAAGTGACTTATTGAGCGTTGAAAAAATAGTGAAGTTTTTTGAAAATTCCAAAAGCATGGACGATGCATTTCACTGGGGACTTGTATGGACTCACGGCAAAAAATAATATCAAAAAAGCCCTGCATATCATAAAGTATGCAGGGCTTCATTATCGTAATGCCGAAAGCGGTCATGCTTTCGGTCGGCAGCTTTCAGGCAAGCCGTCTTACAGCAGATATATCATTCTTTCCGCCGCTGTTGATATTATAGGCATATCTGCATGAAATTGCAAGTACTATTGACAAAAAAATATGCCGAAATTTGTAAACTTTTCACGAAGATTTTTATATATAAAAATCCATGCAGCCGTTTCTGAAATCGTGCGTATATGATATTAAACAGGCTGAAAGGAGTGTTCAGAACGGACAGCTTAAAAATGAGGATGCTATATCTGAAAAGGATAAATATTATTTGCATAATGAAGTGACGGGAGATGAAAAATCACAATAATTTTTTACTGATATATATGAGATTTGAGAATTTTGATTTAATTTCAGAATGATAAACAAAACAATGGTAACAATTTGTAACACAATGATTTCCTTATCCCTCAATTTAACTTATTGATGAAATTTTTACAAAAGTATTGATTTTTCGTTGAATGTTATGGTATAATATGTACAAATAAATTCGGGATTCAAGGAGATGTACAGAACATGAAAATCGTAAAAAGAATTGTCTGCATCGCCCTGGCACTTTCAATGGTTCACGCTGTTTCGATGAATTCATATGTATCAGCAGCAACTACGACAACAACTACTACAGCAAGCACTACTGCAACAACGAAAATCACTCTCAGCAAGACTACCGCAAAACTTGTACAAGGAAAAACACTCAGTCTTAAAGCAACGGTTTCAACAAACAAAAAAGTTACATGGACAAGCAGCAATCAGAAAGTTGCCACAGTGGACAGCAGCGGAAAAGTCAAGGCTGTCGGAAAAGGTATCGCAAACATTACCGCCAGGACTTCAGACGGCAAAACAGCCGTTTGCATGGTGACGGTCATTACAAAAAATGAGGCTTATATTGAAGATGTCATCAGGCTTACCAATGAGGAGAGAACAAAAAGAGGACTCTCAAAACTGACCGTGAACAGCAGGCTGGCAGCTGCCGCACAGAAACGTGCGTCCGAAACGGCACAGAAACTCTCACATACCCGTCCGAATGGTCAGTCATGCTTTACCGTGCTGAAAGAGTATAATATCAAATATACCACTGCAGGCGAAAATATTGCATACAACTATTACACTGCGGCTGACGCTGTGGAAGGCTGGATGGACTCCAAAGGACACAGAGATAATATCCTGAATGCCAAATTCAAAAATATCGGTGTCGGCTTGTATGAAAAAGACGGTGTGAAATACTGTGTACAGCTTTTTATCTGATTAAAATTAAAATGAGTCCGATTCTTTCATCGGACTCGTTTTTTATTTGAGAAGTGCGGGATTCATGCGGCTGTAATGAAAAATATACTGCTGTGCGATTCCTGCATACTGTCCCAGACTGTCGGGAGATACTCCGCTGAAAAGCGTTGCCAATGCCTTTTTCATCCATACGTCTATCGGAAAGGCTTCCAGTCTGTGAAAACCGTATAAAAGCGTACATTCAGCGACTTTTTCACCTACACCCGTTATTTTCATGAGTTCTTTCCGACAATCTTCAATCGGATTTTCACGCATATTGTCAAGATTTACTTCCCCTGAAGCAACTTTTTCTGCGGCATCTGTAATATATCTTGCACGAAATCCGGCCCTCAGCGGTGCAAGGTCATTGACATCAAGTGCCGCAATTTTTTCGGCACTCGGAAATGTATATCCGTTTCCGATATTTTCACCGAAATTTTCACACAGTCTTTCAATGATACCCTTGATTCTCGGAATATTGTTATTTTGTGAAATAATGAAGGAACAAAGCGTTTCCCATGGATTCTGATTCAATATCCTGATACCATCAATGCTGTCAACTGCACATTTCAGTCTGCTGTCAAGTGAAACGAGTTCTCTTTTGATATCGTCATAGCACACGTTCAGGTCAAAATATCTTTCCCAGATATTTTGATAATCACTTTCATTGGCATTGGCTATCACAATAAATTCACCGTCACGGAATATTTCCGTATATTTGTTTCCGACAATGCCGCTGTAAGAACCGTCCGCATTTTCATTCCATCTGAAACACTGCCCGCATTCAAATGTATTTTTTAAATCAAAGCACTTTCCGATTTTTATTTCAATGCCACGATTTGTTTTTATATATTCCATTTCAAAAAAATCCTTTATTTGATGATATCCGCAAGCGTAAAGGAAATGACTTTTGCAAGGTCATCAAGTGAAAGCTGTATCTGAAAGCCTATTTTTCCGCCGCTGCAGAATATCGTGTCAAAGTTTTTGGCAGATTCATGTATCGTTGTGCGGAAAAATTTTTTCATGCCCACAGGTGAACAGCCTCCATGTATATATCCCGTCAAAGGAAGAAGTTCCTTGGATTTTATCATGGAAACGGATTTTTCACCCACGCTTGCAGCAGCTTTTTTCAGGTCAAGCTCCTCTGCAACAGGCACTAAAAAGACATAATTTGCACCTGATTTTCCCACAGTGACAAGCGTTTTGAAAACCTGTTCCACATTTTCGCCTAAAGCGTTGGCAACTTCCACGCCCGATATCGCATCGGAATAGTAATGCTCTTGATAGGGAATTTTCATGCTGTCAAGCTTACGCATCGCATTTGTTTTATTATCCTTTGCCATTTTGATAGACCTCTCATTTATTCATATTCATATCTGTCAGCCTGTCCGAATACATCGACGGGCACTCCCAAAAGCGACATCATTTCCAGATATCCTTCATATATTTCATCTCTTGAAAAATTCCCCTGTGCCAGCTGTTCATCTGTAAGGGAATTCAATCTCTGATAAAAGTCCGTTGCCAGCTCGATATATTTATCGGAATATTCCATGTTTTCATAAAGCATATCTTCCGCTGTGCAGAAATCGCCCTCTTTGATTCGTTTCATCAGTTCAAGGTGAAGCACATCTGTCGGAGTCAGCGTTGAAGTATCATTGATATCCCCTATGATTTCATACTGCACTTCACCTTCTTTTTTGCCGAAAATCACGTTTCCGACAAATTTTGCCATCATTTCTATCTGACGCATAATCCAGTCGTCCTGAAAGCCCATTTTATGACATCTCCCTGATTTTTAAATTTTGATACGCTTGTTGTCTGAATTGAGGGTATAGCTGAAACTCAGCATACACCTGTCCTGCCCCGAAGTGATTGCCGAACGCACAAGGTCAATGAAGTGCTTGAGAAGAAATCCCGCTGCACCGCCAATCATATATAAAATAACGTCATCAATGCATATCGTTCCTGTATTCAGTGCGAATTGTATGATCTCAAGCGTAAGACCTGTTGAAAGGCATATAATAAGCAAATGCCATGATTTGATTTTCGGATTGAGTATCAGCAGGCTGAAACTCAGCGGTGCTAAAATTAAACTATGCCAGAGAAGATATACAATGCCGTTGTCATAGGAACCGTCAAGACATTCCGTGATTTTGCCGAAAAGCATGAAATCAAAATCCCTTGCCTCAGACATATGGGGACGGTACGGAAATAAATGTCTGAAAACAATCACAAGAACATATATAATCATCAGCGAGCGAATGGCAGATATGAGAAAATTGGAAAATCTCATGCGGGAATCGCTTGTATCTCCGCTGCCGTTTCGGAGCAGCCGCACCGTCACTGCAAAGAAAAACGGCACTACCCATGATATGAACATGGTTATAATCTGATATTGACTGAGAACCGCCCAGAAAGTATGTCCTTTTGTACATATGCCGTTGACGATATATATCAGAAAGCCCGAAACGGTGAGAATGGAATTGGTGAGCATGGCCGTTCCGAGAGCCTCATAACGCTTTATTGTAAAGAGAAGTGCCGAGGATATCACGAGGGAAAATATAAATACATAGCCTTGGGCAAGGGCAGTATCATTAATCTGATTTTTGGCATCGTTGGGCAGCAGAAAAAGCATCAGTCCTGCCGCTATTGATACAAACAATTCACCTATTGTCAGCTTTTGCATAGGAAGAAAGCTCATATATGATTCCTCCTGAAATTCATGTAGTCCTCCAGTATGATGACCGCTGCAACGCTGTCCACAACCGCCTTTCTCTTTTTGCCACGGGTATCCGTGATATTGAGATACTTATGTGCTGTCATGGTCGTTCCTCTTTCATCGTGCAGTTCCACGCAAAGACCGGATTTTTCACGGAGTATTTCCGAAAAAGCCCTTACATTCAATGCACTTTCCCCTTCGGTTCCGTCCATGTTTTTCGGAAGTCCCAGAACAATCATTTCCGCTTTTTTTTCCTTTGCGATATCCGATATCTTCACGGCAAGCATATCCGCTTCGGTTTCCTTTATCACAGCAACAGGAGAAGCAATAATTTCATTCTTATCACAAACTGCTATCCCTGTCCTGACTCTGCCGTAATCCACCGATAAGATAATCATATTAACATCTCCCGATTCTTTGATATTATTTGTCCTTGCTTTTATATATTCTGAAAGCCTCTTTAGCCCATTCGCTGTCGATTTTGATGAAACCGTCATGTTCATCTATATCCGCAAAATGTTTTTTCACGAGTTCCAGCGAGCGGTGATAGACTTCAAGGCGGGTAGTCTGTATATACGGACGCTTTTCCGCACCCACAAAAAACTGAAAACTGACTGTATTTTCTTCCTGATTCATTTCAAGAAAATATCCTTCCGCTATTTTCTGATTAGCAGTTTTTTCCACGATTCTTGCGACAGCGTGTTTGGCAAGTTCCATCGCCATGTCATCGTTATGGCTGTCGAGAATGGCAATTTTTTCCTTTAGTTCACTGACGTTCGATACAAGGCGTTTTTTTATGTCTGATAAGTCTGCATATTCACTTTCTATTTTTTCATCGGCAAGAAAACGCTTTTTTGTCTGAGGGATATAATAGACCATAAATTGATTTTCAATGTCGTTATAAAGCAGAGGGTGAAGAAGCTGTTTCCGGAAATTGCACTTGGGGCATTTCCATTTGAAAAAGCTGTCACTCAAAACGGATTTTCTTATATTCGGCACTGACTTGCTGTTTGCACTGCAAATGAGCTTTACATCTGATTTTTCCGAGCATTTCGGACAAGTAACTGTTTTCATTATTTTTTCGGACATTTTATTCACCTGCAAAAAATTTTTCTTATATTATAACATATAAATATCAGTTTGTCATATAGTTTTTATATTTTGCTGTAAAAAAATTCTCCGCCGGATTCCCCGACGGAGAAATTTTTTTGAATTCATGCCGTTACTTTTACAGTGAAGTATTTTTTGGCAATACCGCCAATGCTGTCCTTTGCCTTGACGCAGACATCATATTCTGCCGCAGCAGACGGAGTGATTTTTACACTTGTATTTGTCTTGAAATCCTGAGCCGTTGCCCAGTTGCTGCTGCTTTTCTGCTTGTAGAGAACGGAATAGGTATAACCGCCCGAACCGTTTTTCGCAGAACACGTTACCGTAACGCTGCTTTTGAGTTTTATCGAAGTTGCGGAAATCGTGGAAGTATTTTCAACAGCGGGCTTCACGGTGATATCAAGATATGCTTTGGCGATACCGCCGATACTGTCCTTTGCCTTGACGCATACCTGATATTTGCCGTCAGAGGAGGGTTTCAAAGACAATTTTGCATTGGTCCCGAAATCCTGTTTGACAGTCCAGTTCGCTGCATCGGACTTTTTCAGATATATTGCATACTGATATCCGCCGCTGCCGTTAGCGGCTGTAGCTGTGACTGTCGTGGACTGTCCCTTTATGATAGTCGCTGCAGACAAAGAGGCTTTGACTGTAACAGCAGCCGTAACTTTGAAAGAACCGTAAGTTTTCTGTACGGTGCCTGAACTGTCTTTTACCTTTGCACAAACGTTATAAGTGCCTGTCTTGGCAGGCTTGATGTCAACTTTTGCATTGGATGAAAAAGCCTGTTTTTCGCTCCAGCTGTCAGAGGTGGAATTTTTGTAATAGAATGCGTAGGTATAGCCGCCTGTACCGCCTGTTGCACTCACGGAAACCGTGTTGGACTGACCGCATACAACAGAAGATTTGGCAACAGTCAGTTTCGGCACGAGAACTGCAACGACATTCACTTTCTTGACAGCGGAATTGGTATCTCCGAGGGCATCTTTGATAACGACATTGACTTCATAGGTACCGACTGCCGTGAACGCTATGCTTGCGGAAGTGTTGGTGCTGTAGTTCTGTTTTACTGTCCATGAAGAAGCACCGGATTTTCTGTACTGTATGAGATAAGTATAACCGCCTGCACCGCCTGCCGCTGCACACGTTACAGTTACGGAACTGCCGGGCGTGATCTGATTGGAAGAAACAGAAAATTTATTGGAAAGTTTCGGATTTACGGTAAGAGTGAAATACTTGGGTACAATGGCACCTGTATTGTCCTTGACTTTGGCACATACTTCGTATGTTCCTGATTTGGAGGGCGTTACCGTGATTTTGGCATTGGAGGAAAATGCCTGTGCTGCTGTCCATGAACTTGCATCTTTCAGGCGATACCATACACCGTATGTACAGGTATTCTTGCAGTCAGAGGAAACATTGACTGTCACGGACTTTCCGAGATTGATTTTTGCTGCCGAAATCGTAGAGGTATTGGTGAAAGCCTTGTTGCAGGTCAGCGTGAAATATTTCGCTGCGGAAGTTGATGTCGAATCCTTTACTTTGATGCAAATTTCATAAGTACCTGTTTCACTCGGCTTGAATGAGGCAGAGGTGCTTGTGCTGAATCCCTTTATTGTAGACCATGAAGAAGCACCCGATTTTCTGTAGTAATAGGCATACTGATAGGAACCCGAACCATTTGCCGCCACGCCCTTGAGTGTGACCGAACCGCCCAGATAAAGCGATGTCGTACTGATGGAAGAGGAATTGGAAATAACAGTACCTGCTGCATTGAAAGTCTTGTATATTTCATCGGATTTTCCGTCGCTTGACTTGAATTTCACAAGGATATTGTATTCACCGGGCTTTTTGATGAAATAGCTGTAATTGGCAACAGCGGAAAAATCCTGCAGAAGTTTCCATGAAGTTGTTGAAGGTGCTTTTATATAGAACGAATAGGTGACACCGGAACCGCCCTGCTGTGATGCCGTGATGACTGCTGTATCTCCGATGGAATAAGAAGCTTTGTCAAGGGATACTGTGCAGGTCATTTTTGACTCGGCTTTGAGAGTGACGGTCTGTGAAGCGGATTTTCCCGACTTGTCAACGGCAGTGACTCTGATATTGTAATTGCCTGCGGCAGTCGGTTTGAAAGAACAGGTGGTATTGGTCGTATATGACGAAATGTTTTTCCAGTTGGATGAACCGGACAATGCATACTGATAGGTATAATTGACGGGTGCCGTTCCGCCCGACTGTGAAACACTGATAGTGGTTGTACTTCCGACATTAACGCTTGCAGGCGAAACACCGGCTTTGATGGAAAAGACACTGCTTGTATTGAGAACAATATTGAAATTAAGGACTTTGGACTGTCCCGAATATTTGCCGGCACCCTTTATAGTGACAGTTGCTGTGCCGACATCGGTATTGTTTTTGTATTCCAGAGTGTAATCTGTACCGAGAACGAGCTGATTTCCTGACGTATCCTTCACGGAAACGTTCGGAGATATCGGTTTGCCCGTATAGTACTGGTCGGGGATAGCGGCAAAACTGTAACCGTCCCAGCTCATGGAAATGGCTTTGAGAGTCGTTGAAGCGGATATGGAGGGATTATCTTTCAGTGATAATTTTATGGTACTCGTTCCGGGGGCAACAGCGGTAACCTTGCGGTATGAATATTGGAAAGATGAGGGATTGGAAAGCGAAACGTTCATGTCATCCGGTGCCAGATAGGATACAACGGGATATTTGATATTGTTTACACGCATACGGACATCAACGCTTGAACCGCAGTTCATGGAACCGCCAAATCCCAGACTGACATCTGAAAGAACTTTCGGAAGGGCTTTGGTCGGCTGATCGACTACCTGATTGGATTTTGTGTAGACAGATGTATCCATTCCCGTTGAGGACTCTGCCGAAAACAATGCACAGACATACAATTTGTTGTTATGTGTAGTTTCAATAACACCTACACCAACGGATTTGTATGAAGGTGATGTCAGGATACCAAGACTGTCATCATAATTTTTCCAATCCGGAACAACGGAGGCAATACCTATATCATAGGAGATGAGCTGATGACAGCCGCCTATTTCCTCGTCACCGTTCGGTCTTTCAATCGAGGAATACAAAGAAAGTTCCGCTGCTCTGACCAATGCCAGATTCATCAGTCTTTGATCCATTTCAACGGCAGCGGCATCATACTGAGCCCTTGCCTTATTGATGGCATCCAGAATCTGTTTGATCTGCTTATATTTCTGCTTGATGTTCACAATGGTGATACTTACCGGCGTTTCGGCAGCATTTGCAGATGTCGGTGCCACCGCAAAGAAAGACACTGTCATTACAACAGCCAGCAAAATACCGATGGTTCTTTGCCTGAATTTTGCGATCATAAAAATCACTCTCCTTTTTTTATTCTATTTTAACACAATATTTTCTGATTGACAAGAATTTTCTTGCAGGATTGCTATATATTTTTGTGAAAAAAATATTGAAAAGCTGAATTTGCCCATAAAAAAATCCCTGTATCATCGGGATACAGGGATTTTCTTTTAATGATTCTGTCCGCCGCCGAAAAGGTCGGAGAAGTTATGACCTGACTGATACGTTTCCTGCTGCGTATTGTCAAATTCGTTGAGTTCTTCATTCATGGCAGCATCGGTGCCGCCAAATCCAAGGTCATTGTCAGGACCTTTTTTAATAATCGCTTCCAGTGACTTGTCCGTCTGATAATCGGCTGAATTGGAATTGAACGCATCATCGGGACCTTTTTTGATGAGGGATTCCAGACTGCCATGCTCGACAAGAGGAATATCGATATATTCATCTTTGGGGGGGTCGGGCATATTCTGAATGGTTTCAATCGGCGGTGCAGGCGGAGCGGGACGTTCGGGTTCGGGCATTTCATGCGAATCCGCCCTTGCAAGAGAAAGACCGCTCTGATCGGACCTTTCTTTCAGCTTGAATATCAAAAAGATTGCTATACCGATACCTGTTAAAATGATAAAGCCTATGATAATGGTGATAGGATTAAAGCCGGTTGAACTCGGATCCTGTTCGGGAATGGCAATCGGATCGACTTTGCCGTCACCATTGTATGTGAGATATTTAAGTTCTTCGGCAGTATAGGTTTTTGCCGTGAGAGTAAGGGGAACACTGTTTTTATTGAAATTATCGGATACGGCTGTCGTGACAACGGTATAAGTGCCTTCTGCCTCAAGAATTATCTCACCGAAAAACTGACCGTCTGACTGGGGAGTCAGGTCAATGGTCTTTGTGGTGCCGTTGCCGGTTATGGTCGTACTCATGGAAACATTTTCTGTCAGTGATTTGTCTGTAACAAGACCTGATTCGTTGTTGAGAGAGGCAACTATTCTTGTACTCTGACCTACCACAAGAGTGTTGTTCAGGTCGGTAATGCTTTGCTTGACGTACATGGAATAGAAATCAAGCTGTGACACAGTACAGTTTTCATTAGTGGCATTGTCAAGGTGAAGTTTCCATCTGCCGCTTACGGGCGAGAGCATTTTAATGAGAATATAACTGTCTGTTGTTGTAACAACAAAGTTTTCGTTATTTTTGATATCAATCGTTTCACGTCTGGGATTCATCAGAACAGGATTGAGCTGGTCAAATGAAAGTCTGCTTCGGATAACAAGATTGACATAGGATACACTTTTGTCTTTGATATACACTTCAACATTACCGTCTTTGATTTCTTTGCCTTCGCCTTTGATATCGTATATATCGGCAAAAATGTCCGCAACAATGGCAGGCAGTTCACTGGAGGTCTTGGCTTCAAAAGCCTTACCGTTTGTTTTTTCCGCAATTTTGTTTGTTTCTTTCTTATCGAGCGTTCCGTCATAGTTCAGACCGATGGCATAAACGGGAATTTCTTCATCACTGAGTTTCTGCAATACTTCATTCATTTCTTTTTCAAGCTGTGCATCGGACTTGGAACCGTCAATGAGATGGGTATTACCGTCACTGAGAAGAATAACCGCTTTTTTTCTTCCGTCATCTTCGGTCTTGTTCAGTTCATGAAGCTGCAGGGCTTTGTCAAGACCGAGTGCGATATCCGTGTCACCCTGCGGATTCCTGTTCATTCCCGCAATTTTGGCTTTCAGTTCGGCAAGATGTTTTTCATCGAGAGTCGTGATTTTTTCGGATTCCTTTATGATATGACTGTAGATTGTGTAGCCGACACCGCAGGTGTCATCACACAAGTCAGTGAAAAGGCTGAACGCATCGGCGGCAACTCTGTTCGGATCGGATTCAAGCATGGAACCGCTGGAGTCAAGCACGAATACAACATCAAGATACATATTGCCGTTGCCCTCCGGAATAATGCTGTCAACAGCCGAAACGCTGATTCCGAAACAACTCAACGCTATGACCGCCACTGTGAAAAAAGAGATAATTTTCTTTGAAAGATTACGCATACAGTTTGACCTCCCTGCACTGTAAAATGAATGTTTCTTATCTTATCTTGATATGCACTTCACGAAGCTGCTGTTCCGTCACTTCCGTCGGAGAGCCTAAAAGCAGATCCTGTGCATTGCTGTTCATCGGGAATGCGATGACTTCACGGATATTTTCTTCTTCCGCAAGCAGCATTAACATTCTGTCAACGCCCGGTGCCATTCCTGCATGAGGCGGTGCACCGTACTTGAATGCATTATAAAGCGATTTGAACTTGTTTTTGAGTTCCTCTTCACTGTAGCCGGCAATTTCAAATGCCTTTACCATGATATCAAGGTCATGGTTTCTCACAGCACCCGATGAAAGCTCGACACCGTTGCAGACGATATCATACTGATAGGCAAGAATTTCTGTCGGTTCTTTTTCAAGAAGTGCCTGCATACCGCCCTGCGGCATGGAAAACGGATTGTGTGTGAATATAACTTTGCCGTCCTCGTCAAGTTCATACATCGGGAAATCCGTGATAAAGCAAAGTTCAAATTTGCTTTCATCAATGAGTTTCAGACGGTTTGCCACTTCTGTACGAATCTGTCCGGCTAATTTCGGTGCAAGTTCCTTGGAATCTGCTATGAAATAAATGACATCTCCTGCTTTGGAACCGTTGATTTCAATCAATTTTTCCCTGTCGCCTTCTTTGAGGAATTTATCAATAGGTCCGTCAAAGGTCATGTCTTCACGCACTTTGACATAGCCCAAGCCTTTCATGCCAATCGAAAGGGCAAATTCTTCCATGTTCTTGAACCACTTTTTCGACTGTGCGGCAGCATTCGGTACATTAATACTTCTTACCGTCTTTTTTCTGAACGGTGCAAAATCCGTTTCAACGAACATATCACTGATATCTTTTATCAAAAGGGGATTTCTCAAATCAGGTTTATCTGTACCGTATGTGAGCATAGCCTCTGCAAAGGGAATTCTTCTGAAAGGCGGCTTGGAAACCTCTTTATTGGAAAATTCCTTGAATGTTGCATAAAGAACTTCTTCGGCTGCGGCAAAGACATCTTCCTGTTCCGCAAAGGACATTTCAAAGTCAAGCTGATAGAATTCACCGGGGGAACGGTCTGCCCTTGCGTCTTCATCACGGAAACACGGGGCTATCTGGAAATATTTGTCAAAGCCCGATACCATCAGAAGCTGTTTGAATATCTGCGGAGCCTGCGGAAGTGCATAAAACATTCCTTTGTGCTTTCTGCTGGGAATGAGATAATCCCTTGCCCCTTCGGGAGAAGAACATGACAAAATAGGAGTCTGAATTTCAAGGAATCCCATTTCTGTCATTTTCTGACGCAGGAATGAAATCAGTTTTGCACGCATCACGATATTGTCATGAACTTTTTTATTTCTCAGGTCAAGAAATCTGTATTTGAGCCTGACATCTTCCCTGACTTCCTTGGAAGTCTGTATCTCGAAAGGCAGTGTCTGAGCCTTTCCGAGCACCGTGATATCCTTTGCATGAATCTCAACCGTACCTGTGGCAATTTTCGGATTGACAGTATCTTCATCACGTTTTGTGACATTTCCCGAAACCGTCACTGTACACTCTTTGGAGATATTTTCAAGGAATTTTTCGTCATGCACGACTACCTGCACCACTCCGTAATGGTCACGCACATCTAAAAACATGACGCCTCCATGGTCACGGATATTTTCTATCCAGCCTGCAACCCTGACATTTTTATTGATATCGCTTTCCCTTAATTCACCGCAGTAATGTGTGCGGTAAGCATTTTCTCTTGCCATAATACATTCTTTCCTTTCAAGAAATTTAAGATATTAACTATATTATTATAGCATTATTTCAATAATGTTTCAACAATTTTTTGCAAAAAATTGTGACATAAGACATAGTAAAAATAAATTTAATAATGTTGAAATTTTTGTTCAAATAGTATATAATGTAGGTCAAAAGACAATGGGGAGTGTTTTCGATATGGAAAAAATAAAAGAAAAACTGTCAATTCCACGGGTGCAGGTGATATTATTTGCACTTTTGACTTTGTGCAGTCTGATATTCATCATAATGACAGTTAAAAGTGACAAGGAACACAATACACCCGATGTGACAGATCCGAGGGCTGTGGCAACAGTCATGTCCGTAACGTCATATTCTGCCGAGGAAAACGGCAGTATTATGGAATACAGCGATGTTATCGTCAATTTCAGCATCAATGACAGGATATACAATAATATTTCCATATATAAAGTGCCCTTTCATGTGGAGATAGGCGATCATCTTTCCATCAAATATGATAAGGACTATCCGAATATCTGTTCCGTCGTTGACGATCCCAAACCAAGATACAGTATATTTGCTTATATACTCTGGACGGCTGTGATGGTATTCGGGATATTTGGCTTGATGTTGGCGATAAGGCGTGTCAAGCTGAAAGAAATCAGTGAAAACGTAGCCGCAAAGAATGCCACGCAGGAGGAAATTGACCGTGTAAAAGAGGGTTATATTGGTGAAGACGGTGTAATCGGTCAAAGTATTGCTTTGTCCGATGATAAAATCGACTACAATCAAGAATATGATGTCAACAAGGGTGTCATGGATTCCTATTTCGATCCCTTTGCAACGTATTCGGATTACGGAGAGGAGAGTAATCATTTTTAAATGGATTTTCTGAACAAGTGAAGCATATAATTATTGTAAAAAACGCTGATTTTTCTTTGAAAATCGCTGTCGGCAGATAATTTGATGGACATTTGTTGGATAGCGTATGTTAAAATGCTGTAAACGGAATTGTCAGCAGATTGCTTCGTTTATAATTGAAAAAAGGAGTTTTTCCTGTGAAAAAAATTACAAAAATATTGTCAATCATGATAGTGGCTGCCTGTCTGTTTTCGGGGTGCGGTGAGGAAACTGCCGAAAGCAGCAGTATCATATCGGAAGTTTCCGTGACAGTCAGTGAAAACTCTCAAAAAGAAGCTCATAAAGCCGAAAAAACATCACGTGCAGAAAAATCGCATACCGAAAGCTCAAAGGAAAGTTCTGTTCAGAGTTCTCAGCAGCCGTCCGATGAAAGTCAGGAAGAAATTTCGGAAACGTCTGCCGAAGTACATGAAGATGAAAGCAGTCAGGCGGAAAGCTCCGAAAATTCCGATGAATCAAGTGAAGAAGTTTCCGAAGAACTTTCAAGCGAGCCTGAAAGAGTTATTGACGAATCTATCGTATATGAATTCGATACCAAATATTTTGTCAAAAAGCTGAATGAAAAAATGCTGAAAGGCTTTCTGGAAATGTATGATGCCGTACAGCATTTTGACACGACTGCAAGATTTACCGAAACCATGCCGTCTGACGACCTCGATGTCCTGATGTTTCTGCTCAATTACGACTGCCCCGAACTGATACAGCTCAACGGAGACTATTCACCCATTTATACCGATGAAAGTGAAGAAACTGTATCGGGAGTGTATTTTGTCTATAACATGAACGAAAATGACTGCAAAGAACATATGGATGAACTGCACCTGTTTTTTGAGAATCTGAAAGCCGACATAGGCGACAGCGATGAACCGCAAAAAGAAAAATATGTTTATGACATGATATTCAGTGAATGTGTATATGATGATGAAAACAGCTATTCCGGCACAGTATACGGTACCCTTATCAATCATATCGGCAGATGTGAGGGTATCTGCAAATCATTCATGTGGTGCATGAGAGAACTTGGCGTGGAATGTATGTGTGTATCCGGCACGCCAAAATGGGAAACGGATTCGGTATATTCCGGACATTCATGGAATATTATAAAAATAAATGATGAATATTATCAGCTTGACCTTACTATCGACAATATAAAAGAACGTTTTTCGGACGATAACCATGCTAATTACGGATTTTTCAATGTCAATGATGAATTCAGTAATATGACGCATGAAATGTATCCTTTTTATGAAAATATAGGTGTGCCGTCCTGTGACAGCGAGGAATGGAATTATCATAAAATGAACGGCTTGTATGTGTCGGCTGACGGTGATATCGAAGAACAAGTCAAAAATATACTTGAAAATAATTTTTCTGAGGGTATAATAAATCATATATCGGTCAAATTTGAAAATATTGCTGCACTGAACAACGCTTATGCACATATTGATGACTGGATAAAGGAATTTTTTAAGGAAAAGGGACTTTCACTCTGCGAAAGTCACAGCGAATCTGACAAAGTATGTCAGACGATAACCGTTTATGCGGAGGGTTCGGAAGAATGCTCTGATGAATAGGGGGTAACATTTTTATGAAACAAAAGGTTTCAATCGAAAGAATTGGAATGAGAGGCAGTATCATATTGATTATTATCGGTACGATACTCCTTGGAATCGGTACGGCTGTACAAATCGTGAATGCCCGTCTGCCTGAACAGGCTGCCTACTGCACTGCAACAATTACAGGTTTCAATATCGCCGAGGCTTCCGACATTCAATCTAATACTACTTTAGTAGAATATGTCTGCAACGGTCGGAAATTTGAAAATATCGTTCTCAAACAGTATGAGGCATCCTGGAAAATTGGCGATACCGTCAAAATATATGTCAGTGAGGAAAATCCCACTGTCATATGGACAAAAACCATGCAATACAGGGGGGCTATGATTATTTTTCTTTCCGTGCCGTTTTTGACAGTCGGCATCTATAAAATCGTGCAGTTCAAGAGATATAAAAAAATCCGTGACGATGAAAGCGATACCGATTCCGAAGAAGAAATCAAATACAAGCGTTCTTCATTTATTATCCCGCTTGCAGCGGGTGTGCCCTTTACAATAGTCGGACTCTTTCTCAGGGCTATGGAAAATAACTCTATCCTTGCCCTTGTCATTATCATCATGGGCGGCAGTGCCGTGATAGTAGGTCTGATTTCCCTCCTGAATTTTATCAATATAAAACTTAAAAAATAAGATTTTATGCTTGACAAGGGTGTAAAAAAGTTTATAATAGTATTTATCAATATCGTTCATGCTGAGATGAGAAAAAAAGCAACACCTTTGTCACAGAGAGAAAGTTATTCGCTGAAAGACTTTTACAAAAAGCTGCTTGGGCTGACTCGGAGCATTTGCGGCAAACCGCAACGTATCGGCTGCGTTAAAGCCTTTCAGAGCGGCATTTTTTTCAAATGCAAATTGGGTGGTAACACGGAAAATTTCGTCCCATTAAAGACGAGATTTTCCGTTTTTTTATCTTTATCTCAGCAAAAAAATTAAAGGAAAAGGTGATTGAAAATGAAATGGACAGGATTGAATGAATTAAGGGAAATGTATTTGTCTTTCTTTGAATCAAAGGGACATCTCAGACTGCCGAGTTTTCCCCTTATACCCAAAAATGACAACAGCCTGCTGCTTATCAACTCAGGTATGGCACCTATGAAAAAATATTTCACGGGTGAAGTGACTCCCCCCAGAAAGCGTGTCACGACTTGTCAGAAATGTATCCGTACTCCCGATATCGAAAGAGTAGGCATTACCGCACGTCATGGTACTTTCTTTGAAATGCTCGGAAACTTCTCTTTCGGTGACTACTTCAAGCATGAGGCTACTGCTTGGGCTTGGGAATTCTGCACGAAAGTTCTTGAATTGCCCGTTGACAAAGTTTGGGTATCCATCTATGAAAATGATGATGAGGCTTTCGACATCTGGACAAAGGAAGTAGGCGTATCACCTGACAGAATCGTCAGACTCGGCAAGGAAGACAACTTCTGGGAACATGGTGAAGGTCCCTGCGGTCCCTGTTCCGAACTGTATTTCGACAGGGGCGAAAAATATGGATGCGGCAAACCCGATTGTAAAGTCGGCTGTGACTGTGACAGATACGTTGAATTCTGGAACAATGTTTTCACCCAGTTTGAAAATGACGGCAAAAATAATTATACTCCCCTTGACCACCCGAATATAGATACAGGCATGGGGCTCGAAAGACTTGCCTGTATTATGCAGGGCGTTGACAATCTTTTCTTAGTCGATACCGTTCAGAATATCATGGGAA
>CADCJK010000003.1 GCA_902801715.1 uncultured Ruminococcus sp. | reverse complement strand
GTTATCTTGAAAAGAATTGTATTTTATTGTAGGAAAGAAGTTCCTTTGCCTTGTCGAGAGGAATGTGTTTGACGGTATGCACGGCACGGTTTTCAAAATACAGATATACCTGTACATTACAAGTTTTAGCAAATCTTTGAGGAATGCTTTGGGTTATTTTGGCACACTGTATCTTGTTGAAAGGGATATAATAAGTTTTGAGTGTAAGTTTCTGAAAACTGCATACAACGAGATGTTTGGAAGTAATGCCGAGGTGTGAATATTTATGAGCGAATATCCTGAAAAGCATCCACCAGAATAAAGGTATGAGAGCAAAGAGCAAAAGGGCTTTAAAAAGGTCATTGATGATACTGAAATTATCTGCCAGCATGATGACAAGAACGGTCATTCCCGTAACGAAAAAGGGAAGATATAAATAGGCAGGCATGGTATTTTTGGCTGTATAGACGGACATTTTTTCTTTCGGGGAAATTTTCACGAGCTTATTGAGGGAACGGAAAAATGTTTTTTTATGTTCGGGGGCGATAATAATGCTTCTGTCGCCTTTGAGCTTGCCGGAACCTATCGTGAAAATGCCCGATGTATACAATCCCATGATATGCATGAGCAGACCTTGTTCAACGGTAATGGCGGAAAGGCAGTTTCTTTTTGTGAAAGTGAGGTTTTTATTGACAAGTCCCTTTGATATCACGAGATATTCTCCTTGGTTATATGTCTTGAAACCGCCGTAACGCATGAAACATAAAACGATGGATATTACCCAGCCAATGATAAGTACACTTGCGGCACCGGCTGTTGCAGGGGGGATATTCAGGGCGATGAGTCTCAGACGGAAATCCGCCTGTGTACGCCAGATATTATTGGCAAGTTCATTTCCGGCAATATCACCCAATTTTGAAATGACAGGGGCGATAAAGACAAGTCCCGTTGCAGGATTTGACCAGAATGTGCATAAAAGAAATGTACTGATGAAATCCGCTTTGACGCATGACAGTTCGGGATTCATTTCGTGAATTTTCATCAGAATCACTTTTGTATTTTTCCATGAAAAATAAGCGGAAATATCATAACTTTTGCTGAGTCCGGCAGGAGTATCGAATGAAACTTTCACTGCCCCGAAAAATGATGCAAATGCATCCATGTTAAAGACGATCGTTTGTATTTTGGAATACGGCACTGTGAAACGTCTTTTAATAAACAAGCCGTCATGAATCTGTATGCCGTTTTCAATGATTCGATATCGGTAACGGCTGTAGGAATAAACGGCATAGGCAATTATTCCTATGGCATAGGCTGTACCTGAACTGACAGTCGCTATATATTCTAAAATATCTCTCGGTCTGTACAATACAAGAAAGACCGATATTTTCAGTTTTTTAATGATAGAAAAAGGATGCGTTTTTTTATATTTTCTTTTTTCCATGACGTTCCCCCGAATGTTCTATCTGATTTTTGAGCCTGTAGGCATTTATCATGGTGATTTGACTGACACTTTCAAAAGAACCTGCCATCATGAGTCTTACAGAGCAAAGTCCGTAAATTCTCTGCAAAATGCCCTGAGATATGACACAATACTGTATCTGTGAAATGGGTATTTTCGTTTCGTGATAGATAAAAACACCGCTGCTGATGGAAATAATATTATTTTCAAAGAAATATCCGCAGTGTTTATAGAGCATGGGAAAATAGAGCAATATCATCAGAATATAGAATACAAGCCCGATAACAGCAAAAAATATTGCCCATTCGGGAAAGAATACAAATAAGCTTCCGTCGAGGAAAGAAAAGAGAATCAGAATGGCAGTTGCCCTGATACGCCAGAGATATACACATTTTTCCGAAAGCAGATTATTCTTCATGGTTGTCCCTCCGTTCTGATATAGATTTTATCACAAAATATCTGCAAAATCCATTCAAATTTGTTTTAATTGGCAGATTGACGGAAAAGAATTTTTATTATAAAATATACAAGTAAAATTATATAAATCGGAAGTGAGATTTTTTATGTATTCTACAAAAGAGGCAGTACTTTTAATGTCGTCTTTGTCGATATATAAGGGCATTATGAACAGGTCTGTGGCAAAGGCTTATTACAGACTTCTTTCGGCTTTCGACAAGGATATATTTGAGTTTTGTAATGCATGGGGAGAATTCTTTGCCGTTTTGTGTGACAAGGAATGTTCAGAGAGTTTCGCCAGGGCACTCACGGAAACGGCACTTTTTGATGAAAATGCTTTTTCAAGGGCAGCGTCGGCAGGTGTCGAAAAAAATCTGCCGTCAAGCGTACTCAATGCCGTTAAGCGTGATATCGGGGCGATAAGAAAATTATACAGCCTTTCGCCCGAAACTATATTGAATGATTATCAATACAGAGATGAATTGGGAAGCATAGCGGAAGACCTGCCGAGATGGAAAACAGGCTTGCCTGTGAGTGAATTTTCCGATGAAGAACATACGATTGAACGTGTAGCGGAATTCCATAAAAGAAACGGCTGCGGCATATTTGCACGTTACAGGGCATTTATATGGCGTGACAATGATGTCCAGCCCGTTCTGCACCCCGATGACATTAAATTATCCTCTCTCAAGGGCTATGACATACCGAGAAATACCGTTGTAAAAAATACGCTTGCTTTTATGAAAAATATCGAAAGCAACAACTGCCTTTTATACGGTGACAGGGGTACGGGCAAATCTTCTACCATAAAAGCCATTCTGAATGAATATTACAAAGACGGTCTGAGAATGGTGGAAGTCCCGAAAGACAGGCTTTCGGAATTTCCGATATTAGTCGATAAAATAGCCGCTTTGCCGCTGAAATTCATCATATTCATAGATGACCTTTCATTTTCGGGCGAAGATAAGAGTTATGCACAGCTCAAAGCGGTATTGGAAGGCGGACTTGCCGCCAGACCTGCCAATACACTCATATATGCAACTTCAAACAGAAGGCATATTATCAAAGAAACGTTTTCAGACCGTGACGGTGACGATATGCACAGAAATGACAGTATGCAGGAAAGTCTGTCGCTTTCGGACAGGTTTGGAATGTCTGTAAATTTCTCCAAGCCCGATAAAGACCAGTATCTTGAAATCGTCATGAGCCTTGCGAATGAAAACCACATTGAAATGGATACGGAAGAACTTTGCACAAGGGCTGAAAAATGGGCGATACAGCGTGGAGGACGTTCACCGAGAGCTGCCAGACAGTTCATCTCATTCATACAGGCTTAAACTTTGAAAGGAAGAAAAAGGAAAATGAAAAAAATCGTATCAATTATCATAAGCGGAGTGCTTGCATTGGGAATGGCAGGCTGTTCCTACATTTCACCCGATGATGAATACCCCGTGAAGATAGCAGGCTATACATTTGAAAAAAAGCCTGAAAGTATCGTATGTCTTGATGATTCCGTAGCGGATATCCTGATAGCGTGCGGATATGCCGACATGATAAAGGCACGTTCCGAGGAATGTACACAGGAAGAAATCGAAGATATACAGACAGTCGGCAAAGAAAATACACCGGATATGCAAAAAATCATTTCGGCAAAACCGGATGTCGTTTTTGCTGACAAGACGCTTTCGGCAGATGTCAGAAAAAAACTGGAAGAAGAAAATATCCATGTACTCACAATGGTAAAGGCAAAGGACAATGACGGTCTGACAGTGCTGTATGAAAATATATGTGCCGTTGCAGGCGGTGACAAATCAGGCAGGAAAAAAGGCATTGACAAGGCAAAATCCGTTGTAACGACGATGGGCGATTTGCAGAGAATCATACCTGAAAGCAAATTTTTGATGACAGCCTGCTATTTGTATGATACAGAGGGCAAAGTGGCATATAAAGACACATTCGAGGGAAATCTTTTTGAATATGCAAACGCTTTGAATGTATGCGGATATGAGGACGGTGACGTGATACAGAAAATAACCCTGTCAGATCCGCAGTATATATTCTGTGACACGGGCGTTAAGGCACAGCTTGAAAAAAACGATACTTTCAAAAAATTGACAGCCGTAAAAAAGGGTAATGTTATTGAAATCGATAAAAACGTCTTTGAGCGTCAGGGCAATACTATTACGCAAGTACTTTCCGACATGATAGAAGTTATGTATCCGCAGATTACGGAAGAATCAAGTGAACCGTCTGTAGAAGAAAGTTCCAAAGCTGAGGAAAGTTCCAAAATTGAAGAAAGTTCCAAAGTTGAGGAAAGTTCCGAAGTTGAAGAAAGTTCCAAAGCTGAGGAAAGTTCCAAAATTGAAGAAAGTTCCAAAGTTGAGGAAAGTTCCGAAGTTGAAGAAAGTTCCGGAGTTGAGGAAAGTTCCGAAGTTGAAGAAAGTTCCGAAGTTGAGGAAAGTTCCGAAGTTGAGGAAAGTTCCGAAGTTGAAGAAAGTTCCGAAATAGAGGAAAGTTCCGAACCGTCAACAATAGTTGTAGTGGCTGATGACAGTTTGAAGATAAGACAGGGCATGAGATATCGTGTCGGTGAAGAAGATGAAAATGTAAAAATTATACAGCAGAGATTGAAAAATCTGGGATATTTCAAGGGAGAAATTACAGGTTACTATGGAGAAAAGACGGCAAAGGCTGTCAGTGACTATGAAGTGACAAACAGAATTGATCCTGACGGAAATCTGAGTACGCCTGAATTGTATTTGCTGTTCTCGAATGAAGTTCTGCCTGCCAATCAGTAAAAGGGAGTTTTTTCAATGGAAAATACGATTGCTGCCATATCCACTGCCAATGGGGTAGGGGGTATGGGTGTTATCAGAATATCGGGTGAAAATGCGTGTGAAGTGGCACAGAGGGTTTTCAGGTCGGTATCAGATAAAGATATTACGAAAATGAAGGGATATACAGCAACTTTCGGCATGGTCTATGACGGTGACGAAAAAATTGATGAAGCCGTTGCCCTTGTATTCAAAGCCCCTCACAGTTATACAGGGGAAGATGTCGTGGAAATATCCTGTCATGGAGGATTATATGTAACAAAAAGGGTATTGCGTGCAGTGCTCAAAAACGGTGCTGTTTCGGCACAGGCAGGAGAATTTACAAAACGTGCCTTTCTCAACGGCAAAATGGGATTGACCGAAGCCGAAGCCGTTATGGATATCATTTCCGCAAGGGGCAGACAGTCTGCCAAAGCTGCCCTTTCATGCATGGAGGGCAAGTTAAGACAAAGAATAGACGGAGTTCGTGACATTTTAGTGACGACAGCCGCACATCTTTCGGCATGGGCAGATTATCCCGAAGATGACATTCCGCAGGTACAGAATGAAAGCCTTGTATCATCACTTTCACAGTGCAAAAATGAATTGGAAAATCTGCTGAAAACCTATGATACAGGAAAAATCATGCGTGAGGGCGTGAATACCGTTATTGCAGGCAGACCGAATGTAGGCAAATCAACTTTGATGAATCTGCTTTCGGGAACGGAACGCTCTATTGTTACGAATATACCGGGAACTACCCGTGATATCATTGAAGAAAGTGTCATGTTAGGGGATATTCCGCTGAATCTGTCGGACACGGCAGGAATCCATATTACAGAGGATACCGTTGAAAAAATAGGCGTAGAGCGTGCTAAAGACCGTATCATGAAAGCCGGATTGGTATTGGCGGTATTTGACATTTCGCAGCCGCTTTCGGAAGATGATAAAGAATTGATAGATTTGCTTGAAAATGCCCCTGCCATAGCCGTTATCAATAAAACGGATTTACAGCAGAATCTTGATACGGATTATATCAAATCAAAGATAAAAAATGTCGTGTATATATCTGCTTTAATGGGAAACGGTTCTGCTGAATTGGAAAATAAAGTTGCCGAAATCGTCGGCACGTCTGAACTGGACGCTTCAGAGGGTATTCTTGCAACGGAAAGACAAAGGATATCGGCAGAAAATGCCCTTGCATCCGTCAAAGAGGCAATCCATGCGGCTGAAATGGGTATCACACTTGATGCCGTGACAGTCATTATAGAAGATGCCATCAATGATTTGTTGGAACTCACGGGCGAGAGAGTGACGGAAACGGTTACGGAAAAGATATTTGCCAATTTTTGTGTAGGTAAATGATATGAAAGAAAAATCAAATAAACAGTTTATGCTACTGTCGGCATTGGGAATATTTTTCGTTGTCGATATGCACGCAGGTTCCCCTTTTGGAATATTCAACAGTATTTTTAATTACGAATCATTTTTTATGCAGATGTTCGTTTTCATTTCGGGCTATTTTTTCAGGGAAAAAAATTTGCAGACTCCTTTGAAGTATATATGGAAAAATACTGTCAAACTTATCATACCGTTTTTTTTGATAAATGCTGTTTATGTTTGTCTTATCATGCTGTCAAAGCTGTATAATCCGCAGATAACCTGGGATTATCGTTTCTCAATACTGAATGAGGGCAGGGATACGGTATTTACACTTCCTGCATGGTTTGTGCCTATGCTTTACTTTGTGATAGTCACATACACGCTGTTAAGACTCATTTTCAGAAAATGGAACAGTATCATTGCATTTGCGGTAATGGCTGTGATGGGAATGGTATCGGTTTATTTTTCACGCAGTAATTATAATGATCAATATACTGTGCTGATACTCAAAATTGTATTTTTTATCCAGTTCTATGAACTTGGTGTATTGTACCGGTCAAAGCTCGAAAATTATTTCAAAAAGGCATCAAAATTGAAAATGATGTTATTCTGCACGGTTGCAAATATTGTTATGATAGCAGTAACAGGAAATAAAATTCCCTGTCACTATCTTTACAAGATGAAAGGCTTTATGACGGATATTTATATCATGCCCCTGTTTACTGCCGTTACAGGTATATGTTTCTGGCTGTGCATAACAGAGTGGCTTGCACCCGCTTTGGGAAACGTCGGAATTATCAATTATATTTCCAATCATACTTTTGCCATCATGTTCCATCATATCGGATTTTTCACTGTGCTGGCATACATACTTTCCAAAATACCCTTTGCAAAGGCATTTGATTATAAGCAGTTCTATGCCAATGCAGGATGGTATAAATATCCCGCATTTGAGGGCGTGAAATTCCTGTATGTGATATTTGCTTTTGCAGGCTGTCTGTTGCTGTGCTTTATATGGGATAAAATCAAAAAAGGCGTACAGCGGAAAAAATGGGATTCTCCTGAAAATAAACAGTAATTAAGGCAAAAATCAAACCCTCCTGTAGTTCTTGCAGGAGGGTTATTGTTATATCAGTATGTTCTGAAATTGGAAGTGCTCCACGTTTCCTGATAGAGATACATGGAAGTGCTGTTCGGGTCAAGGCAGTAGAAATAGTGATTGACATAACCGCCCCAGCCGAGATTGTTGTTTTCGACCTGAGCATCGAAGATGTAGTGTCTGCCGTTGATGTTGGTATCTACCCAGTAGTGATTGCCGTAACCGCCTGCACTCATGCCGACAAGACCGTGTACAACGTGAGCGTCATAGCCGATTCTCTGCATGACAGCCGCCAGTGTACAAGCATAGTCATAGCAGTTGCCGAGTTTCTTTACCAGCGTGGAATAAGCCGATATAACAATTTCTCTGTCGTTGTAGGAAGCATAATTCACTCCATATACAGGGGAATAGTCATAGCTGATATACGCATAATTGATATTGGTTGCAAGATAGTCAAAGCAGGCTTTTACTTTATGGGCATTGCTCATTCTGGAATTGAGAATGTCACCGAATATGCTGTCTATTTTATCGTCAAGCATTTTGGAATTGGTCTTGACGGGATTGAGCTTCACGGAATTGAGGATATCGTCAGATGAACTCCATGCATATATCTGTACAGGTTCATTAACGACTACTTTCAATACAGCGGTTTTTCCGTTTGAGGTTGCAACAGTGATATCGGCAGTGCCGGGATTTTTTGCAGTCACATATCCCTTTGCATTCACTTCGGCAACGTTGCGGTCACTGCTTGTAAAAGTGACTTTGCTTGCATAGCAGTTGCTCGGCAGACTGTATATCACTCTGAAAGTATCATCCAAATCAAGTTCAGCCGATGTCTGTTTCAGTGTAATGGAATCGGGAGCTTTTTTGACAGTAATTTTGCAGGTATCCGTTTTGCCGTTGAAAGTTGTCACGGTAATGGTTGCCGTACCTTCTTTTTTAGCGGTGACAGTTCCCCTTGTGTCACATTCCACGATATCGCTGTTTCCTGAAGAATACGTTCTCACACGGGAAGCGGTATTTTCGGGAACTGCGGCATGGAGGGTATATTTGTCATTGGGATTGAGTGTCAGTGACTTTGTTGTAAGAGATACTGATGACGGAGCATTTTTGACTGTTATTTTGCAGGTATCTGTTTTACCGTTGAATATCTTCACGGAAATGGTTGCGGTACCGGCTTTTTTGGCAGTCATGACACCGTTTTTGTCAAATGAAACGACGCTTTCATCGCTTGAAGAATAACTTCTGACACAAGCAGTGGTATTTGCCGGAACAGTCGCATAAAATCTGTAATTTTCTCCGACGCCCATTTCAAGAGAGTGTATATTGAGTTTTACCTCTGAGGGTGCCTCATTCACCGTCACATAGCACAGTGCTTTTTTACCGTTATGCGTGATGGCGGATATAGTAGCATTTCCGACACCCTTTGCAGTAACTTTACCGTTTCTGTCAACGCTTGCAACTGAGGAATCGCTTGTCAGCCAGAGAAGATTTTTGGAAGAAGCAGTCAGAGGCAGTACTTCAGATACAAGATTGTAGCTTTCGCCTTTTCCGATGACGATTTGGGATTTATTGATGGAAACACTTTCGGCTGCCACGAAAACGGTATCAGGCTTTGGTGCATACGCTGTAACGGTATTGGCAGGTATAACGGATACCGATGATATTACGACAGCAGCCATAGTACAGGCTAAAATTCTGTTGAATTTGTTGTTCATAAGTAAAATCAATCCTTTCTGTATCAGAACAATGACAATTATATAACAAACTTGTAATAATTGCAACACCTTTTTAATTTTTCGTATAGCTCAAGTAAAATGCACAATAATATAAAATATTTTTATATATTTTGACGAAGAAATAACCTTAAATATGACCAATTTCAAGATGATAATTTCGTTAAAAACAACTAACAAAATAAATAGCATAACATTATGACAAATGAATGGAAGTGTGTTATAATATAAAGAATGGATTTCTTTATTGTGAAAAAAATGATATAGGACGGTGAGAAAGTGACTGAAAGTGAATTTCATGAATTCATGATAACGGTAGGCTATCGTTATGAAAGCAAATCGAAGTCTGCCTTCAACAGCTTTGAGGGATTCAAAACGATCATAGAATTCAATCAAAAGGATAACAGATATTCTCTCCGGGTGAAAGCAGGGACGGATGACCTTTCTTTACTGAAACAGAAACTCAAAAATTATTCCGATTCACATAAAAATCATGTCATGAAAGCGAAGTATGCCGATAAATATATAAAAATAAACATTCGCATGACAATAGATTCGGAGATAGATAAAAATGAACTCAAACAGCTGGTGCATTTCATGACAGAGATGTTCAAAAGCGGAATGCTTGTTCCGTTGTGCAGCGTGTGTGCGAGAAACAGAAAAACAGGCTTGTATATAGTGGGTAAAGAGCTTCTTGCGGTATGCGATAAATGCCTTGCGAGAAAGCAGCGGCAGTATGAAATACGCAGGAATAAATTTGTCATGAAAAAACAGAATATGCCGCTTGGTCTTCTCGGGGCGGTTTTCGGAGCTGTTCTGGGGGCATCCGTATATATTCTGCTGTATCAATTCATGCCTACTTTCGGCATGGGGGGTGTCATGGTCATCATTCCGTCATTTATCGGGTTTGTCATCACAGGCAGACGAGCCACTGTACAGAGTGCCATTATATGTGCGGTCGTTTCATGGCTGATATATATTCTTGCGGAATATGCGGCTATCGTTGCCAATATGGCTGTCCTGATTGAAAGAGAGGGCGGCGGAATTGCCGTATCCGAAGCGATGGAAGTGATAAATGCAAGTTTCAGTGATACTTCCTATCTCCTGCCGATTGTCAATGAGATAATCTTTGGCACGGTTTTAATGGCGATTGTGGGCGGTATCTATTTCCTTAAAAGGTCATTGACAAGACCTTTCAAGATATCCAAAAATATTCTTTAAACAAAAAAGCAGTCAGTTCAAAACTGACTGCCATTTTTTTATCAATTATGGAATCAAAGCTGATTCTGAGGTTCTGTGTAGGGGAGTACGGCTATTTCAAGATTACCGTTTTTGGTGCGGAGTTCATCAATAAAAGCCTTTTCTTCCGAGGGATCTTTCATTTGCACTTTGAAAGAGAGTCTGAACATGGAGCCCATGCCTGTTGTTTTGACACCTGCATTTTCCCAGCTTTTGAGGTAATGGGCAAATGTGTCATCAAATGCACCGGAGTATTCAAGGGATTCGGGAATGGTGATTCTGAGAAGTCTGTCTTCCGCCATGCTTTTATGTTCAAATACGGGTATGAATGAGAGAATGAGGAATATGACAGCCATGCCAAGGAGAATGACGATTCCGTAGCCGATATATCCCATGCCGAAAGCAATGCCTGAACCCATAGCGATGAGGATAGCGGCAATTTCATCGGCACTGCCCTGTGCACTTCTGAAACGAATCAGACTGAATGCACCGCCGATTGCCACGCCTGCACCGATATTTCCCTTAACGAATGCGATAACGGCGGCTACCATGAAAGGAACGATTGCGGCAACCATGAAAAATCGTTTTTTTGCACGGATTTTGAAAGACATAATCCAGGCATAGATGAAACCTGCAACAATGGCGGAAAGTGCCATGATAAAGAACTGTGCAGCTGTCGGGGTGGTGGTAAAAATAGAGTCAAACATAAATGTATCTTCCTTTCATTTCATAAATTTCCTGTACGGAGCAGCTGATGTTTATAAGCTTCACCGTATTTTGAGAAACTGCCTTTATAAATTTTGCCCTTTGTGAGAATACTCGACAGCCACAATGGTACAGCCTGCTGTACTTTTACTTCCAGTATGGTATAGCCGTCTTTTAAAAGAGAATTGCCGTCCATGGAAACCCTTAAATCAAGGTCTTCATATCTGTAACGGGGGTTGTGGTCGATTGTTAAGCGTAAATCGCCGTCAGGCTGAAAATAGGCGATTCTGTCATAAATAATCATGCAGGCAGGCACAAGTGTCTGATAATAGTCACGGAAAGTCGTTATTTCTTTATTAATCTGACCGCCTGCACAGATATCGCCTTCGCAGTCGAAAAATTTCTTTACCAACGGGATAGTGGACTGTACACGCCTTTTATATACGATTCCGTAGGCTTTGCGTTTGAGTTCAAGAAATACGGGCGAAGTATCTGTTGCTATCCCATAGGAACGGAGTCGGATTTTTTCCTTGAAAGCAGGCTTTTCGATAGAGGTTCTTATCAGTCTGTAATTTGGCGTATCATAGTAAAGGGAGGCTATCGAAGTAAGTCCGAATTTGTCTATTTTCATGTGTTCTTTGACGCTTTCTTTGAAATAGGCTGTCTGTTCGGGGGACATGATGTATTTCATTTCATAGCGTTTCATGACAACAATGGGATTGGATACGGCTGCCATTTTTCGATACCTCCTTTTCAAAGTGCTGTTTCAAGTGTAAATATGCCGTTGGCAACTTTTGCGGAAACTCTGCCGTTGTGTGCCTTGACGATATCTTTTACATAAGAGAGTCCCAGACCGGCTGTATTTTTATCTTTTGCATTGTCGAGTGTCGTGAACCTGTCAAAAATCTGGTCGATACTGCCGTTGGGTAAATCTGTATCATTAGTTTGCTGAATAATAATCCTGTCGCCCTGTTTTCTGAGAGAGAAAGCCGCTTTTGTCAGGGAATATCTTAAAGCGTTTTCGGCAAGTTCCGAAAGAACTTTTTTAATTGCCTGTTCATCGCAGTCAAGATTGATGTCGGGGGCTATTTCGGATGCAAGCTCGATATTTTTGGATTCAAATATATCTTTCTGACTTTCAACGAATTGGCTGAGCATATCGGAAAGATTGATATTTGAAACAGTCATGTCTTTTTCTTCAAAGATTGCCAGTGCACCGAGGTCTTTTACCAATTTTGTCATTTTCCTGACCTGTTTGTCAATAGCTTTTGTCTGGTCATCGGGACCGTTCTTTCGTTCAATGACTTCCGTATTGGCACTGATGATGGTAAGCGGCATTTTGAAATCCTGTTCGATATTGGCGATAAATGCCTTTTGTTTTCTGTCGGCTTCATCGAACTGCTTGAAAAGGGATTTGCCGACTTTGACAAGTACAAGATAGCTTATGAGCAATACCAGAACTTCACCGACAGCCGATATAATTAAAATTCTGTAAGATGGAAGCAATTCTCTGCCCTGGTCTATGACGGTGACATAGATTCTGTCATCTTTTTCATATACACGATATCTGTATGTGAGATTTGTCCAGCCTGTTGCATTTCCCTTGTAAAGACTTTTTGCAAGCTGATAAGCCTCGCTTTGCGTCAATGCTGACATTCTGAATTCTATCAATTCGGGATTGCCGTCTTTTTCTTTTTTGGGGAAAGAGTAGGTGAAGAATCTCAGAGAGGCCCGCATTTCGGGGGAATCCGGTCCCATTTCGGCAAATCTCTTTTTACGGGGGATATTTTCGGTATTGTCTGTATTTTCTGCATTTTCCTGTTCCGGTTCGGGTTTGAAGAATTTACCCGATGTCATGGATATCATTTCTGTCATGTGGTCGGCATCTTCCGAAACCATGGTGAAATTTATCACATTGATAACGGATAAAAGCACCGTGAGCAGTATGAAAACTGCCAGTTCCGCATACCAGACGAATTTTTTTCTGACTTTATCCAATTTTATTCACCGTCCTTTGTTGAGAGATGTGTTCCAGTTTATCCGTCAGTTCATGCGGCAGAAACGGCAGTCTGATACAGTCATCCGCCATTTCAAGTTTTTCTTTTTTTGACGTTATGACAAGTGACGGTATCTTGTCATCTTTGAGAACTTTCAGGATATCCCTGCATTTGATACGGGGGATATTTTCATTCAAAATGACGGCATCAAATTTTTCGGCAGCCAGTTTTGATATGACCTGAGTTCCGTCAAAGACCGTCTGCACGGTATTTTCGAGAAGTTCAAGAAGTGTCTTATAGGACATGAGGAAATCCCTGTCGGGATCGGCTATCAGTACATTCATAGGATTTTCACCGCTTTCATTGTCTTTTCTTGAATATATTGTAATATGACATTTTTTCCCTGATTTTAAAATTTTTTTAAATAAAAGTAAATAATTTCTTTAAAATTTTCAACAGTTCGGAAAAATGCGGCAAAAGCAGAGGGATTCCATTGAAATAAAGGGGCTGTTATGGTAAAATGAAAAAAAATCAGCATAGGAGAAATTTTCCATGAAAAAGGCTTTTATTCTTGCATTGTCGATATTTTTTATTTTTGCAACGAGAGTGTATGCGGCACATGATGAGGTAACTCTGTCAATGCACCTTGAAGATGAACTGAAACCTGAAAAGGCTTTTGACATATATCTTTCTGTTGTCAGTGAATATGAAATAGGCTGCTGCCGTATCGGATTTTCCTACAGTGAAAGTGAACTTGAGCTGAAAAATATTTCTGTGGAAAACAAAAGTGAAAGTGATATTCTGTATTACAGCGACAAGGACGGAAAGGCGGATATCATTTATCTGCCTGATGGTATCAGTGATATCGTATTGAGATTTGCCCCGAAGGGTTCGGCTGAAAAGTATGATTTTGAAGCGTTTCTGTATGAAGTGTGTGACCGTGAGGGAAATTATCTCAATGCCGACACGATATTTGAATTTTCGCTTGATACAGCCGTCAATACGGAAATTTCAGAGAAGTCTGTTCCCGAGAAAATCAGGGTGAAAAATGAAGTTTCCAAAAGTTATGTGCGGTCATCGGAAATAGAAGTATCTGAAAAGGAAAGTTCAACAGGATATCGTGTTTTACATGAAGAAAAAGCGGCTGACCAGACAACATTTCTGATATTTGCAGGAATAGCCGCTGCATTTGCGGCAGGACTGGCGGCAGTCTATAAAGTGGGATTCAGACACGGAAAGCATACAGTGAAAAAAGAAAACTGATATAAAATGCAATAAGGAATCGGGAGTGAAGGATATTTCACATTCCCGATTCCTCATTTGTTTTAAAGACTGTCGAAAAAGTTCCTGACCTCTCTGAGAGCGGACAAGTTATTCATGGAAGATTCCCTTTCGGAAATGCCATAGACGATATTTTCATATTTGACGGACATGGAAACAGACGGTGCATCAAGTGCGATGAACTTCTGCAAACGCTCGTCATGCGGTTCACTGAAATCGTATTTGGAAAGCAGTTCTTCAAGTTCACGGAATTTTTCAGCAGAAAGCTCGATATGCTTTTCAATGACGGGAAGATTGTACCATTCATTTTTTTCGAGGTCAAAGAAAATTTTTCCTTCACTGTTGACAGCGGCTCTGGCGATATATTTTCCGCCGCTCATGCCGCCTCTTTCATAATAGCCGCATGATTTTAATGCACCTTTATCCATGATTTAATCCTCTTTTTTAGTGGTCTTGTCTTTTTTGGAATCCGTTTCGGATTTCTTTTTATCGTCTTTTTTAGGCTGTTTGTTGGGGGTGTCAACGGACGATATCGCCCATTTTTTGAATCTCATTCTTGTTTTGTCGCTGCCTGTTTCGATAATGAGAGTTTCATCGTCATCACGCACGGCAATCACTCTGCCGACAATACCGCCGATGGTTGTAACGTCGTCACCGATTTCAATATTGTTGCGGAGTTCTTCTTCCTGTTTCTGTTTTTTCCTCTGGGGGAACAGGAACAGAAAATAAGCTGCAATCAATACGACTACCCATATACCGAGGGAAATAGCCATCTGCCAGCCGTTTGTTTGAGTATCTGCAGCGGCATTTGCTGCACTGAGAATACTATAATTCATACTTTTTCCTCTCCTTTAAAAAATAATAGAGAAATTATAACATTTTTTCATCATGCCTGCAAGTGTTATTTAAATTCTTTTATCAAGAATAGGGATATATTTCTGATAGAATTCTTCAAAAGTATCATTTTCAAGAGATTCTCTTATTTTCATTAAAAGCGTGTTGTAAAAATAGACATTGTGCATGACACAAAGACGCATGGCAAGCATTTCACCGCTTTTGAAAAGATGACGGATATATGCCCTTGTGAAATTCCGGCATACAGGGCAGTCACATTCCGTGTCAAGAGGGTTTTCGTCAAGGGTATATTTCTCATTGAACATATTGCGTCTGCCATGCCATGTAAAGACATTCGCATGACGGGCATTTCTTGTCGGCATGACACAATCGAACATATCCACTCCACGATGTACGGCTTCAAGAATATTCACAGGTGTTCCGACACCCATTAAATAACGGGGTTTGTCTTTCGGCATATATTCCTCTACAACGTCAATGATATGATACATTTCCTGAGCAGTTTCACCCACGGCAAGACCGCCTATGGCATAGCCGTCAAGGTCAAGTTCCGCAATACGCTTCATGTGGTCAATTCTTAAATCATCATAGGTTGAGCCCTGATTGATGCCGAAAAGCATTTGCTGTTTGTTGATGGTATCTTCCAAAGAATTGAGTTCCTGCATTTTCTTCTGACAGCGGCAAAGCCATCGGTAAGTTCTGTCACAGGAATTTTTGGTATAGTTGTATTCAGCGGGATTTTCGATACATTCATCAAAAGCCATAGCGATAGTCGAGCCTAAATCAGACTGTATTTTCATGCTTTCCTCAGGTCCCATGAAAATCCTGTGCCCGTCTATGTGAGAGGCAAAAGTCACGCCTTCTTCTTTGATATTGCGGAGTTTGGCAAGGGAAAATACCTGAAAGCCGCCGCTGTCTGTCAGGATAGGACCGTTCCAGCGGGTGAATTTGTGCAGACCGCCGAGTTTTTTGACATTTTCATTTCCGGGACGCAAATGCAGGTGATAGGTATTGCAGAGCTGCACCTGACAGCGAAGGTCTTTTAAATCAAGGGCGGAAACAGCACCTTTTATTGCACCGCACGTTGCAACATTCATGAATGCCGGTGTCTGTATAACGCCATGAGGCGTGGTGATTTCGCCACGCCTCGTTTTTCCGATTTGTTTGATAAGTTTATACATCGTCTTTTTTTACTTCTTTCAATCCGGCTCTTGCTTTTGCGGCAGCAACTTCGGCTTCAAATTCAGCCCTGTTTTTTTCGGCAGCAGCTTTTCTTTCTTCTTCGGTAGTGAATTTAAGCGGCTGGTCGTTGCCGTCAACGAGTGCGGTCATGACATTTTCATGGAATACGGCAACTGTACCGACAGGCATTTCCAAGACTCTGAGAGCTTCCGAACGGAATTTGAAAAGCTCATATGACGGTATTCTGATGTAATCATCTGCTGCATGGTCTTCTTCATTCGGATCATCGAGCAGTCCGAAATACCAGCCTGAATCACCGTCTTTTGCGGCTTCCGTCCTGTTCATGTATACATCGGGGGCATTCATGGCTTCTTTGAGTACAAGTATGGAATCCCTGAAAGTTGTGACTTCAGGCTGAACATTGGCAGTTCTTACGGTTTCCACCTGCATATTCTGTGCAAGCAGTGTCAGGGTGATATCATCTGTTCTGTCACCGTTCATGGGATTTTTTCTGTAGTCGTTGGACTGAACTACATAGAAAGTATTGCCGTTTTCATCTTTTCTTTCGCTCATGTAGAAGAAAGACCAGCCGAAAGCCATGATGAATTTATCACTGAATATATCCGTTTCACCTGTACTGCTGACCTGGGTGAGAGTTTTGAAAATAGCCCCTGCAGCGTTCTTCATGGGATAAGCAGCATAAAGTCTGACGGTCTTTTCATTTATTTTTGCTTCAAAAGTTATCATAAAAGTAACTTCCTTTCTTAAAAACAATTCATATAAAAATATTGTATAATATTTTAAATTTTTTGTCAATGTTTATTTTCAGGCATAAAGGGAATTTCACAAATATAAATTACATGGCTGTAAAGGGTGTTACAAAAAGTGAATCTTTTTGGTGCTGAAAAAATGCACAAACAGGCAGTTTGAAATATGTAAAATTTAAATAAAATGGAAATTTTTGGTAAGTTTTGTGAAAGTATACAAAAAATGATTTTCGTGAAATGGAAAATTCTCCATTTGCGTTTGATAAAACCAATTTTTCCCTCTTGTAATTTGAAAAAAGTCGTGATATAATCTTTGACGTGAAAAAAAGTGCTTTAAATGTCATTAATGTATAAGTTTACAACATTGTAATATTATACTGTGCAGGCATAGTATGTTTTTTTCACGCATATAATTTATAGTTGCAGTTAATTCAGATTGATAATAGTGAGATATTTCGAGAGGTGCGGAATGGATAACGAGGCTGTCAAAACCGAACAACAGGCGGACAATGCCCCTAAAAAAACAAAGAAAAAGAAAAAGCGTTCCGCAAAATATTATCTGATTGAACTGCTTGTCAAGTTCTGTATAACGGGGCTTGTATTGTGGATTTTGCTTGACTTTGTTGTCATGATAAGCGTATGCCATGATAATGCATCATATCCCATGATAAAGGACGGGGATTTCTGCCTGACATACAGGCTTGCCGAACTTCGTCAGGGGGATGAAATCACATACATCAAAGATAGTAAAGTGAGATTGGGACGTGTTATCGCCTTTGGCGGTGATACTGTTGATATCAAAAATGACAGTGTTTCGGTAAACGGCTTGAATATCGCTGAAAATGTCGTTTATCCGACAGGTTCACAGGGAAGTGACATAGAATTTCCCTATCAAATCCCCGAAGACTGCGTTTTCGTACTGAATGACTACAGAGGCGACCTTTCGGACAGCCGCTCATACGGCGGCATACCTCGCAGTGGCGTAAAGGGCGTTGTTGTATTCATCATGCGGAGGCGTGGCATATAAATAAATATATTTTAAACTACAGGAGGAAAAGAAAATGAAAAAAAGAAACTTTTTGGCAGTACTCGCATCTTGTGCAGTTGTGGCATCCATGTTCCCCATGACAGTCGGTGCGGTAGGCTCAAATTACTCAGGTCTGACAACAGAAACGATAGCCAATGCGGATGGAGATGCAGTTTCCATAAGCAAGAACACAATGCCTTTTGACAAGTATCTTGTAATGGACGTTAACGCAAATGTGCCGAATGCAGCTTTCAACTTTGCTATTGCAAAATACGACGATACAAAAGCTGACAGAGAAGTAATCAAGGATGCTGACAGCACACATCTGGCTGTCCTTAACGGTATCAGCAATCCTGTATTTACGGTTGACAGTACCAAGACCGGTTCCAATACTGCCGGCGAGGTCAAGTTTGTACAGGCTGACAAAGCAAACACCGTAACCGAAGGAGCAGCAAGTGCAGATACTGCTGTTGTCTGGAATGATGCCACATCAGGCAATGAAAAGTATGCAAAGAAAACGCTCACACTTGATTTCGGCAGTGTGGGTTTTGATGAGCCCGGTGTTTATCGTTATCTCATTACAGAAACCGGTGACAATCAGGGTGTAGCAAATGATACGGGTGTGACAGGTGAAGCAAAGAACACCTACAGAACACTTGACGTTTATGTAGAAGACTATGCCGGCTATTATGCTAATTTAAGTGCAGAGGACCAGAAAAAATACCCCGTACCGACAGCCGATAAAAAACTCCTTATCACCAGCTATGTGATGTATAACGGCAAGAACGATGCCGCCCCTTCCAAAGACGGCGACAATACGGTTGAAAAAAGCACAAGCTATACCAATACTTATACATCATATGACCTTACTTTCAGCAAGACTGTAACAGGTAACCAGGGTTCAAAAGACAAGTACTTTGCATTTACTCTTACCATAGAAAATGCCGTTCCCAATACAGTTTATGATATCTCTTATGCAGATGACGGCAATGACAACACAACTGACGGTAATGCAGATGTTTCTATCAGTGCCAATCCCAACAGTGCAACAACGGTAATTACAAAAGATGTGACACAGCCTGCAACGATTACAGTCGGTGCAGACGGTACAGTTACTCAGGTGTTCTATCTCCAGAACGGTCAGAGTATTGCTGTAAGAGGTCTTGCAAAAGATACAAAGTATACCGTTGTCGATGGAAAAGAAGATTATGTTGCATCTTATACAACTGATGATACCAATGATACAGCAAACGAAAAGACAGATACCGCTGCCAATACAACAGGTATTGCTCAGGATGTAACAGTTAACTTTACCAATAACCGTCAGGGTACTATCCCCACAGGCGTTATTCTTTCCGTTGCAGCTCCCGTTGTAATCGGTCTTGCAGTTCTCGGCGGCATTATATTCCTCGTTATCAGAAATAAAAAGAGAGACGCTGAGGAAGAAGAATAATTGACTAAACTGCTTAAAAAAGCGAATGTTCTCTTTGAACGGCTGATTATCTTCTTTTTGGTTATCGTATTTTTGATATCGGCATGGTGTGTTTATGACTGCTGGTATGTGTTTGAACATACTTCGGATAAAAACCTGCTTCGATACAAGCCAAGCATGAAAGTGGCAGCCGTTCAGGGAGAAGATGTCATTACCGATGACATGGTGGCATGGCTTACTGTTGATGGTACTGATATCGACTACCCTGTGATGCAGGGTACGGACAATACAATTTATCTGAATACAGATCCTTTCGGAAAATATTCCCTTGGCGGAAGCATTTTCCTTGACAGCAGAAATTCATCCGATTTTTCGGATGAATATTCGCTTATCTACGGACATCACATGGAATTCGGCAGAATGTTCGGTTCACTGGATGATTTTCTCGACAGGGAATATCTTGAAGCACATTCCAAAGGTACTCTCGAAGTAGGCAGAAATGCCGAAAAGGTGTATCAACTGAAATTCTTTGCAGCATTCAGGGCGAGTGCCAGAGATAAGGCAGTATTTGATTTCGGTGACGGCTTGGCGGAATTCATAGAAAAAAATGCCGGTGTAAGCGTTGACACAAACAGGAAAATTCTTGCATTGTCAACTTGTACGGAGGGAGATTCTGTTTCAAGGATAGTTGTATTCGGATATATAGAATAATGAAGGGAGATTTGTATATTTATGAAGAAATTTCAGAAGTATATCTGTATTTTTATGTGTGCGGTCTCTCTTTTTTTGATAAACGGAATATATGCCGAAGCGTACAGTACATCAACCGTTGAAATAGCGGTTGAATGTGCAGTGATGAAGTATTTCAAGGACTATGAATATAAAATAGCCATAGAACCTCAGGAAGATAATGCCCCCATGCCCAAGGAAGATATTTTATCGATTGCCAACGGAACGGAGGGCAAATTTAAGATAGATATCACAGAACCCGATACATTCACTTACAGGATATATGAACAGAAACCGAAGAATAAAAACATCAACTATGACTACAGGGAATATCTTGTAACGCTCTTTGTAACGGATAATAAAGGCAAATTGTCATATTCGTTATCCGTGAATGAAAACGAGAGCGACACGAAAACAAACAAGGTATCTTTCAAAGACAGTGAAAGATTTGTTCTTGGTTCTTCTGTAGATGAAGAATCGCCCGAGCCGGAGTCTGAACCGGAATCCGAGTCATCTGTGGAAGAAAGTTCTTTTGTTTCACAGACAAGTGAAACGGTTTTAACAGGTGACGGTTCCAATATTCATGTCATGGCTGCGGTTATGGCAGTATCTTTCATAACGGCAGTGATTGCAGTTATATCAGTAAAACATCGTGAAAGAGAAATGTAATGTTTACATTGACATCATGAGTTGACATATAAAAAAAGCAGACGGCAGTAAAAAAACTGTCGTCTGTTTTTATTATGGATTTATATAACTCCCCGATAATATAAACCTCTTGTGAAATTGCCTTTGCCGAGGGTGTTTTTGTGGAATAGTATGGAATTTTCCCCAATTTCAACAGAGTTTTCAACACTAAAGCGATAAACTTCAAAATCGATGCCTTTCAATTCGTTTTTTCTGTCGGACAAAATGACGGGTACGGAATTCAGAACTTCCGTACAGGCACCGTAAGTCTGCACAGGAAAATCAATTCCCTTACGGTCACGGATAAAATTTGTTTTGGGTGCAGGGTTGTTTCTTGTCAGCATTAACGGCATAAGTCCATAGCTTACTATGCCCAAAGGTATTTTTCCGCCCAATTTTGCGATTTGTTCAAGCGTGAGTTCTATGGAAACTTCTATATCCAGAAGTCCCTCTTTTTCCGCCCATTCGACAGATGCCGTATTTGTGATATTCAAGCCGAAACCGCCGTGTATATCCATATCGAGATTTTTCGCCATCTCAACGGCACCGATATTGGAAGCCAGCACTTCATTGATACCCAATGTCTGTATATGTTTCAGTTTTTCAAAAATCTTGTTTTCAATGCCGAACATACCTCTCGGAATCTCAACGGCTACGGCAAAACCCTTATCCATAAGTGAATTATATTCTTCATCAGTGAGATTCATAGGTACATATATCAATTCACTGTCAAGGAAACTGTCGGGGATATCGCTGTTGACGAATCTTCCCCTGAAATATTTGGGAGATTTGTTTTTTCTTGAATTGGTCAGCGGAAAAGTCGGTTCAAGGCAGTTGACGGGATTTCTTTGAGTACGCTTTTCAATGAGCTGTTCAAGGGCATTTCTGCGAAGTGCATTGATTTCCGACATAGGCACTGTCAAGCCGTCCTGTATATCGGCATGAAAGCTGTTTTCAAAAAACGGTGTACCGCCTGTCTTGGTGAGATTGGTACGGCATTTTTCTTCACTCAATGCGACTTTCAAAGCCTTTTCGGGAACTGCACCGCTTATGGAAACTTCATTTCCGTCATTGTCATGCACTTTCAAAGAAATATTTTCACCGTTTTTCATTCTGAAATCCATTTCAACGGGAACTAACGGCTTTTCATCTTTGTACATGGTACGGATATCGGAAAGAATTTTTTCCGTTGCGGAAGTGACATTTTCCTTGGAACGTATGCCGAACATATCAGCACCCAATTTTCCGGTGAAATAGCCGTCTGTAAAGCCCGACCTTGAAAAAACGGCTTGCAGTTTGCCGTAAATATCTTTGTCAATAGTGCCTTTGTCAAGGCTTTCACGGCAGGCTTTCACAGCAATACCGACATATTCGGGACGTTTCATTCTGCCCTCAATTTTTGCGGAAGTGATACCCATTTCCGACAATTCATGCAAATGCTCTATGATAGAATTGTCTTTAAGACTCAAAGCGTAATTGTTCCGAAATCCGTCACTGAAAGGCAGTCTGCACGGCTGGGCACAGGCACCTCTGTTACCGCTTCTGGAACCCAACATGGCACTGAAATAGCACTGTCCGGAAACGCTCATGCATAAAGCACCATGCACGAATATTTCCAATTCTGCATTGGTTTTATCTTTGATTTCCCGAATTTCATTTTCGGAAAGCTCTCTTGAAAGCACGACTCTTTTAAGCCCCATTTTTTCAAGATACTGCACACCCATTGAAGTATGCACGGACATTTGTGTAGAGCCGTGTATTCTCATATCGGGAGCATACTTTCTCACAAGGGAAATGAGCCCGATATCCTGCATAATAAGGGCATCGACAGGCAATTCGCAGGCATATCGGATAATATCCCATGCTGTCCGGAATTCATCGTCATGCACAAGGGTATTACAGGCAAGATAGACTTTCACACCCCTTGCATGACAGTATTCAACGGCAGTTTTCAATTCTTCTTTGTTGAAATTCTGTGCAGAACTTCTTGCACTCATTTTCCATGCACCGATATAAACGGCATTGGCACCCATTCTGACAGCCGGATAAATACTTTCAAGACTTCCTGCCGGTGCCAGTATTTCCAGATGGTTCATCGAAATTCCTCCCTTTTAAAATTTATTTAAAGGCATTGAAAAAAGCGGTTTCATCTTCCGCTGCACCGTCCTCACATGATGAAACGACAGTTTGTGCAGCCTTTGAAGCCATCGGATTGGATTCATTGACAGATGAAATCTCCTCTTTCAGACGTTTTTTATACGTTTCAATATCTTTTTTCAGTTTTTCATTTTCCTTTTTGAGTTCATCCAATTTTGTAATTTGTTCCGCAGCGGCTTGGAGATATCCCTCGATTTGTTCACCGAGTTCATCCGCCTCTTTTTCATATTTTTTCAGACGGTCGCAGAAATTCACGGCAGTGAGTATGGCGGCAGCCGTTATGGATATCCTGCCGTTGATACACATATCTTCTATGCTTTCATTGACTTCTTCCGCCAATTTTTGTGTATATTCGGGATCTTCCTGCGTTACTACGATATATTCCGTGCCGCCTACGATGATTCTGACCTTTTTTTTCAATTCCCTTTACTCCTTTGGATATACGATTTTGTATTTATTATATTACATTTTTATAAAATAATAAAGGGGTATTTCGGATATTTGCACAAAAAAAGCGGCTTTTGAACTAATTTATAAAAAATTTACATTTGAAAACACATTTTTTTTTGAATTTTAGTTGAAAATCTATAAATTTTAGGTTATAATGTGTACTGTATTTTTTATTTGGAAAGGGACTGAAAAAAGTATGTTAAATGCAAAACTCACACCTAATGAAGCGAGAGAGCTTATTGTTGCAAAGCTCTCGCATAACTTTGGTGTAGCCCCGAATGATGCCACAGATGAGCATTATTATAAGGCGGTTGCACTGGTTGTCAAGGATCTCATGCGTGAACAGCAGAAGAAATTCACATCAGCCGCTGTTTCACAGGGCAAAAAAACAGTTTACTATCTCTGCATGGAATTCCTGATGGGACGTTCTCTCAAAAATGACCTGTATAATCTTGGTCTTGAGGAAACGATGAAATTAGCTTTGCAGGGATTGCAGATTAAGCTGGACAATATTTATGAACAGGAACCCGATGCAGGTCTTGGCAACGGCGGTCTTGGCAGATTGGCAGCTTGTTTCCTTGACGGTCTTGCCACTCAGAATTATCCTTCCATGGGTTATTCACTTCGTTATGAATATGGTATTTTCAAGCAGAAACTCGTTGACGGCTGGCAGACGGAATTGCCTGATTTCTGGCTGCCGGGCGGCTCTGTATGGCTCCAGCCGCACCCCGAAAAATCCGTTTCGGTATATTTTGACGGCAGAGTCGTTGAAAAATGGGACGGCAATCATCACATTGTAACACCCGAAGGAGCTACAAAAGTTATTGCAACTCCCTATGATATGCTTGTACCGGGTGACGGCGGCAAGGGTATCAGCAGACTGCGTCTTTGGGCAGCTACTTCCGATATATTCGATATGAAGGCATTCAGTCAGGGACAGTTTGTCCGTGCCGTCGAACAGAAGGCTACTGCAGAAAGCCTGACAAGAGTACTTTATCCCGAAGACAATCATTCAGAGGGAAAGAGTCTGCGTCTTTGTCAGCAGTATTTCCTTGTATCTGCAACGATACAGGATATCATACAAAGACATCTCAGAAATTATGATTCTCTTGACAGTCTGCCCGATTATGTCGCAATACACCTCAATGATACACACCCTGTTCTTGCCATTCCTGAATTGATGAGAATCATGCTGGATGACTGCGGCTATAACTGGGATAAAGCATGGGATATCGTGACAAGAACGATTGCATATACCAATCACACGGTTATGAGTGAAGCTCTCGAATGCTGGCTTGTAGAGTTGTTTGCAAGAAAACTTCCCCGTATCTATCAGATTGTTGAAGAAATAGACAGACGTTTCCGTGCCAATATGGCTAAAAACGGTGTTGAATGGAAAAAGATAGAGGATATGGCAGTCATCAGTGACGGTGCGGTCAGAATGGCAAACCTTGCCGTTATTGCCAGCCATTCCGTCAACGGCGTTTCAAAGCTGCACAGCGAAATCCTCAAAGATACGATTTTCCATAATTTCTATACTCTGACTCCCGAAAAATTCAAGAACGTGACAAACGGTATCGCCCACAGAAGATGGCTCAACCAGTCCAATCCGAAATTGGCTGAATTTATCACTAATCTGATAGGCAACGGCTTTACCAAAGATGCCAATGAACTTGAAAAACTCATGAATTATAAAAATGACAGTTCCGTACTTGACAGACTTGCAGAGATTAAAAAAGAGAACAAAGAGTATATGGCGAAGTTTATCAAGGCAAATAACGGCATCATTGTAGATACAGACTCTATCTTTGATGTACAGGTAAAAAGACTTCACGAGTATAAGCGTCAGCTGATGAATGCCCTGCATATCTACAGCACATATCAGTGGCTGCGTGAAAATCCCAATGCAGAGTATAAGCCTAAAACTTATATATTCGGTGCAAAGGCTGCTCCCGGTTATTACTTTGCAAAGAAAATCATACAGTTTATTGTTGCTCTTGCCGACAAGATTAATAATGACCATCGTGTCAATGATAAGCTGAAAGTTATCTATATTGAAGATTACAGAGTATCCGTTGCAGAAAAACTCATACCTGCCGCTGAAATCAGCGAACAGATTTCACTTGCAGGTACGGAAGCATCCGGTACAAGTAACATGAAGTTTATGATAAACGGTGCAATCACCCTTGGTACTCTTGACGGTGCCAATGTGGAGATTCTTGAAGCTGTCGGCAGTGACAATGCCATTATATTCGGCATGACAACTCCCGAAGTAAGACAGCTTCAGAAACAGGGCTATCAGCCGTCTGTTCCCTATAATAACAATCACATTATCAAAAAGGCAGTTGACGGTATTCGTTCGGAATTCGGCTTTGATGATATCGCAAATTATCTTGCTTCACAGGATCCGTATATGGTTGTTGCAGACTTTGCCGATTATTCCATCGCTCAGCAGAAGGCATCAAGACTCTATCTCGATACTAATGGCTGGAACAGAATGTCACTTGTGAACATCGCAAAGGCAGGACGTTTTGCAGCAGACCGCTCTATCCGTGACTATGCCGATACAATCTGGGGTATCGCTCCTGTCGAAAATCTGTAAGCATACTGTATTTTCAATCAGCAGATGCCGATAAATCCGGCAATAAAAACCGATAAAAATAAATCCCCTCTGTAATCCGGTTTATCAACCATTACAGAGGGGATTTTTCAGGAAAAAAGGAACGGTTTCAAAAAGCCGTTCCTTTTTGTGTTTAATTATACTTTTCGGAATAGCCGTGAGCCTTTTCAAGAAGCATATCTTTTACTTTCATGAGCCTTGTGCGGCTGGAACGGTCATTTTCTTCCAGTTTCATGGCAATGTATTTTATCGTTTCCTCATATCTGGGAATCATGACGTGTTCAAGGGAATTGACACGCCTTCTTGTACGCTCGATTTCAGCCGCCATCAGTTCACAGCTTTTTTCAATTTCAGCCAGTTTTATCAAATCCGGCAAAACGCTGTTCAATTCCGTCACGGCATCGTCCAATTCAAATGACGTGAATGCAAAGCCGTAGGGGAATATCTCACCGCCGTCATCACTTCCGTGAACCTGCGAAAACAGCGGTACATCTACACTCATAATATTTTTGCCGTCCACTTCAACGCCTGTCTGATGTTTTGACGACATCAAAGACGATTCCAAAGCCTTTTTATTCATCACGGCACTTGCGTTGATAAAGTGATTATTACATTCTTCCAGCTGTGCTTCCACTTTTTCACGGAGTTTTTTGTTTTCTTTAACAAGCTCGATAAACTGCCGCATTAACTCGTCACGCTTATCTTTGAGCATTTTATGTCCACGCCTTGCGATTTGAAGCTGCTTTTTGAGCTTTGTCATCTGCATTCTCGTGGGATTGACATTCATTACTGCCATATACTCAACACCTTACTTTCCATAGTATTTGTCAAGCATATCATCTTTGATTCTCTTTAATTCACTTCTGGGGAGAATATGCAGCAGTTTCCAGCCGATATCAAGCGTTTCTTCAATGGTACGGTTAGCCGTATAACCCTGAGATACATATTCTCTTTCAAAAGCCTCTGCAAATTCCGCATATTTCTTATCTATATCGGTCAAAGCGGATTCACCCAGAACTATCATCAATTCTCTTGCGTCTTTACCTCTGGCATAAGCGGAGAAAAGCTGATTCATGGTAGCGGCATGGTCTTCTCTTGTACGACCTACACCGATACCTTTATCTTTCAGACGTGACAGTGACGGCAAAACATCAATAGGCGGTGTAATGCCTTTTCTGTAGAGTTCACGGCTGAGAATAATCTGTCCCTCCGTGATGTAGCCTGTCAAGTCGGGAATGGGGTGCGTTTTGTCATCTTCGGGCATGGTCAGAATCGGTATCATGGTGATAGAACCTTTTTTGCCTTTCTGTCTGCCTGCACGTTCATAAAGCGTTGCAAGGTTGGTATACATATAACCGGGATAGCCACGTCTGCCGGGAACTTCCTTTCTTGCGGCGGAAACTTCACGCAAAGCGTCTGCATAGTTTGTAATATCCGTCATGATAACAAGAACGTGCATACCCATATCAAAAGCAAGATATTCAGCGGCAGTCAGAGCCATTCGGGGCGTTGCGATTCTTTCAATAGCAGGATCGTTTGCGAGATTTACAAACATGACAGTTCTGTCGAGAGCACCTGTTTCACGGAATGAACGAACGAAAAATTCCGATTCTTCAAAGGTGATACCCATAGCGGCAAATACAACGGCAAACTGTTCATTTTTGCCACGGACAGCGGCTTGTCTTGCAATCTGAGCCGCAAGCTGTGCATGAGGCAAGCCTGAAGCGGAGAATATCGGCAGTTTCTGACCTCTTACGAGAGTGTTCAAGCCGTCTATAGCGGAAACGCCTGTCTGAATGAATTCCTGCGGATAGTCACGGGCGGCGGGATTCATGGGAGTACCGTTGATATCAAGACGCTTTTCGGGAATAATAGCCGGACCGTCATCAATGGGATTACCCAAGCCGTCAAACACTCGTGAAAGCATATCAGGTGAAACGGGGAGTTCCATGGAACGTCCGATAAATCTCACTTTGGAATGTGCAAGGTTAATGCCTGCGGCGGATTCAAACAACTGTACAAGGGCATTTTTGCCGTCCACTTCAAGCACCTGACATCTTCTGATACTTCCGTCGGGAAGTTCAATTTCGCCAAGTTCGTTATAGGTAACGCCCTCAACGTCACTGACCATCATAAGAGGACCTGCAACCTCTCTTATAGTACGGTATTCTTTAGGCATCAGTCCTCACTCCTTTCAAGTACATCTTTGATTTCTTTTTCAAGCATAGTGCTGATGGCTTCAAATTCTCTGTCGATGTTCTTTTCATCTTCATATTTAAAACGTCCCACACGTTCACGCACTGACATTCCGATTAAAAGTTCGGTATCTGCACCATCTTTGAGAGCCTCAACGGATTTGTCATAGCAAAGCAGAATTGCCCTCATCATAAGAACTTGTTTTTTCAGTGAAGTATATGTATCGACAGAATCAAATGCATTCTGATGGAGATAGTCCTCACGAATGGAACGGGCTGTTTCAAGTTTGAGTCTGTCCGTTGCGGAAAGAGCGTCCATGCCGACAAGATTAACGATTTCCTGCAATTCAGATTCGTCCTGCAAAAGTGACATCAATCTTGCACGGAGCTGCATGAAGTCTTTGGAAGCATTCTCTGCAAACCAATCTTCCAATTGGTCTGTATAAAGTGAATAGCTTGTCAGCCAGTTGATAGCCGGGAAGTGACGTTTATAAGCAAGGTTAGCGTCAAGTCCCCAGAATACTTTCACGATACGGAGAGTTGCCTGTGAAACAGGTTCGGAAATATCGCCGCCGGGGGGAGATACTGCACCGATAACGGACAATGCACCCTCTTTGTCGTCAGTGCCATTGATAAGCACACGACCTGCACGTTCATAGAACTGAGCCAGACGGCTGCCCAAGTAAGCAGGATAACCTTCTTCACCGGGCATTTCTTCAAGTCTGCCCGA
>CADCJK010000002.1 GCA_902801715.1 uncultured Ruminococcus sp. | reverse complement strand
TGGGTGAATCAAATTCATTTTATCACATGGGGACATCTTCCGAAATGGCTTGATACAAGCAATCCGAAACTGCATATCGTGAATCATAAAGAGTATATCCCTGAAAAATATCTTCCTACATTCAGTTCTCATGCCATAGAGTTGAATATGCACAGGATAAAGGGCTTGTCGGAACATTTTGTGTATTTCAATGACGATATGTTTATTACAAAAGAAGTCAGTGAAACGGATTTTTTCAGAAACGGCAAGCCGTGTGATACATTCGGCTTGAATTGCATTTATTTCGGGCATGACAGTGCAGGGCATTTCAACGGCTCGAATATGGAAATTATCAATACGGAATTCAAAGACCAAAAAAAAGTGATTATGAAAAGAGATTTTGGCAAGTGGTTCAGTATGAAGAACGGCTTCCGAAAGGTCATGAAAACCGTTTTGTTAGTGCCGTGGGAATGGTTTCCGGGATTTCACTATGACCATTTGCCGTCAGGGTTCTGCAGGTCAACGCTTGAAGAAGTCTGGCAGAAGTATCCTGAAATTCTCGATAAAACCTGTATGGATAAATTCAGGAAAGAGTATCATGTGAATCAGTGGCTGTTCAAATACTGGCAGTTCTGCAAAGGCAATTATGAAGTGCGTTCCGACAGGTTCGGGGAGTGCTTTCATATAGAAGAAAAAAATTTTGGTGATTTGTGTAAGGCGATTGAAACTCAGAAATATCAGATGGTATGTATCAATGACACACCGAGAACTTTGAATTTTGAGGATAAGAAACATAAAGTGAATGAATGTTTTGAAAAGATATTGCCCGAGAAATCGTCATTTGAGAGATAGGAGTGTAAAAAAAGCATGGGGAAATTTATATGGCTGATAGGTGAAAATCTGAGTAAAACGGCAGATAATAACGGATATTATTTCTGGCGTGGAGCCGTGAAGAAAAAGGATGATATCGATAAATATTTAGTCCTTGAGAAAAATCCCGATAATGTGGCATTATATAAAAGTTTGCCGGAATACTGCAAAAAGTTCATTGTATGGAGAGATACACCGGAACATTTGAAATTGTATATTGAAGCGGATATGTTTTTGGTAGCCCAGAGTTACAGAGATGTCCGTCCCGAAAACGTGCTTGGCAAAAAACTCGATCTGTCAACGGAAAAGCCTGTTATCTATTTACAGCATGGCACACTTGGCATGAAAGTGCTTGATTATAAAGGCAAGTCATATAATAACAACTTCTTCAGATTTGTATATTATAATAAGCTCGTGAAAGAGAGCTTTGAAGAAATGAACGATTTCAAGCCGTATCAGATGTATTACGGGGAGTATCAGCCGAGATATATCGAATTGGTAAGACGTTTCAAAGAGTATGAGCCTGAAAATAAAAGGATATTGTGGTTTTTGACATGGAGGGAGTATCTCGGAAACAATCTTTCAACGAAAATTCTCATGAAGAAAATAAAGGGAGTCACAACGAGTGAGGAATTGCTGGAGTATCTCGACAGGACAAATACAGATTTGGTATTGTGTGTGCATAAATTTTTCGATGAAGAAAAGATACAGATGCTGAAAGGTGAAATTGACAATCCGCACATTATATTTGAACACGCTTCAGAAGTGGATGTCATGGACGAATTGGTGAAATGTGACGTTCTGATAACGGATTATTCTTCTGTAGGCTTTGACGTAACGATTTTAGGCAAGCCTGTCATATTATTTCAGCCTGATATGGAAGATTATCTCAAAAAGAGAAAACTCTACTGCACGACAGAGGAACTTGATGAGTGCAATATCAAGAAATCGAAAGATTTGATAAAAGCGTTGGTGAATGAGGAGTACGGAGTGAATCCGTTTTTCCGTTCAAGACTGCCCGAAAATATTGATTTTGATTATATACTGGCAGGAAAGCATATCACGAAGATGTACAGGGATTTTGCGAAGATACAGCACCATAAAATTACGTTTATCGGATATAATTTTTATGGCATAGGCGGAACGGTATTTGCAACAAGGGCATTGGCGGAGGCATTTCTTGAAAAAGGCTATTTAGTGCAGTTGCTGTCTTTGAAGAAAAATCAGAAGCCGAAACAAATGCCGTATGCCCTGAATCTGAAACCGCTGTATGATGCGAACAGAAAAAGCCCTTTGAATCTGTATAAGAGGCATTTTTACAGGAATAAAAAGCTGTTTTCCTATTTGATATACGATAAGGATATCGTGAATTTAAAGCCGTATGCGGGATACAGTTTAACGAAATGGCTTGATGAAACGAACAGTGAAACCGTCATTTCAACGAGAGAATCTCTGCATTTGTTCCTGAATGACGGCAAGTCGGAAATGATAAAGAATAAAATATATTTCTTTCATTGTCCCGTTGAGATATTCAATGAAGTATTTCCGAATATACTGCCCGAACTGAATAAATGCGATATAGACAAGGCTGTATTTGTCACGGAAACGAACAGGCAGAAATATATTGAAGAGTTCGGATTCACGAATTATAAACAGCATATTGTATTGGGAAATTGTCTTGAATCGTCAAGGTCTGTTGCAAGAGAGGATATCATGCCCGTAGAGGAAAAGGAAGTTTACAGGGGTATATATCTTCTGAGAGTGAGTGAGGACAGGGAAACGGATATAGATAATTTGATTGGTTACGGCTGTTATTTAAGGGATAACGATATCAGAAATATCGTGATAGACGTATACGGCACGGGCAATTATGTGGAAAGATTCCTTGACAGGCTCATTGAAGAAGATTTGACGGATTACATCAAATATAAAGGCAGTACGTCAAATGGTCCGGGTGAGATAAGAAAACATGATGCGGTAGTGGATTTTTCACTGAATCATTCGTTCGGAATGCCGTATATAGAGGGCAAATCAGGGTTCAAAGGAAGTTATGGCAAGAATACCGGAAGCGTATATACAGTCGTATGAAGACTTGACAAAGAAAATACAGAGTCTGCCTGAAATGCCTGTAGAGAAATTGCAGGAATATTATGATATTATCGGAGAGAAATATTCCCGTGAAGCCCTTGCCAATATGATGATAGAGTATATGAATAAGTAAAAAAATGAAAGTTCCTGTCATTTTACAGGGACTTTCTGTTTTTGAGTAAGATAATGGCGATAAGATAGAGAGCAGTCAAAAGAAGTGTGAAGTTGTATTTTGATTGGAGCAGAACGAGAAATCCCATGACGGCAACAGGAATGAGAATCATAAATGAAATGATATCGAGAATTTTCATGGAAGTGAAAGGTGAAAATTTCATTGAAAGCAGTATAAAAAGAGCCTGACCTCCGTCAAGGGAATCTATCGGAAGAATATTGAATAAACCAAGAGTGAAATTTGTATCCAGAAACATCTCGATATAAGGATTTTGAAATATATTTATTAAAAAGTAAGAAATTATTACAAGAATGAAATTGACAGTTACACCTGCAAGTGTTATAATAAGTTCTGCTTTATTGGAACGGGTAGTTTTTTTGCAGTCAATGATGGCGATATCAAAGAGAGTGAGTTTTATTTTCTGAGGGTAGGAGCCGAAATGCTTCATGGCAAGGAGATGACCTGTTTCATGTGCAATTACGCTTGCAAAGCATATCATCACGGACATGGAAGTATCAAAGATAATAACGGCTGTCATTAAAGCGACTAAAGGAAAGCTGATTTCCATGCAGAGATGGCGGAATTTAAAACTCATGGCTTTGAATCCTCGAAAGAGCGGCTTGTTTCGGTGAGAGAAGTATTGTCGTTGAATTTGAGAGGAGAAACCGCTGTATCGGTGAAAATGGAATTATTGTAGTTATCAAAGAACCATGTACCGACAGCGGCATGAATGTCACCGCCAATGGCTTTCATGACAAATGCGGAGATGATGACAATAAAGCATATTGCAAGCTGTATGATAATGAGAAGTTGAGAACGTATAAAATTTTTGTTTTCCAAAAAAATCCCCCCTGCATAAAAAGATATGCAGAGGGAGATATGAAAATTACGAACTCCAGTATTTTCGGTCAAGGCTTCTGTATTGAATGGCTTCATAAATGTGGTTCTGGTGAATGACATCGGAATTATCGAGGTCGGCAATGGTGCGGGAAACTTTCAGGATTTTGTCATAGGCACGTCCCGAAAGTCCGAGTACATCAAAGGCTTTCTGGAGAGCATTTTTAGCATTGTCGTCCATGGGGCACATTTCGGAAAGTAATGCCGGCGTGATACGGGCATTACATTTGATTCCTGTATTTTTAAATCGTTCATTCTGAATGTGCCGTACATGGTCAACACGTTTTTTGATTTCGGCAGAGGATTCCGATTTGATGGAGGAAGAAAGCTCTTTGAATTCGACAGGCGGAACTTCAATGTGAAGGTCGATTCTGTCAAGGAGAGGACCGGAGATTTTGGAGAGATAGGAAGAAACCATTTTGGGTGTGCAGGTACATTTTTTGGTAGGGTGACCGAAATAACCGCACGGACACGGATTCATGGCAGCGATAAGCATGATGGAGCATGGATAGGTGAGCGTGGCATTGACACGGGAAATGGTGATATTACCGTCTTCAAGGGGCTGTCGGAGAACTTCCATGACATTTTTATTGAATTCGGGAAGTTCATCAAGGAAAAGCACACCGTTATGAGCAAGGGAAATTTCACCTGGTCTTGGAATCGTGCCGCCGCCCGACAGACCGGCATAGGATACCGTGTGATGCGGACTTCTGAAAGGACGTACACGGATAAGAGGGGAATCCTTTGGGAGAGTGCCGGCAACGGAGTGAATTTTAGTGGTTTCAATCATTTCATCAAAAGTCATGTCGGGGAGAATGGTGGGAACACGTTTAGCAAGCATACTTTTGCCGGATCCGGGACTGCCGATTAAAAGAATGTTGTGACCGCCGCAGGCGGATATTTCAAGTGCACGTTTGGCGGCAAACTGTCCTTTCACGTCTGAGAAATCTATGGAGTATTCGGGCATACAGCTTTGATGGATTTCGGCAGGCTTGGCAGGGGGAATGGAAATTTCACCGTTAAGAAAATCGACTGCCTGAGTGATGTTTTGAATCGGTATGATATCAATGCCGTCAACAGCGGCACCTTCAGTGGCATTTTCGGCAGGAACAAGGAATTTTCGGATACCGCTTTGCTGAGCCTGAATCGCCATAGGAAGTATGCCGTTCACGGGACGGACATCGCCCGAAAGGGAAATTTCACCGATAAAAGCACAGTTATCAATATTGTTTCTGATGGTTCCGACAGAGAAAAGTATTGAAATGAGAATGGGGAAGTCATATATAGAGCCGTATTTCTTGACATCGGCAGGGGCAAGATTGACGACAATGCGTTTGGCAGGGAATTCAAAACCGCAGTTTCTGACAGCGGAACGCACACGGTCACGGGATTCTTTTATGGAGGCATCCGGCAGACCGCCTATATCAAAAGCGGGAAGTCCTCTTGAAATATCCGTTTCAACGGTCACGTCAAAGGAATTCATGCCGAACAGACCGATACTTTTTACTTGTACAACCATTAATATCTCACGTCCTTGAAAGGAAAAATTTTTATCTGATAACATTATAACGTATTTTGTGAGAAGATACAATCATGTTTTGGTAAAAATTACATAAAAATATGTGCAAAAAATTACACGGATAGGTTAAAATGGAAATTTTTTTGCAAAATTGATAAAATTTGATTGACTTATCAAAAAAAATAGTGTATGATATGAAGTGCAAACGGTGGTGAGAATGTTCAATGCTTGAGGTCAGGGAGATTGAGGAGCTTGTGAACCTTTCAGACAGTGAACTGACAGGTCTTTTCAGGCAGGGAAATCAGAAAGCATTTCATCAGCTGGCATTCAGATATATGTTTGTGATAAAAAAGAGAGCATATGATCTGCAAAACAGCGGAATGGATACAGATGATCTCATTCAGGAGGGGTTTCTGGGATTATACAGTGCCGTGAACACATATAATGAGAATGGCAAAGCGTCTTTCAGGACGTATGCAAGCATTTGTATAAGAAACAGAATGATATCGGCAGTGAGGACGGCAGGCAGAACAATCTGCACGGAGGAATTGTCGGAGGATATCCCTGTCAGACCGGAAACGGAACCTGAAAATGCATTTATCATCAAAGAGGATTTTGCAAGGCTGATGAAACGCATGGAAACGAGTCTTTCCAAGTCGGAGAAAAAGGTTTTGTCACTGTATCTTGAGGGAAAGAGTTATGACGAGATAGCAGCAGAACTCAATAAAAGCCGTAAATTCTGCGATAATGCCATGCAGCGAGTAAGAAAAAAATTGGCGGTCAGAAACTGACTGCCGGTTGAATATATGCCTTTGTAGCTTAGTTGTGAAAGCGTTGGCGGAGAGTCAAAGACAGCGGTGCAAATCCGCTCGGGGCAAAAAATTTATAGATACCAAAGAGAGGTAAAACAGAATGTACGAGGATAAGACACTTATCTGCAAAGAATGTGGCAATGAGTTTGTGTTCACAGCAGGAGAACAGGAATTTTATGCTGAAAAGGGTTTCGAGAATGAGCCCCAGAGATGCAAAGCTTGCCGTGATGCAAGAAAGACCGCACGCAGACCTGAACGTGAGATGTTCACAGCAGTTTGTGCATCATGCGGCAATGAAGCAAGGGTTCCTTTCAGACCCCGTGAAGACCGTCCTGTATATTGCAGTGAGTGCTTTGCAAAGATGAAGGAAGAACAGGCTTAATCTATTCCATTATCGCTTGTCAACTCGGTGCTCCGGAGAGTAACATCTTCGGAGTGCCTTTTTTATTCCACAGATTTTTGGACTATTTTTATGCAAATTTACTGTTTTCCTGTTCAAAAGCTATTTTATACTTGATATTTTGTAAAATTTATACTATAATATCATGTAGAAATTTTTTTCAGGAGTAAAGGGAGGTTATTCAATGACTAAAGGATATGAGTATCTTTCAAAGTTGTTTGATGACGGGATTTTTACGGAAATAGGTGCATTTGGAGATAAAGCCGAAGCAGTTGCCGGACATGGTACAGTGAATGGTGTCGGTGTATATGCCTATGCACAGAATTCGGACTGTTCGGGCGGTGCCATGTCAAAGGCACAGGCAGCTAAAATCAAAAAGCTGTATGACCTCGCCCTCAAAACAGGTGAACCTGTCGTTGCAGTGTATGATTCAACGGGCGGCAAACTGTCGGAAGGTCTTGATATGCTTGCAGCATACGGGGATATTCTTAAATATTCAAATAATCTGTCGGGAGTGGTTCCGCAGATATCCGTTATAGCAGGGAATTGTTTCGGTACACAGGCACTGATAGCGGCTTGTGCAGATATCGTTATCATGACGGAAAGTGCAAAGTTTTCTCTTTCAACGGGCGGTGAAAAGTCATCAGCCGCTGAAAATGCAAAAAGCGGAAATGTACATATTGCCGTAAAGGATATTGATGAGGCATTGGAAAAAGCAGGAATGCTTCTGGAAATGCTGCCGTCAAATAATCTGTCGGGTGCTTGTGTGGCTTATGACGAGATAAGTGCAGAGGGAATCCCTGCAAGTGCCGATAAAGTATCTGATATCATATACAAGGTGGCAGACAGTGAAAGTGCCGTTGAACTTCAGAAAGACATGGGCAACGCTGTTAAAACGGTTCTGGCAACGGTGAATGGAATTACAGTGGGATTTGTCGGTGCAGAGGGTGAAATAGACGGCAAGGCAAGTGCAAAAGCAGCAAGATTTATAAGATTCTGCGATGCATTCAGTATACCTGTTATCACGTTTGTGAATGCGGAGAAATTCTGCTGTATCAAATCGGCTGCCAAGCTGACATCGGCTTATGCGGAGGCTACAACGGCAAAAATTACTTTTGTTACGGGCAAGGCATACGGTTCTGTATATATAGCAATGGCAGGAACAGGGGCAGCCGCAGATATGACTTTTGCATGGGAAGGTGCAAGTGTATCGGCTCTCACGCCTGAAGCTGAAACAGTCATCATGCTTGGTGATGATTTCGGTGGAAAGCTGAAAAAGACAGCCAATCCGAAAGCGGAAAGAGAAAGAGTTATTGAAGAATACAGAAAAGAGAATCTGACAGCTATGAAAGCGGCTGAAAACGGATATGTGGAAGATGTGATAAGTCCTGAAAATACAAGAGATAAACTGATAGCGGCTCTTGATATGCTGAGTAACAAGAGAGTTTCGACTTTGCCGAAGAAACATAATAATATTTATATATAAACTGAAAGGAAAGTATTATTTATGAAAAATTTGAGAATAACTGTAAACGGAACGGTATATGATGTACAGGTAGAGGAAGTTGACGGAACAGCAGCACCGGCAGCGGTATCTGCAGCAAAGCCGGCAGCAGCTCCCAAAGCAGCAGCACCTGCACCGAAAGCCGCTGCACCGGCAGGCGGAGAGGAAGTTAAATCTCCCATGCCGGGAACGATTATCAGCGTGAATGTAAAGGCAGGTCAGGCTGTTAAAAAAGGCGATGTGCTGGTCGTTCTCGAAGCTATGAAGATGGAGAATGAAATCAAGGCGGCAAAGGATGGTAAAGTAGTATCTGTTGCAGTGAATAAGGGTGAATCTGTCGATACAGGTACAGTTCTCGTAACAATGGACTGAAAGGGGATTACTTGTAATGGCAAAGAAGATACAAATTACGGAAACAGTCCTCAGAGATGCACATCAGTCTTTGATTGCAACAAGAATGCCGATAGAAGATATGCTGCCGATATTGCCGAAACTCGATGAAGTGGGATTTTATTCACTGGAGTGCTGGGGCGGTGCAACATTTGATGCGTGTATCCGATTTCTGAATGAAGATCCCTGGGAGAGATTGAGGACTATCCGAAAGAATTGTCCGAAAACAAAGCTGCAAATGCTTTTCAGGGGACAGAATATGCTGGGATATCGTCATTATGCAGATGACGTATTGGAATATTTTGTACAGCGTTCCGTGGCAAACGGTATAGACGTTATCAGGATATTCGATGCCCTGAATGATATCAAGAATCTGAAAACGGCTATCAGTGCGGCAAAAGTCGCTAAAAAAGAGAATCCGAATGTAGAAGCACAAGTAGCCATGAGTTATACAACGGGACCGGTATTTACGACTCAATATTATGCAGATTATGCCAAGAGAATAGAAGAAGCAGGTGCAGATTCTATTTGTATCAAGGATATGGCGGCACTGCTTACACCGTATTATACAGCGGAATTGGTCGAGGCTATCAAAAAGGCTGTCAAAATTCCCGTACAGATACATACACATTATACATCAGGTTTGGCGTCCATGTGTTTGTTAAAGGGCATAGAGGCAGGTGCAGACAGAATAGACACAGCTATGTCACCGCTTGCAAACGGAACATCTCATGCCCCGACAGAATCCATGGTAGCAGCTTTGCAAGGTACGGAATACGATACAGGCATTGACTTGGTAAAGCTGTCTGAAATAAGAGAGTATTTCATGGGATTGAGAGAAAAATACATCAAGAGTGGTCTGCTTGATCCGAAAATGCTTGCGACAGATGCAAAAGCATTGATTTATCAGGTTCCGGGCGGAATGTTGTCGAATCTTCTCAAGCAGCTGAAAGATGCAGGCAAGAGTGATAAATTAACGGAAGTTCTGGAAGAAGTGCCGAGAGTAAGAAAAGATGCCGGTTATCCGCCGCTGGTAACGCCTACTTCGCAGATAGTCGGAACACAGGCTGTATTCAATGTGATATTGGGAGAGCGTTACAAGATGTGCAACGGACAGTTCAAAGACCTTGTAGCCGGCAAGTACGGCACAACGCCTGTACCGATTGATCCCGAGTTCAGAAAGAAAATCATAGGCAATCAGAAGCCTGTTGAATGTCGTCCGGCAGATTTGATAGAGCCTGAACTGGAAAAACTCCGTGCAGAGATACCGCAGTGGATAGAGCAGGAAGAAGATGTATTGACATATGCACAGTTCCCTGAAGTAGCACCGAAATTTTTCAAGGCAAGACGTGATAAAAAAATCGGTATCAATCCTGATGCAGACGTAAAAAATAAAGTACATCCGGTATAATAAAAAATTTGCAGGAATCTGTATTGAGTGCAGATTCCTGTTTTGAGTTTCAAGAAAATGGAGTTGATATTTTATGGCGGATTTCAAAGATAGAGTAAAAGGCTGTTTGTATGGCGGAGCGGCAGGTGATGCATTGGGATACGTGATAGAGTTCATGGAAGAAAATGAAATATTTTCACGGTATGGCGAAAACGGCATAGAAAGCTATACTTTGGGGAAGAATGGCAGAGCTTTGATATCCGATGATACACAGATGACGCTTTTTACAGCGGCGGGAATTCTTGCATGGAAAGCACATGGAGGAAATACAGCAAGAAATTATGTAAGACAGGCATATACAGACTGGCTTATTACACAAATGTTTGATTATGCTGACAGAGAGATGATAAAAGAGTATGATGAAAAAATTTCATGGCTGAGTGATGAAAAAGGCTTGTATGTAACAAGGTATCCCGGAAATACCTGTTTGCATTCGCTGATAGAGCTTAATAAGTCTAAAAAGCAGATAGAGGATTATATATCAGATGTGAGAAACAGCAGTAAAGGCTGCGGCGGAATCATGCGTACAGCTCCGATTGCATTGTTGTTTGAGGATATAGGAGAGGCAGATATTGAGGCAGCTCAGATGTCGGCAATAACACATTGTCATTCACTGGGATATATGCCATCGGCAGTCATGGCACATATCATAAACAGGATAGTTTTTTCACAGAATGGTGACAGCTTGAAAAAAATCATTCTTGATGCACGAAATGCAGTTTCAAAGATGTTTTGCGAAGATGAAAATATAGATAAGCTGAATGAAATTATCAATTTAGCGATAGGACTTTCCGGAAATGATGAAGATGATTTGGAAAATATACATAAAATAGGCGGCGGCTGGGTAGCAGAGGAAACACTTGGTATTGCTTTATATTGTTGTTTGAAGTATGAAAATGATTTTTCAAAGGCATTGGTTGTATCTGTCAATCACAGAGGTGACAGCGACTCTACAGGAGCAGTTACAGGAAATATATTGGGAGCATGGACGGGATTTGAAAAAATTGAGGATAAATGGAAAAAGAATCTGGAAATGTCCGATGTGATAGACAAAATTTCTGAAGATATTGGGGGAAGTTTGGCAAAAGATACAGTTTGGTATCAAAAGTATTACAAAATATAAAAATGCCTTTTCATTTTGCAAAGCATATGATATAATAAAGTGCAGGATTTTTTTGCAAAGGAGAATGACAATGGCAATCAGAATAGTGGTAATGCTTGGAATTATTTTGCTTCTGGCAGGATTTATTGCAGTATGTGCAGTCGGATTTTCAAAGAGGAAGAAAGTTATGCAGGGTATCGGCATAGCGGGTATTATATTGAGTGTGCTTGGATTCATAGGAGTGCCTTTCAGTATATATACAGTCGATACAGGTGAAGTGGCAGTCGTGAAGTTTCTCGGACAGGCGAATAATGTGAGATATGCCGGAACATATTTTGATTTCTGGATTACCAAGACCTATCAGAAATACGATTCCAAGACACAGACCATATCAATAAAGACAGCAACGTATTCGTCAGATGCACAGACAATGGATATACAAATGACAGTGCAGTATAAGATACTGGCGGATAAGGCGATTAAAATAGCGGAACAGTATGGTTCATTGGACGTTTTGCAGGACAGGATAGAATCCGTTGCGATAGAGAAAGCCAAAGCAACACTTTCTGCACATAAGGCAATGGATATCATTGCAAACAGAGCGGCAATGTCACCGCTTGTAGAGGATTCGATTAAAAAAGCCATTGATGAAAAATTTTATGTGGATATACAGACGGTGGTTATGACGAATATTGATTTTTCAGAGGCTTTTGAAAATGCAGTCGAAGAAAAGATGATAGCGGAACAGAATCAGCTCAAGGCAAATTATGAGAATGAAACGAAGATAGCAAAGGCAAAGGCGGATGCAGAGGCGAAAATAGTGGCAGCGGAAGCGGAAGCAAAATCAAATGACCTGCTGGAGAAGTCTTTGACGGATAAGATACTCAGGCAGATGTATATAGAGAAGTGGGACGGAAAACTTCCGAACACCGTTGCGGGAGATACAGGCAGTACAATTATGATACCTGCGGAATAAGGCTCGGAGCACTTGCAGATCGGTTTAAAGAGCGGATTTGCAGGTGCTTTTTAAGGATATGACAAAAAGTGTGTCAAAATTCTTTGATTTTGCACGGAGTTGTGTTATAATCAAGGGAAAAGGAATTGAAAGGGTGAAATTGATTTGGAAAAGGAATTTGAAAAAGGCAGTGATATCATAGCAGGGAGAAATCCCGTCAGTGAAGCCGTGAATTCAGGGCGTGCAATCGACCATCTGCTTGTTGCGAGGGGAGAACTGAACGGCTCGATAAAGGTCATTGTTGCAAAGGCAAAGGAAAAAAGGATTCCCATCAAGGAAGTTGACAGGAAAAAGCTGGATTATATGTGCGGCGGAGCGGTACATCAGGGAATAGCGGCAGTTGCGGCGGTAAAGGAATATGCAAGTGTGGATGACATATTTGAGCTTGCCGGGAGCCGTAATGAAAAGCCGTTTATTATAGTGCTTGATGAAATAGAGGATTCGCATAATCTGGGAGCGATTATCAGAACAGCGGAATGTGCGGGAGCACACGGGATTATTATTTCAAAAAGACGTGCGGTAGGCTTGAATTATACCGTGGGAAAGGCATCGGCAGGGGCATATGAATATATGCCTGTTGCGAGAGTGACGAATATACCGACGGTTCTGGAAGAACTGAAAGAAAGGGGCTGCTGGATATACGGTGCCGACATGGACGGAACAGTGTATGCGGAAAATAATTTAAAGGGAGCGTGTGCATTGGTGATTGGTTCGGAAGGAAAAGGTCTGGGAAGGCTTGTCAAAGAAAAATGTGATGTGATATTGTCTTTGCCGATGTGCGGAAAGATCAATTCTCTGAATGCGTCCGTTGCGGCAGGGATATTGATGTATGAATTCACAAGGCAGAGAATGGGGATAAAATCTGTAAACGGAGAGTGATAAAATGGCTGAATTGAATGAAAATAACGATGAACTGAAAATTGAAAATACAAAAGGCGGACCAAGTGAACGTGTCAGGAAAATGAAACAGAAACTGGAAAAAATGGTTTTAGCCATGAAACAGCCTGATGAAGATGAAATTGATGAAGATATTGAATTGGCAAAGCCATTTGTATTCCGGAAAAAAGATGAAGTCAAGAAGAATGAAGATGCCAATGAATTTGCCATAAAAGATATATTTGCCGATGGAGGAGAAAAGAAACCGGAAGCTGTCGGGGAAAGTATCGATAAAAAAGCGGAAGAAACTGTTGAAATCAATGAAACTGCCGCAGAGGTCAATGTTCCGGAAAAGGAAACGGAGATAAAACTGCCGCCCGTGAGGAAGAAAAAGGATATTCCGAAGATTACCGAGATAAAGCCGTCATTGGCGGAAAAGGGTGATAAAAATAAAAATCTGAGTGAAGGCAGCAGCCTTCAGGTTGTTTATCACTGTGAGGAAGAAGAGCCTTTTATCGTGATAGCGGGAAAGTTCACAAGAACACTTCGTGGAGAATATGAGGCGGTAAGACAAAGCAGGCAGGAAGAAAAAGAAAAGGAAACAAATGAAAAGATTGTGAAGATGCCTCAGAAGATGTCCGAGCCGGCTGAAGAAGTGAAAGAGAAACCTGTACAGCCGACGGGTGCAGCGGCTATTATCAAAAAAGTCGAGCCCGTGAAAGAGGAAGAACCAACGGAAATATCGGAGGAGAAAAAACCAAAAAAGCAGAAGAAAAAATTCAGTTTCAGGAATTTTACGGAGAATATATATTATGAGCCGGTATCCGGAAAAGAGATGACTGCCAAGGAGCTTGATGATTATACAGCTCAGAGAGATGCCGAGGACGTAAAAACGGAGATAGAAAAAAATCTGCATACTGTGGCAGTGAGAACATCCATTTTATTCGTGACAGCAGTGCTGTCGCTGATAGCAGCGGCAATTATGCAGTATACACCGCTTTTTTCGGAAACCATGAGAACAGGCTGGCTTTTTTACGGTATTATATGTTTTGCACTGTTTACGATAGCCGTAGCTGTGGCAAGGCTGCCTATTGTCAATGGTCTTATGCCTTTGAGGTATTTCAGGGGAAATTCCGATACAGCGGCAGCGGTGACGGCTCTTGCCGTAGGCATACAGTCCGTGACGGCACTCTGCACTCCTCATGTATTCACTAACGGTACATACCATATTTATGTTCCTATTGCAATCATAGCGTTGTTCTGCAACAGCGTGGGAAAACTGATGATTATAATGAGAACTCTTGACAATTTCAAATATTTGTCGGGAGATGGTCAGAAATATGCGGGAAAGATATATACAGATACCGCAAATGCCGAAAAAATGGTAAGTGAATTTCCGTCGAAGTCGGCGATAATTGCTTATATGAAGCGTTCCAAATTCATGAGCAATTTTTTGAGATTGTCGTATGCCCCCGATCCGAGTGAAAAATTGGCGGCAAAGATAGCACCGCCCATGACGGTAACGGCTCTTGTAATGGGAATACTGTATGGTATCATATCACTTGATTTTGCGGGGGGAGTCACGTCATTTGCACTGACAGCCTGTGTCGGTACGCCTGTGATGTGTCTGATTGTTCTGAATATTCCGATGAAACAGCTTTGCAGAATGGCTCTTGCCAATGATGCGATGATATCGGGATATGAAGCGGTACAGCAGTTTCGTGATACGAATGCAGTGATGATAGATGCCTCCCAGCTTTACGGCAACGGAACGGTCACGATGAAGGGCATGAAAGTTTTCCGCCGTGCGAAGATAGACGATGCCCTTCAGGCAGGTGCGGCTGTCATGTATGCCGTGAATGGCACGATGATTGATGTTTTTGAAAATATCGTGCACTGTTCAAGGGAGAGTCTGCCGAAAGTGGACAGCGTTGTATATGAAGATGAACAGGGTTTGCTTGCATGGGTGAATAAGCAGAGGGTGCTTATAGGCAACAGGACACTTCTTGAAACGCATAATATCAAAGTGCCAAGGAAAGAACTGGAAGATAAATATAAAAAAGGCGGCGGAGAAGTTGCCTATATATCGGTAAACGGAGAACTTGTTGTCATGTTCATGCTGTCATACAGGACGGACAGGAGAATTGCCAGAGAACTGGGAGAACTTCAGGAAAATGGTGTAAGTTTCCTGATAAGGACGATTGATCCGAATATAACGAAAGAGAAGATTGCAGAGAGATTCGGACTGTTTCACAGATGTGTAACGATTTTGCCGACAGGTCTGGGAAATATATGCAATGAAGTGATGGGAACGGTTGACGAGCAGTCAAGGGCATATCTTGTGACAGGCGGAAAACTGACCTCCTTTGCAGCGGCAGTTTCAGGCTGTATCAAAATGAAGTCATCGGTTATTGCAGCGAGTCTTTTCCAGTATGCAAGCATTATTTTCGGCATACTGATATTTTCGGCAATCGCATTTTTATCGGGATTCCAGAAGCTGGGCAGCCTTGAAGTGCTGATATATATTGTATTCTGGGCACTTGCAACGATAACGACATCACTTATTAAAATAAAATAAAAGGAAGGAAAAAGATGAAAGCAGCACCATCATTGCTCTCATGCAATTTTGCGAAAATGGGAGAGGAAGTACAGAGAGTAGACAGGGCAGGAGCCGACTGGATACACCTCGATGTAATGGACGGTCATTTTGTACCGAATTTAACAATAGGTCCGGCAATCATATCGGCAGTCAGACCTTATACAAATTTGCCGTTTGACGTGCATTTGATGATAGACGATCCGTTGGATTATATAGATGCATTTGCAGATGCCGGAGCGGATATTATTACATTTCACGTTGAGTCAAAGTCGGATACGGAAAAAACGATTGAAAAGATAAAATCGAGGGGTGTCAAGCCGGGATTGGTGATAAAGCCGAAAACACCTGCGGAAGTGGTATATGAATATCTGGATCAGGTGTATGTGATTGTGGTGATGACAGTGGAACCGGGATTCGGTGGACAGTCATTCATGGCGGATATGCTGCCGAAGGTGACGGCTATCAAAGAGGAGTGTGCAAGGAGAGGTCTGGAAGTACTTGTGGAAGTGGACGGAGGCATATCGGAAAAGAATGCTTGTTTTGCTGCCGCTGCGGGAGTGGATGTATGCGTATCGGGAACAGGAATTTTCAAAGCGAAAGATGCAGCAGCGGCAATTTCTGCAATAAAGAAAGGAATTTGATGTGTAAATTCCGAAATATCAGGTTTTCAAAAGAGAGAATTCGGGCACACTGTAAAAGAGAAGATATGAAAGCAGATTTTGCATAGAACAGTTATCATTGAATTTGCACAAAAAACGGGAAGGCTTTTTGTAGGAGATAATTTTTATATTATCTTGTAAAAATTATCAAGTAGTGATAGAATAAAATCTGCGTTTGGAAATAATTAAGAAAAGGAAGTGTGAAATTGGTCTTTTCGTCATTGTTTTTTCTGTATGTGTTTCTTGCGATAGTGTTTTTGGCATACTATCTCAGGAAAGATGTGAAATACAGAAATTTTGTGCTGATAATTGCGTCACTTGTATTTTATGCATGGGGTGAACCGATATGGGTATTCATGCTGATATTCAGTGCATGGCTCAACTGGTTCATGGGTAAGAAGATAGGCGAATATAAAGATACGCCTAAAGCAAAAACGTGTGCAGGCATAGCGATAGGTGTCGATTTGCTTTTGCTGGTGATATTCAAATATACGGGATTTCTCGTGGAGAATATCAACGGACTTCTGCATACAGGGATACCTGTACCGCATATTATTATGCCTATCGGAATCAGTTTCTTCACGTTTCAGGCAATTTCCTATGTCATGGACTGCTATTGGGAAACGGTTCCGCCTCAGAAACATTTTTATAAATTTCTGCTGTATTTGTCATTGTTTCCGCAGCTGGTGGCAGGACCTATCGTCAGATACAGTGTGATAGAGCATGAAATAGACAACAGAAATCCCTCCACAGTGGATATCACAGAGGGAGCCATGAGGGCAATTATAGGCTTGTCAAAGAAAGTCATTCTGGCAAACGGTTTATATGATATCGTGAAGCAGTATTTCGGGGATTTTCTCAACGGCAATCCATATAATGATATATCGTCAATGTCCTTTCTGGGAACATGGTTTGTAGTGATATGCTATTCCCTGTATGTATACTTTGATTTCAGCGGATATTCTGATATAGCGATAGGACTTGGCAGAATGTTCGGATTCCATTTTGATGAAAACTTCAATTATCCGTTCATCTGCAAGACCATCAGTGAATTCTGGCAGAGATGGCATATTTCATTGAGTTCATTTTTCAGGGATTATCTGTTTTATATGCCGATATTCGGCAAGCAGAGAAAATATGCCAATTTGTTTCTGGTATGGTTCTGTACGGGCTTATGGCATGGTGCATCATGGAATTTCATTTTCTGGGGCTTGTATTTCGGAATATTCATATTCATCGAAACGAAGATAGGCAAAAAGAGAATGAAAAAATGGAACAAGGTCTGGACGCATATTTACAGCAAGCTGATTATTGTAGTGGGATTTGGTATATTCTGTTTCTCGGATATGCGTCAGTTAGGCAATTTCTTCGTGAATATCAGCGGAATGGGAATGCTTTTCAAAGGAAATGCATTTGCAGATATAGCCACATGGAATTCCCTGTTGAATAACTTGTTCCTGATTATCTTTGCAGTAACTGTGTCAATGCCGGTTCTGAAGAAAGTGAAATATTTCTTTAACGAATGGGGCAATAATACAGTATATACGGTCGGAAAAGGTTTGGGAACGCTTATATGCTGTTATTTGCTTGTCATGTCAAGTATACTTCTTGTGGACAATACAAATAATCCGTTCCTGTATTTCAGATTTTAAGCGGAGGTCGGAACATGGAAGATAAAAAAACACAGCCAAAAAGCAAACTTTATATTTATAACCGTGCCAGAAGACCGCTTGTGGAAGATTTTATATGCTCGATATGCATAAGGCTGTTGATTTTGGTGTTTGGACTGATTGCACTGTTTTTGATGTTCTTTCCCCATTCGACAGAATCGCAGATAGAAAAAAGAAAACTGGCACAGTTTCCGGAATTTTCTTTGCAGTCGTATTTTTCGGGAGAGTTCACAAAAGGCGTGTCAACATTCTATGATGATACAGTGCCTTATCGTGACAGTTTCAAGACAGCCGGTTATAACTTCAAAAGCATATTCGGACTTCATACGGAAGATGAAGTAAAGATGATAAATGTAAAGGAAGTTGACAAAAAGCCTAAACCGATTGAAACTTCCAAAAATGAAACGAGTCAGAAACCGGCTGAAACTTCCAAAGCGGCTGAAACTTCCGAACAGGAATCACAGGAAGAGTCGAAACTTGAAACAAGTCAGATGGGTGATGCAGAATATACGGTTGAAAATGGTATTATCGTTGTCAAGCATAACGGACATTACAGGGCATTGGAACTGTTCGGCGGCGGCACAGGAAATACCTATGTGGAAGCGTTGAATCATTTCCATGAAGATTTGGGTGACAGTGTAAAGATATATTCCATGATAGCACCGCTGGCAAGTGAATATTACACGCCTGCCAACTATTCGGGATATACCGCAAATCAGAAAGAAGTATTTGACAGTATTGCATCAAGGCTTGATGACGGTATTGTGAGTGTCGATATTGATACGGTTTTAGGATATCACACATCAGAGGATATCTATTTCAGGACAGACCATCACTGGACACCGCTGGGAGCGTATTATGCCGCACAGGAATTTGCAAAGGCGGCAGACCTTGATTTCAAAGATATTTCGACTTATAAGAAAAATACAATAGAGGGCTTTGTCGGCACAATGTACGCATTTACGGAAGATCCGAATATCAATAACGATCCGGAAGATTTCATCTATTATACACCGTCAAATTTAGAGGATTGTGTAACGGAACATTACGATCAGGATTTCACGGATATGAGTGAATGGGGATTTTTCTGCGATGTGGGTGATCCTCAGCATAATGCATATCTTACTTTCATGGGCGGAGATGAACAGATCGTAAAAGTAAAGACAAATGTGAAGAACGGCAGAAAGCTGGCAGTTGTCAAGGACAGCTATGGAAATGCCATTCCGGGATATCTGTTTGGTTCGTATGAAGAAATATATGTAATAGACATGAGATACTTTGACTTGAATCTGGTGGATTTCGTCAAGGAACAGGGTGTAACTGACTTGCTGTTCACGATGGTAACGTATTCCGCAGTAGGTGAAAATGCCGAGAAACTGGAAGGTTTGCGTACACAGTGAAAATTTGTAGAAAAAATACAGTTTATTAATAGTTTGGTAACAATTAGGTGTTAAAATGACCTTATTTTCAAGAGAGATTGGAGTGCTTTTAGTATGAGTAAAAATAGAAAAAACAGTGATATAGCTGCAGAGATACAGGAAGGTATTGCAGAAGCAGCAGAGGCAGCTGCAGAGAAAGTGAAAGAAGTAAAAGAAGAAGCAAAGGAAACCGTTGCGGATGTCGTTGAAGAGGTAAAGGAAAAAGTCGAGGAAACAGTGGAAGAAGTCAAGGAAACGGTGGAAGAAGCTGCTGAGGAAGTAAAAGAAGAAACAGAGGAAACGGAAGAAACAGCAGAAGAAACCGATGAAGCTGATGAAACCGCTGAAACTGATGACGCTGACGAGATAGAAGAATTTGACGATGAAGAATACAGCGATGACGAATGTGACTTTGATGACATGGAATGTAATGTTTCAAAGGCAAAGAAAATTGCAAAAGCAGTAGGTGCAGCAGTACTTGCATTAGGTGCAGTCATTTTTGCGGTCAAGATTGCAAAGAAGAAAAAGGGCAAGAGATAATTGAATGAATCAAGAACTGTCCGGGCAAAAGTTCGGGCAGTTTTTTGTTTATGGGGTGAAAGAAATGATTTTGCTGATAGATGTATGTGTAAGAGGAGAACATTCCCGTACAAGAGAGCTGGCGGAGTGTTATCTGAAAGACAAGAAATTTACAAGGCTTGCATTGGCTGAGGAAGATATACAGCCGCTTGATAAAAGCCGTCTGGAGAAAAGGCAGAAACTGATTGAAAAAGGTGATTTTTCCGATGAGATGTTCCGGTATGCAAAACAGTTTGCACAGGCTGATGAAATCGTGATAGCGGCACCGTACTGGGATTTGTCATTCCCTGCACTTTTGAAGATATATATAGAAAATATATGTGTAGTGGGAGTAACGTTTGATTATCTGAGCGACGGCACATCAAAAAGCCGCTGTAAAGCCAAAAAGCTGACATATATAACAACGTCAGGCGGCGTGATACCGGAAAGAAATTTCGGCTATGACTATATCAGGGCTGTTGCGGAAGAATTTTTCAAAATAGAGAAATTTGAGTATATCAAAGCGGAAAAGTTTGATATTTACGGGGAAGACCATAAGGCTATCATGGAAAATGCAAAAAATAAAATTTTTTTTGGAAAATGATGTAACAAAACCTCCTTTGTCGGTACTTAATAGACAAAAGGAGGTTTTCAAGATGAAAACAAGAAAAATTTTATCAATCATGGCAGCACTGGTAATGGCAGCAACTGTAACGGGATGCAATACTTCGGAAAATATGTTCAAAGTTGTATCGGAGCCGTCAAAGGAAAGTTCAGAGGTATGGGGCGAAAATGAAAACGGAGAACTTATCCCTAAAATCAATGCGACAAGCAGACCTGAAAGTGAACGTTTTAGTGATGATGATATGTTTTTTGCCGCTGCCGCTGACAGTGCGACAAAGGGAGCAGCAGTAGATATTGCGGGAGAAGCACCTGCATTTTCCGGAGAAGCTGTCAGAAATGATATTGCAGCTGAAAAAGGTGAAATAGCAGCGACAGCACCGGCACCGGGATATTACGGTGACACGATAGGTGAAATTTACGATTATCCGCAGGTGAAGCCGCAGGCAGGCTTGCTCACGGCAGGTGTATGGAATGACAACAATAACTGGGGATTTTTCACGAATTTGGTTAATAATCAAAAAATCACTATTCCGTCACAGTACGGACTTGAACCGACACAGCGTATTGCCGTGAATGTTAAGGATAAAAATGACAATCCTGTTGTCAATGCGAATGTCAGCGGCTTGTCAGAGGGCGGAAAAGTAGTATGGAGTGCCATCACGGATAAAAACGGCATGGCATATTTGTTCAAGAGTAATGAGATACTTAATGTAAAAGTGGAAAGTCAGGGCAAGACGGCTGAACGCAGTTTCGGAACGAATCCTGTAAGAGAGTACAGTGATGAACAGACCATTACCAAGGCAAACAATGCAGAAATGAATATTGTCCTTGACGGAGAGGGCAAAAATTACGAAAAAACGGAAATCATGTTTGTAGTGGATACGACTGGTTCCATGGGAGATGAACTCATGTTCCTGCAGAGCGAGTTCACGGCGATTGCCGAGGAAATCGGCACAGACAATACAAGATTTTCAATCAATTTCTATCGTGACGAATATGATGACTACACAACGAAGCGTTATCCGTTTTCAAGCAATATAGAGGAAATCAATAAAAAGCTGAACAGTGAATCGGCATGGGGCGGCGGAGATTTGCCCGAGGCGGTTGCGGAAATTCTTGATGAAACGATAAATGATGGCGGCTGGAGTGACGAAAGCGTTAAACTGATGTTCATGATATTTGATGCACCGCCGCATGACGGCAAGGCACAGGTACTTGAAAGTGCAGTGAAAAAGGCGGCAGAAACGGGTATCAGAATCATTCCGGTAGTATCGTCGAACAGTGACAGGGATACCGAACTTTTCGGCAGAAGTGCGGCAATCATGACAGGCGGTACATATGTATTTCTGACAGACGATTCAGGCATAGGCAGTTCACATCTTGAGCCTATCATTGGTGAGCATAAAGTCGAAAAGCTGTATGATATCATTATACGCACCATCAACGAGTACAAGCAGGGCGAAATCAAAACCCCGTCAGAACCGACAGAGCCGACGGAACCGTCTGAACCGTCCGAAGAGGTAAAGGAAGTATCTGAAATTATTGACAGGACTGTGACAGAGCAGATACCGACAGATTCCGCATTGGAAAAATTCTTTGAAACTTACTGGGAAATATACTATTACGGAAGTATCAAGAGTGAATATGTGATAGTAAAATATACGGACGGTACGAGTGAAACGGTCAAAGAGGCATTGGAAAAGGGCAGGATAAAAATAGAAGACCTTGATAAATTCGGAATCAAGTATATCAAAGAACCGAAGCCGGTATAAAAAATTGGGAGTGGAGTGAAAAACTTCACTCTCAATTCTTTTTTTAAAAAATGTTTGCATAGTGCTGTTGTTTGTGATATGATATATAGAAGATTTATTTTTTGGAAGGGATTTGATAAAAGTGAAAAGGGGAATCATAAAGATTATGGCATTGGTGGCAGCGGCACTGATGGCAGGAACTGTTTTAATGGGCTGTAACAATGGCAGTACGGAAACGACAAGTACAGAGGAAAGTGTTCAGGAGAGTCAGCTCAAAGATAAGTATGAGTTGATAGAGCTTGATGAAAATACGGTTTATTTTGCGGATATCGATATAAAGGGCTACGGAAAAATAATAGTGAAGCTTGACCAGAAAGCTGCACCGATAAGCTGTGCAAATTTTGTTGCACTGGCAAACATGGGATTTTATGACGGCTTGACATTCCATAGGATTATTGAAGATTTCATGATGCAGGGCGGAGATGCAGAGGGAACGGATAAAGAGGGAATTGCACCGATGATAAAAGGAGAGTTTTCGGCTAATGGTGTAGACAATCCGCTTTTGCATACAAGAGGGGCAATATCAATGGCGAGGAGAAATTCACCGATGGACAGTGCAAGTTCACAGTTTTTTATTGTGCATAAGACGTATCCCAGTCTTGACGGAAATTATGCGTGTTTCGGATATGTAACCGATGGTATGGACGTTGTAGATAAAATTTGCACGGAGGCAGAACCTATTGATAATAATGGTACAATCGAAAAAGAGAAACAGCCTGTGATAAATTCAATCAGAATCCGTACATAAAAGGAAAAGAGTGATCAGAGCGAGATGAAAGACAGATCAGTGAAGTTGAAAATTGTGATGTTATTTTTTATCATGGTGATGATATCATGTGCATTGTTCGCTGTAGGCATGAAAGTGAATGCAGCGGAAATCATGGATAACGGAGATTATGTATATAAGCTGTCGGAAGACGGAAAAAGCCTGTCCATCATGAATTACAAGGGAAACAGCCTGTATGTGAAGCTGCCTGCAAAGGTAGATAAATATATTGTAAAATCCGTAGAAAGTGCCGCATTCATGTATAATGATACGATAAAGGAACTTGAAATATCCAATACCATAGAAACGATAGGTTCCAATGCATTTTCAGAGTGTACGGCACTGAAAAAACTGATAGTACCCGAAAATGTCAAAGAGATAGGAAATTCTGCATTCAGCGGCTGTACACTGTTGAAAAGCGTAAAAATAGCTGACGGCTTGGAGAAAATAGGAGATTACTGTTTTGCAGGCTGTGATAAACTGTCCGAGCTCACGTTGCCGAAAAAAATGGAGGAGATAGGGGAATATGCATTTTTCGGTTGTTCCTCTCTGGAGAATATCCATTTGCCGCAGAGTTTCAAAAGATTAGGCAGTTATGCCCTTGAGGGTACGAAGTGGATGCAGGGACATAAGGAAGAATTTATCATTGTAGGCGATGGGATACTTTTGAAGTACAATGGAAAAAACGGTGATATAATTATCCCCGATACAGTGAAAGTTATAGGGGAGTGTGCATTTGCGAAAAACAGTGCCGTCAAAACGGTTGTCATGCCGAAAAGCGTGGAAAAAATCAGTAAATGTGCTTTTTGGAATTGCGGCAGTCTGTATAAAGCGGAGCTGTCTGATAATATTTCTGTGATAGAGGAAAGTGCATTTGAAAGCTGTGTCATGATTTCGGAAATCACTTTGCCGAAAAAATTGGGGAAGATATCTTCATTTTGTTTTTCAGATTGTGTGGCTCTCGGGGAAATTGGGATACCTGACAGTGTGAAAGAGATAGAAAGCCATGCGTTCAGCGGCTGTACAATGCTTCGGAATATCAATATGGGAACCGGTGTCGAAAAGGTAGGAGATTTTGCATTTGAAGGCTGTACGGATCTGAAAAGGGTTGAATTTCCCGAAAGCCTGAAAGAAATGGCATCACAGGTATTTTATAATTGCCATAGTCTTACGAGAGTGGAATTCAGCAGTGAAGTCAGTATTCCGTCACTTGCATTTTCCGACTGTGAGCATTTGGAAGAAGTCGCATTTTATAAGAAACCCAAAAACATAGAAGTCAATGCCTTTAATCACTGTTCGGATAAATTTTCGCTGTACAGTTCGGATAAAAAGTGGCTTGAGAAGTATGCAAAAGAAAATAAATATGAATTAAAGGGTGTCAATCAGCTGTCGCTGTATAAAGATAAGGGAATACTGAAAGCGGATGACGGTGAAAAAAATATGTTTTCAAGCGGACATACCGCATTGATAGTGATTATATTGATATCGGACTGTGCAGTGGTGGTATTTTTCGGATTATATGTATTATTGTCCAAGCCGCCGAAAAGGGCTAAAAGAAAAAAATCGGCAGGAAACCGGCAGCAGCCACCCAGACATTCAAAAAATAAGGAAATAAAAAAATGAAATATGCAGTATTTATATGTGGAGGTATGGCAGGCAGACCAATGCCTGATTACAATAATATCACTTCTCTGTCTGTGGCGGAAAAGGAATGTATTGATGTATTGGCAAAATTTTCTGAAATAGGTCTTGTCAGAACATCGGCATTTGCCGAAAATCCGTCATCGGAAAAAGTATTGTTTTCACTTTTGGGCTATAACGAAAAAAAATATAAAGGCGGTGCATTTTTTCCCCTATTTGAAATGGGCGTGATACCCGATAAAGAGGATATCATATTCCGGTGCAGCCTTGTGAATTTGTCATCTGATGAAGTTTATGAAGAAAAAACGATGCTTTCATGCCGTTCGGAATATATGCTTGAATATGAATTCGACTGCATATTTGATGAAATTTCCGAAAACCTGTCAAATGACGTATTTGAATTCGTCAAAGGAAGAAATAAAGATATATTTCTGATATGGAAAAAAGGCGAAGAATATGCAGGAGATTTTTCACCACCTGAAATGGCATTATCTGATTGCATAAAGGAATATTTGCCAAAAGGGGATTTCGTTCAGCCGCTGTATGACATCATGAAAAAAAGCAGTGAAATTTTGGAGGATTACAGTTCCAATGCCTTGTGGATATGGGGAAACAGTTCTATTCCCGAAACAGAAAGCTTTGAAAGCCTGTTTGGCTTGAAAGGTTCGGTCATATCCGATGTTGATTTTGCAAGGGGATTGGGCAGATTTGCGGGAATGGAAGTTCTTTCTGTCAAAGACGGCATTGTCAGGAATATTTTTGATGAATTTGTCAAAGGTCAGGATATCGTATTTGTATATACTGATGATATGTACAGAATGAGCATGAAAGGTGACTTTGACGGCAAGGCAGAGAAAATTTCCGAATTCGACAGAGAAATTTTAAAACCTGTTGTCCAACAGCTTAAAGAAAGCGGTGAAGATTTCGGTATCATGCTTGTATCGGATATCGCTGTACCGGCATATCTGGAAAGAAGTGTAAGCGATCCGGTACCGTATATGATATATAAAAGCAATTCAAAGAAAAAAGGCGGTTTTTCATCATTTGATGAAAACACCGCTGCCAATTCCGATAATTACATTGAAAAGCCGCATGAACTGATTAGCCGATTCATTTCACGACATGGATAAAGTTATTTTTTCCAAGCAGATTAATGATAGTTTCGTCTATGATTTCCCCCGGCATGACAACAGGGACTCCCGGCGGACACGGACACGCACTGTCAGCGGAAATCCTGCCGAGAGATTTTTCAACGGATATTATTTCGGTTTCGGCAAGGATTGCCTGACGTGGCATTAAAGCGGTTTCAGGCAGAGTGAATTTGAAAGCTGTATTGTCAGGCTGTCCATGAATTTTTGAAAATGCATTTTCAAGCCGCTGAAAATCCCTTTCGGAGTTGAATGGGGTGCAGATGAAAACGGCATTTTTGCCGTCACAGAATTCGGGTTCGATTTTATGTGAGTGAAAAAATTCAATTTGATTTTGTATATTGGGAGTGGATATGCAGATTCTTGTATTGTCACATAAGCCGTCAGGCTGGATAATACCATAATTTTTGGCAAGTTCCTTTATTTTTAAAACTCTTTGTTCAAGAATCTGATATTCCCCTGTACCCTTTTCAGACATATATTTACAGCATAAATCAATGCTTGCCATGATGGGATAGGACGGACTTGTCGAGCCGAAAAGCGACATGGCATTTTTGGCATTTTCTATCAATTCAGGGTTTCCGATATTAAGGACAGCCCCGCCCGTTAAAACAGGCAGAGTTTTATGAAGTGAACACGCACTCATGTCAGCACCCAAATGAATGGGGTGCTGATTTTCTTTGAGAAAAGCCAAATGTGAGCCGTGAGCGTTATCGACCAGAAGCAATTTATTGTATTTGCGGCATATTGCGGAAAGAGCTTTGATATCTGTCATTTCTCCATAGTAATTCGGTGAAGTGACATAGAGTGCAGAAAGTTCATTGTCTTTCTGAAATTCCTTTTCGACATCATCGGGGGAAACTGCACCGGTGAAAAGGGGATTGTCGGATTTCGGCAGAATCCATTTGGGAGTGATTCCCAACAATGCACACGCATTGACTGCACTTCTATGGATATTTCTTGCAAAAAGAATTTTCTTTCCACGCTGACAGGCAAGCTTTAACATAGTTTGAATGGCAAGTGTACAGCCGCCTGAAGATATCAAAGAACGTTTTGCCGAAAAGAGTTTTGCCAGATTTTTTTCGGTTTCAAGGATAATTCCGTCAGCTTCATAAAGAGCGTCTGTATCAGGGAGTTCGGTGAAATCGAGTTCAAACAGATTTTCCGTGAAAAAATGATTTTTATGTCCCGGGGTATGAAATGCCGAAAAATCAAGATTTTTATGTTTAACAAGTTGGGAATAGATAGGTGTATTCATGTCAATTTTTCCTTTACAAAAATATTTACGAATCATTGTAACATGAAATTGACAAATATTCAATATTGAAAAACGTTCAGCAAGAGATTATAATAGACAAGGAGTTTAAAAAAGGAGATGTTTGAATGAATTATCAAGAGGCAGTAGAAAAGATAGACAGTCTGCTTGTATTCGGAAGTAAACCGGGACTGGAGAGAGTAGGGGAATTGATTAAAAGAATAGGCTCACCCGATAAGAAGTTGCAATTTGTCCATGTTGCAGGCACTAACGGTAAAGGCTCGACGTGTGTGCTGATAGCGAATACACTGAAATGTGCAGGCTATAAAACAGGTTTATTTATATCACCGTATGTATTGGAGTTCAGGGAGAGATTTCAGATAAACGGTGAAATGATACCCGAAAAAAAGTTGTGTGAGATAGTGGAAAAGCTGTTTCCGATAGTGGAAGAAATGAAAGAGGAAGGAAAAATCATCACGGAATTTGAATTTGTATTTGCTATAGCGATGTATTGGTATGCAGAGGAAAAATGCGATATAGTGGTACTTGAAACAGGATTGGGCGGAAGATTTGATGCTACCAATATAATAGATACACCGCTTGTAAGCGTGATAACGTCCATATCGCTTGACCACACGGCAATTTTGGGAGATACCTATGAAAAGATAGCTTTTGAAAAATGCGGAATCATCAAACCCAATGGAATCACTGTTGCCTACGGGGAGCAGAAAGACGGAGTTATAGATGTGATAAAAAATACGGCTGATGAAAGAAATAATCAGCTGTATATAGCGGATAAGAATGTTGATGTGAAGAAATCAGATTTGAACGGTTCGGAATTTTCGGTTGACGGAATGGATTTAATAATAAAGTTTATCGGAAAACATCAGGTAAAGAATGCATTAACGGCATATTGCACGATAAAGGCATTGAGAGAAAGAGGCTTGAATATAAGTGAGAGTGCATTGAAAGAGGGATTTGCAGCGGCATTTTTTCCTGCAAGACTGGAGATTTTGAAAAAAGAGCCGATTGTCATGTTAGATGGCAGTCATAATCCCGATGGCGTGAAAGCCCTTGCCAATGCTTTGAAAGAATATATGGCGGATATTAAAAAAATAGGTATCGTGGGAATGTTGGCGGATAAAGATGTGAAAACGGCATTGTCGCAGATAGTTCCGCTTTTTGATGAAGTCATAACGGTTGCACCGAACAATCCGAGAAAAATGAGTGCAGAGGAATTGGCGGATATTGTCAGGGAATACGGCATAAAGGCGAATGCAGAAAATGACTATGAAAAGGCATATCAAAAGGCACTTGCAAAGACCGGAAAAGATAAAGCCGTCATCATATTTGGTTCACTTTATCTTTCAGGTGATATGCGTAAAATTATAAAAAAATTGTAAATATTTTTAAATAATTTGCGATAGGGACTTTACATTGAAAGAAAAAAGTGCTAAAATTGATTGTGTGCAGTATGCAAATACTGTAGATTTCTACAAGTCATTTTTAAAAGACCGGTCGGGCGCAGACAGGTCTGAAAATAAAAAGGAGGACTTTCCAAATGATTACCAGAAAAAAGAAAACGATGGATGGTAACAATGCAGCGGCTCATGTAGCGTATGCGTTTACAGAAGTAGCAGGCATTTACCCCATCACACCGTCAAGCCCCATGGCAGACTATGTTGATCAGTGGTCGGCACAGGGTTTGAAGAACATTTTCGGAACAACTGTAAAAGTTCAGGAAATGCAGTCAGAAGCAGGTGCAGCAGGTACCGTTCACGGTTCACTGAACGCAGGTGCTTTGACAACTACTTTCACCGCTTCACAGGGACTTCTTCTCATGATCCCGAATATGTACAAAATAGCAGGTGAATTGCTTCCGAGCGTATTCCATGTATCAGCACGTTGTGTATCTTCACACGCTCTGAACATTTTCGGCGACCATTCCGACGTATATGCCTGCCGTCAGACAGGTTATGCCATGCTCGCTGAAACAAATACACAGGAAGTTATGGACTTGTCGGCAGTTGCACACCTTGCAACCATCGAAAGCAGAGTTCCGTTTATCAACTTCTTTGACGGTTTCAGAACATCACATGAAATTCAGAAAATAGATATATGGGATTATAAAGACCTCGCTGAAATGTGCGATATGGACGCTGTAAAGGCATTCAGAAAGAGAGCCCTCAATCCTGAGCACCCTGTAATGCGTGGTTCACATGAAAACGGTGATATCTTCTTCCAGCACAGAGAGGCTTGCAACAAATTCTATGATGCAGTGCCCGGTATTGTTGAGAAGTACATGGATAAAGTAAATGAAAAGCTCGGTACTAATTATAAGCTGTTCAATTACTATGGTGCAGAGGACGCTGAAAGAGTTATTATCGCTATGGGTTCATTCTGTGACGTTGCAGAAGAAGTTATCGATTACATGAACGCTAACGGTGAAAAAGTAGGTCTTGTAAAAGTAAGACTGTACAGACCTTTCAGAGCTGACAAGCTCGTTGAAGCAATTCCCGCAACCTGCAAGAAGATAGCTGTACTTGACAGAACAAAAGAGCCCGGTGCATTGGGCGAACCTTTGTATTTGGATGTAGTTGCAGCACTGGCAGCTCAGGGCAGAGGAGATGTCAAAGTAGTAGGCGGCAGATATGGTCTTGGTTCAAAAGATACGCCTCCTTCAAGCGTATTTGCAGTATATGAAGAGCTTGCAAAAGATGCTCCGAAAGCATACTTCACACTTGGAATCAATGATGATGTAACATATCTTTCACTGGAAGAGAAACCCGCTCCGAATACGGCAGCAGAGGGTACAATCGAGTGCAAATTCTGGGGACTCGGCGGTGACGGTACAGTCGGTGCTAATAAGAACTCCATTAAGATTATCGGTGACTATACACAGAAATATGTACAGGCATATTTCCAGTATGACTCAAAGAAAACAGGCGGTATCACAATATCTCACCTGAGATTCGGTGACAAGCCCATCAAGAGTCCGTATTATATCAATAAGGCTGACTTTGTAGCCTGCCATAACCCGTCATATATTCTCAAGGGTTACAAGATGGTTCAGGACGTTAAGCCCGGCGGTGTATTCCTTATCAACTGCCAGTGGACTCCCGAAGAACTTGACAAGCACCTCAATGCTGAAACAAAGCAGTATATCGCAAAGAATAACATTCAGCTTTATACAGTTAATGCGATTGATTTGGCTGCACAGATCGGCATGGGCAAGCGTACAAACACAATTTTGCAGGCTGCATTCTTTGCACTTGCAAAGGTTATGCCTATCGAAGAAGCTGTACAGCACATGAAAGACGCTGCAACAAAGTCTTATCTGAAAAAAGGTCAGGATATCGTTGACATGAACCATAAGGCTATTGATGCCGGTGTAACAGCATTCGTGAAAGTTGACGTTCCTGCTGCATGGGCAAATGCAGAAGATGCAAAGGCTGAAAGCACTCTCACAGGCAATGCAAAGACTGTTAAGATGGTTGAGAACATTCTCGAACCCGTTGACAAGATGGACGGCGATTCACTGCCCGTATCGGTATTCGTTGACCATGCAGACGGTACATTTGAGCTTGGTGCATCCGCTTATGAGAAGCGTGGGGTTGCTGTAATGGTACCTGAGTGGAATGCAGAAACTTGTGCAAAGTGTAACAAGTGTTCTTTCGTATGTCCTCATGCTACGATAAGACCGTTTGCCATGACAGAAGAAGAAGCTGCAAACGCTCCCGCAAATACAAAGATAGCTCCGAAGCCTGTTGTCAAGACAGACTATAAATATACACTGGCAATCTCTCCGATGGATTGTATGGGCTGTTCCGTCTGCGTAGGCGTATGTCCGACAAATTCACTGAAAATGGTTGCTCGTGAAACACAGGACGACCAGCAGGCAGTATTTGATTACTGTGTTGCCAATGTTACAGAGAAGGCAGAAGTTGCTAATCCTGCAACCGTTATCGGCAGCCAGTATAAGCAGCCGCTGCTTGAATTCTCCGGCTCATGTGCAGGCTGTGCAGAAACATCTTATGCACGTCTTGTTACTCAGCTCTTTGGTGACAGAATGTACATTTCAAATGCTACAGGCTGTTCTTCCATCTGGGGCGGACCTGCAGCAACTTGTCCGTACACAGTCAACAAGAAAGGTCAGGGACCTGCATGGGCTAACTCACTGTTTGAAGATAACGCAGAGCATGGCTATGGTATGTATCTCGGACAGAAAGCAATCCGTGCAAGACTTATCGAGGACCTCGAAAAGATAGCTGCCGGTGAAAATGCTCCCGAAAGCGTAAAGGCTGCGATTGCAGAATTCATGGCTACAAAAGATGACGGTGCAAAGAACACAGCAGCTTCAGAGGCAGTAATCGCTGAACTTGAAAAGCTCGATTGTGATTGTCCTGCAAGACTTGATGTTCTTGAGAACAAAGAGTTCCTTTCCAAGAAGTCCATATGGATATTCGGTGGTGACGGCTGGGCTTATGATATTGGCTTCGGCGGCGTTGACCATGTACTTGCTTCCGGTGAAGATATCAATATCATGGTATTCGATACAGAAGTTTATTCCAACACAGGCGGACAGGCTTCCAAGGCTTCACAGATTGGTCAGGTTGCACAGTTTGCGGCAGCAGGTAAGGCTATTGCCAAGAAGAGCCTTGCAGATATCGCTATTTCTTACGGCTATATCTATGTTGCGCAGATCGCAATGGGTGCAGATCAGAATCAGACATTGAAAGCAATCAGAGAAGCTGAGGCATATCCGGGACCGTCACTTATCATTGGTTATGCACCTTGCGAAATGCACTCCATCAAGGGCGGCATGAAGAACTGTCAGGCTGAGATGAAGAAGGCTGTTGAATGCGGTTACTGGAATATGTTCAGATACAATCCGCTGCTCAAGGCAGAAGGCAAGAATCCGTTTACGCTTGACAGCAAAGAGCCCAAGACATCTTATCGTGACTTCATCATGGGCGAAGCTCGTTACAGTGCACTGACACGTTCCTTCCCGGCAAGAGCAGAAGAACTGTTCCAGAAGGCAGAAGAAAAGTCCGTTGCAAGATATGAAGAACTCAAAGAGCGTTCACAGGGCTGATTTTTTAGGAATTTAGTCATATAAAAAATAAACTCTCCTGTTTGTATAAAGAACAGGGGAGTTTATTGTGCTTTTGACAAAATTTATGATAGCGTATTGACATTTTTTTGAAAAAAGTGTATAATCATTATAAGATTTTAAGAGCGTTTTTAATGCAGGAGGTATTTACAATGAAAAAATTCTGGATAATATTCATATCGGTAGCAGGCGGATTGGCATTGCTTGCCGGAGCAATAACGACACTTCTGATTATCAGAGAGAAACGCAGAAGAGATGATGAAGAATTGGAACAGTACCTTGACGGTGCGATACAGTGAAATGATTGAAAGCAGTGTGCATGAAGTACACTGCTTTTTTGGTTATTGTATCTCATATCTTATTTTGGAGAGAGCACTTTTTTCAAGCCTTGAAACCTGTGCCTGACTGATGCCGATTTCTTCTGCAACTTCAGTTTGAGTTTTGCCTTTGAAGAATCGCATAATAAAGATGGTTTTTTCACGGGTGCCGAGAGAATTGACGGCTTGCTTGAAAGCAATTTCATTGATCCAGCTGTCAGTGCTGTTGAAGTCGCTTAACTGGTCGATAACGTATATGGTATCGTTATCGTCGGAAAAGACGGGTTCATAGATAGAAATGGGATCCACAATCGCCTCCAGAGCGATAATAATATTTTCTTCGGGAATGTCGAGAACTTTTGCGATTTCCTGAATGGTGGGTTCACGGTTGTTTTGTATGGTGAGCTGTTCTTTCACGCTCATGGCATGATATGCCGTATCACGAATGGAACGGCTTACCCGTATGGGATTATAGTCACGCAGATATCGTCGGATTTCTCCGATAATCATGGGAACGCCATAAGTCGAGAAACATACATCTTTATCGGCATTGAAATTATCAATGGCTTTGATAAGACCGATACAGCCGACTTGAAAAAGGTCATCAGGATTTTCGCCCCTGCTGCCGAATCGCTGCACAACGCTCAAAACCAGACGCAGATTACCGTTTATCATTTCATCTCTTGCCGATTTTGCCTGAACGGGTTTGCCGTGATGAATGATTTCAAGCAGTTCTTTTTTTCTTTTTTCGGAGATGACGGGCAGTTTGGCAGTATTGATTCCGCATATTTCAACTTTATTGTAAAGCATTGGATACCTCCGGAATGTTTTTCAGTATTATTATTGTCATGCAAACAATAAAAAATTCCAAAAAAACAAGCCGGTATATGTTTTTTTGGAACATACACCGACCAAAAGGAGTTACAAAATGCAAACAACCGTTGCAATATTATTCTTCACTCGGAGCACCTACGGGACAAGCATCTGCACAAGCACCGCATGAAAGACAAGCATCAGCATCGATCTCATACTTGCCGTCGCCCTCAGCGATAGCACCGACAGGACATTCTGCTGCACAAGCACCGCATGAAATGCAGTCATCAGAAATTTTGTAAGCCATACTATGACCTCCTTAAAAATATTATGACAATATTATAGCATTTTTGAAAAAAAAATCAATATGATTTTGAAATTTTGTTTTGGTTTGAGATAGAATATTTTTTGATATATTTGAACATAATGCCAAAAATGTAAAATAGAGGTTGAATAAAAAATAATAATGTGCTATAATTAGTAAAAATTTTGTAAAAAACGGGGGTTTACTATGCCAAACTGGTTAAAAGATGCGGTATTCTATGAAATATATCCGCAGACGTTCTGTGACAGCAACGGTGACGGAATTGGTGATATCAACGGTATCATATCGAAACTGGATTATGTGAAAAGTCTGGGCTGTAATGCAATATGGCTCAATCCGATATTTGATTCACCGTTCATGGACGCAGGCTATGATGTAAGGAATTATTATCTTGTTGCCGAAAGATATGGTACGAATGCCGATGCCAAAAGACTTTTTGAAACGGCTCATGAAAAGGGAATCAAGATACTTCTGGATTTGGTACCGGGACATACTTCAGATCAGCATGAATGGTTCAAAAAGAGTCAGAAGGCTGAAAAAAATGAATACAGCAACCGTTATACATGGACGGACAGCGTATGGGAAGCACCGCCGCAGTACAGGCTCATGTGCGGCATTTCAGAGCGTGACGGAAATTATCTGATCAACTTTTTCAGTTCGCAGCCGGCTTTGAATTACGGGTTCAATAAGATAACACACCCTGCATGGCAGCTGCCTGCCGGTCACCCTGACTGTAAAGCAACGGTTGAGGCTCTGAAAGATATCATGAGATTCTGGCTGAATATAGGCTGTGACGGATTCAGAGTGGATATGGCGGATTCACTGGTAAAAAATGAGGACGGTGAAAAGCCCGAAACGTGCAAGATATGGAGAAACGTCAGGGAAATGCTGGATAAGGAATATCCCGAAGCCGCTATCATATCGGAATGGTGTAATCCTAAAGTTTCGATAGGTGCAGGTTTCCACAGTGATTTTTATCTTGACCATGACACCAACGGTTACAGGATACTTTTCCGTGACAAAGACAGGGAAACGGGCGAATGTACAGCAGTATTTTCAAAGAACGGCAAAGGCGATATCAAAAAATTTGTTGATGAATACCTTGATGATTTGAAGAATACAAAAGACAAGGGATATATCAGTTTCATAACGTGCAATCACGATACCCCGAGAATGACAAGAATGTTTACACCGCTTGAAGCAAAAATAGCTTATTCATTTATATTTTTAATGCCGGGAGTGCCGTTTTTATACTACGGTGATGAAATCGGCATGAAATATATGGAAGGTCTGAAAAGCAAAGAGGGCGGCTATCACAGAACGGGAACAAGAACGCCTATGCAGTGGGATGACGGTGTGAATCACGGTTTTTCATCTGCACCGTCCGATATGCTGTATTTGCCTGTAGACACATCTTCCGATGCGGTGACGGTTGAAAATCAGCTGAAAGATGAAGATTCCATTCTGAATACTTTGAAGAAAGTGATTGCAATAAGGCATGAAAATGAAGATTTGCACTCTGACGGGGATTTTGAAGTTGTCTATGCAGAGAAAAATACCTATCCGTTTATCTTCAAAAGAGGAAAATTCCTGATAGCAGTCAATCCGACAGGAACAAAGCAGACAGCTCCATGTAAATTTAACGGCAAGACTGTATTTGAGATTGGCAAGGCTTGCATAGAGAACGGAAAAATAGAAATGCAGCCGCAGACACTGACATTGATTGAGATAAAATAATATTGATAAACAAAGTATTTCGGTTTCTTTCAATCGAAATACTTTGCTTTTTGAAAACGGAGAGTGATATTTTTGGATCCATGGCTTACAGCTGGAATAATTATATTATTGGTAATGTGTTCGGCATTTTTTTCATCTACGGAAACGGCATATTCGTCTGTCAGTAAAATAAGGCTGAAAAATTATGCGGACAATGGCAATAAAAAAGCGAAAAGAGCTTATGAAATAGCGGAAAATTACGATAAGGCACTTGCAACGCTGCTTGTGGGAAATAACATTGTGAATATTGCGGCATCTGCATTGGCAACACTGTTATTTGTGTCATTTTTAGGTGATGCCAACGGAACTCTGGCGAGTACAGTCGTTCTGACAATAGTAGTTCTGATATTCGGAGAAGTCCTGCCGAAGAATATTGCCATAGAAAACAGTGAAAAAATGTGTATGAATTCGGCAATGGTGCTGTATATTTTAATGGTATTGCTGACACCTGTAACATTTGTGCTTTTAAAGCTGAATAACGTTGCAAAGAATATAGCAAGCGGTGACAGTGAAAAAGAACCTACTGTAACGGAAGATGAATTGAAATATATTGTTGAGAGTATCGAGGAAGAAGGCGTTCTTGAAGAACAGGAAAGCGATTTGGTACAATCTGCCCTTGAAT
>CADCJK010000001.1 GCA_902801715.1 uncultured Ruminococcus sp. | reverse complement strand
TCAAACATGAGTAGATTTATTATCGAAAATGGACACGGTGAACAAGGAATGGAACATAAAAGTTGTTTTTATAACTTTTTATAAGTTTTCAGTAACGGATTTTGAATATAGCGTCCTGTTAAACGGAGATGTCAAAATAACGGGCTATAAAGGCAGTAATAAAGTGGTATCCATTCCTGCAAAGATAGACGGAAGAAAGGTTACTGAAATAGGTTCAGAGGCTTTTTACGCTAATGAGGTGATGGAAACAGTCACAATACCTTCGGGAGTGGCTTTCATCAGTGACAAGGCTTTTCGTAACTGCGAAAATCTTACGACGGTCAATATGCCGGATACAGTCGTTTCCATCAGTGACAGTGCCTTTTTGAGCTGCAGGGCTTTGAAAAACATCACTCTTCCGGAAAACCTTGAATTTATGGGAGAAAGTGTTTTTGAAAATTGTCTGTCACTGGAAGAAATCAGGATTCCCAAGAAAATTTCCAGGATAAGTTTCAAGGCTTTTTACTGCTGTCTTTCCCTGAAAAGCGTGATGATTTCCAAGGGTGTTGAGTCGATAGACCATTGGGCATTTATGGAATGTGAAAGTCTGGAGTATGTTTTGTTTCCCGATACCATGATGGTGATAAGTCCGTCAGCTTTCAAAGGCTGTACCGCTATGAAAGGCTTATACATTCCGTCAAGCGTGGAATACATATATTGGCACGTTTTCGATGACTGTGACGATCTGACAATCTACGGCGATAAAGACAGCTATGCCAGGCAGTATGCCGAAGAAAATAGTATTCCGTTTGCAGAGCCGTCTGCCCTGGTGAACAACTCCGCTGTATCGAAAACGAAAATCGTTCTGGGAAAGACAGTGACTGTCAATGCCAGGGCATCAGGCGGAACGGATTCCTATGTATATTCCGTTCTCTACAAGAAAAAGACGGACAAAAACTGGACGAAAAAACAGGATTTCAAACCAAATGCCAAAGTCAGCATAAAGCCTGCCAAAGCGACGGATTATCAGATATGCGTGAAAGTCATGGACGGAACAGGTTCCATATCCAAAAAGTATTATGATATCAGTGTAGTTGAGCCTGTTGCGAATGTATCGCAGATATCAGCGACAAGCATAAAATTGGGAAGTAAACTGACTGTTACGGCAAAAGCAGAAAAAGGCATAGGAAACTATACCTATGCCGTATTCTATAAAAAGAAATCAGATAAAAACTGGACGAAAAAGCAGGATTTCGGCACAAATGCTCAGGTCAGCATAAAGCCTGCCAAAGCAACGGACTATGAAGTATGCGTGAAAGTCAAGGATTCTACAGGAACGACAGCAAAGAAATATTTTAATGTGAAAGTCAGCTGAAAAAAAGGCTCCGAAAAAGTGAAAAACTTTTCGGAGTCTTTTCATTGTCAATTATTTCGTAACGTGTTTTATCAATCCGCCGTCTGTGATAATCTGCTGAATGAATGGCGGGAAAGGTTCAGCCTGATACGTTTTACCCGTTGTAATATCTGTAATAATGCCTGTATCGAAATCGACTGCCACTTCATCACCGCTTTTTATCTCTTTAGCGGCAGAATCACATTCAAGAATAGGCAAGCCGATATTAATGGCATTTCTGTAAAAAATTCTTGCAAATGTAGAGGCAATAACGCAGCTGATACCTGAAGCCTTTATTGCAATAGGAGCGTGTTCTCTTGACGAGCCGCAGCCGAAATTCTTTTCGGCAACCATGATATCGCCTGTTTTTACGTTTTTGGTGAAGTCAATGTCGATATCTTCCATGCAGTGAGCGGCAAGTTCCTTATGTGAGCTTGTATTAAGATATCTTGCAGGAATGATAACATCTGTATCGACATTATCACCGTATTTATGTACAGTACCTTGTGCTTTCATGTGAAAATCTCCTTTACTTTTTAATGACCTTTGCAGGATCGGTAATATAGCCTGTAACGGCACTTGCCGCAGCTACGGCAGGACTTGCAAGATATACTTCGGATTCAACGTGTCCCATTCTGCCGACAAAGTTTCTGTTTGTGGTAGAGATAGCCTTTTCGCCTTTTGCAAGGATACCCATGTGACCGCCAAGACAAGGACCGCAAGTGGGCGTGGATACAACGGCACCTGCATTGATGAATATATCAAAAAGACCTTCGTGCATAGCCTGTAAATATACCTGCTGAGTGCCGGGGATAATAATACATCTTACACCCTTTGCAACGGTGTTATTTTTGAGGACTTCCGCAGCGGCTCGCAAATCAGAAATTCTGCCGTTGGTGCATGAACCGATAACAGCCTGCTGAATTTTAACTTCCGTTTCACCGATTTCGTCAACCGTTCTTGCATTTTCAGGCAAATGCGGAAATGCCACTGTCGGACGGAGTTTGGACAAATCAATCGTATATTCTTCATCATATTCCGCATCGTCATCGGCAAAATATTCTTTAGGCTCACCCTGAAAACGACCTTTGATATATTCTCTTGTAATGTCATCAACGGGGAAAATGCCGTTTTTGGCACCTGCTTCGATCGCCATGTTGGCAATGCAGAGTCTGTCGTCTATGGAAAGATATTTCAGACCGTCACCGAAAAATTCCATTGACCTGTATAAAGCACCGTCAACGCCTATCATGCCGATAATATGCAGGATAATATCCTTGCCGCTGATGAATTCAGCCGGCTTGTTGATGAGATTGAATTTAATGGCAGAGGGGACTTTGAACCATGTTTTGCCGCTGATCATGCCGGCAGCCATATCTGTAGAGCCGACACCCGTTGAAAATGCACCCAATGCACCATAAGTGCAGGTATGAGAATCCGCACCGATACAGAGAGTACCGGGACCGACAAGACCTTTTTCGGGGAGAAGTGCGTGTTCAATACCCATCTGACCTACATCAAAGAAATTCTTGATATCGTACTTGTCAGCGAAATTTCTGACCTGTAAGCACTGTTCGGCAGCTTTGATATCCTTGTTCGGAGTGAAGTGGTCCATTACCATAGCGATTTTTGTGTTGTCAAATACACCGCTTGCTTTGCCGTCATTGAATACGTTGATAGCAACGGGCGATGTGATATCATTTCCAAGCACCATGTCAAGCTGAGCTTCAATAAGCTGACCGGCTTTCACGCTGTCAAGACCTGCATGGGCAGCAAGGATTTTTTGTGACATTGTCATTCCCATAAATATGACCTCCATCAATATTTTTTTATTCACTCAGATATTATACAATATCATAACAGAAAAATCTACAGGAACGGCAGAATTTTTTTCATATTTCCGAAGCGGAACGAATAGATATTTAGAAAAAGCTGACGGGGGAATCGAATTTGAATATCAGAAAAATCATAAAATCGGAAATATTCGGTATCATTTCGGGAATCGTCCTGACATTGATTTTCACTTTGTTCGGGGCGGCAGTCATGGTGAAAATGCAGAAATTCACCTATAACATGACAATGATATTTGCAGTAGCGGCATTATGTATAGGTGCATTTGGCGGTGGATATATTGCCGCAAGAATCAATAAAAGCATGGGCATGGCGGCAGGGGCTGTATGCGGTGTAGCGGTATTTGTCATATTGTGGGCGGCAGGTGCATTGATGGGAACACAAATAGGTATCGTTACTTTAATCCGAGGAATTGCCGCTGTGATATCGGGGGCATTGGGCGGAGTTTTAGGTGTAAATAAAAAGAAAAAACGCAAATGAAAAAAATGCCGTTCGGACTCTGAATCTGAACGGCATTTGAATTTTATATTTTCGTTACGGTGATATCGGCAAATCCGAGAGCTTTTTCGACTTCAATTTCCGTGCTGAAGCCGTCGGCACCGCCGCCGTCATGCTGAATTTTGAGGGCGGCAAAAGTTTCGGCACGTCTGAGAGCATCAATGCTGTTCATGCTTTTTCCGCAGTAGTAATGCAGGAATGACGAGAAAAGGGAATCTCCTGCACCAACGGTATTTCTGACATTTCCGAGATTGGCGGCACCGAGCATATATACACCGTTGAGAACCCTGTCAAAAAGCATAGCCCCCTTGCTTCCCATGCCAATAACTATTACTTTATGTTCATACAGTTCACGGAAATGCTGAATGATATTTTCGGGGGAATTCGGCAAATGTTCGTCACTCATGAAAAGAATATCCGATTTTGAAATAAAATCCGTATTGTACAGGTCATAAACGCTGTTTAAAGCGTGAACGTCGGTTGCAACGAGTTTATTCATTTCACGGGCTTTGTCGAGAATCGGGCGGCTGAAATTGATATTGCAGGCACAGACAATATCTGCATTTTTGATTTTTTCTTCTATGGCGGAATTGTTGATATCTGCCTTTTGTTCCTGAATGTCTTTCAAGTCTGTAAAAATCTGACGTTTGCCGTTCTTGTCAACGAGAATGACGGAAACAGGTGTATTTTTAAGCGTTTCGGAAACGGTGTCGGAGGAGATACCGTCATTTGCAAGCTGCTGTTTAATGACAGTTCCCTGAGCGTCTTTTCCGATATAGGAAATAATATCGGGAGTGTTACCAAGCGTTTTGAAGGCTTTCACAAGATTATAGCCCACGCCCGAAACATTGGTTTTTATCTGCATAAAGGGATATTCTACAGCCGTGTAATTCAGCGGAAATCCGTTCACGGGCACATTGGTTTCCACATTCAGTAAACCTGATACCAATACTTTCATTTTTCATCTGTCCTTTCTTTTGCATAATTCTGAAATTCTTCATGAGTGCCGTTGAAAATGTTCATGTCAATGTATTTTTCTTCACCGCTGTAGCCGTCAAGTTCGCCTTTGTCGGAATACTGCCAGAAAGTCCATTTTCTTCCGTCGGCAAATTTCGGTACGGCAAGCGTATTTCTGAACCAGATATCATAATCGGCATATTCTCCCGAAAGATAGGTACTGTAGGATTTGGCAGTTGCATATATAATGGGCTTGAGTTGATAATATTTTTCAAGGCGGTCAAGCATGGTTTGAAGTTCCGCTGCCACTTCTTCACGGCTTTTCGGTGAATCGGTGTATTTTCCGTAAAATTCAAGGTCAATCACGGGCGGCAGCATATTTTCTGTTATTGGAACGGTTTTAATGAAATTATCGGCTTGTGTATCACCGCTGCTGTCATAGCTGAAAAAATGATAGGCACCCCATCTTAAAGGTGTTTTCTGCACCTCTGTATAGTTATATTCAAAATTCCTGTCGGCAAAGGAACTGCCCTCTGTCGCTTTGATGAATGCAAAGTCAATTCCCTGTTCGGAAAGCGTCTGCCAGTCGATTTTTCCCTGATAGGAAGATACATCTACACCCCTGACGGAATATTCTTCTTTAGATGGGTTTATCTGCATGAAGCCGTTGAAAAAGAGTACGGCAGGGATAATTGCCGCAGCCGTTACAACGGCAACTACTATTGAAAATATGATGATTCTTTTTTTCATAACTTCACTCTCCACTCTGTAAAACCAATTATATAATATTATTGTAAATTTGTCAAAATACCATTGCAATAAAAAAAGATTTTTTTTATAATAGAGATGTAAAAATTACGAGGAGGAGAATTTTACTATGGAAATCAGAAAAATCAATTCATCTGTCATTACCGATACGGTGAAAAAGCTGTTCATGGATATGAATTATTTTATCGGGGAGGACATTCTGACGGCTTTGAAAAATGCAGAGGAAACGGAAATTTCACCTACAGGCAAAAGTGTGCTTGCACAGTTGATTGAAAATCATAAAATAGCGGCTGAGGAAGAAGTGCCGATATGTCAGGATACAGGCATGGCTGTACTTTTTGTGGAATACGGTGATAAAGTTGTCATTGAAAACGGCAGTTTTGAAGAAGCTGTTCAGGAAGGTATCAGACGTGCCTACATTGACGGCTATCTGAGAAAATCCGTTGTAACCGATCCCGTCTTTGACAGAGTTAATACAAAGGACAATACACCGGCAATTATTTATACAAGCATTGTTCCCGGTGATAAAATTAAAATTCTGGCAGGCTGTAAAGGCTTCGGAAGTGAAAATATGTCGTCAATCAAAATGCTGACTCCATCGGCAGGCATTGAGGGCGTGAAGAAATTTATTCTCGATACCGTGAAATATGCCGGACCGAATCCGTGTCCGCCTGTCGTGGTAGGTGTGGGAATTGGCGGCACTTTTGAAAAGGCTGCTATGCTTGCCAAAAAAGCGACTTTAAGACCGATAGACACAAAAAATCCCAATGAAAGATACGCTGCACTGGAAGAGGAACTTTTGACGGAGATAAATAAAATGGGTTTCGGACCTGCAGGGCTTGGCGGAATCAATACAGCGATAGGTGTGAATATAGAAACATTCCCGACACATATTGCCGGAATGCCTGTAGCCGTGAATATATGCTGCCATGCCGCAAGACACAAGGAAACAGAAATTTGAGAGGTGCATAAAATGAAAAAGATAAATTTGCCGTTGACAGATGACGCTATCAATGAGTTGAAAGCAGGCGACAGTGTTTTAATATCAGGTGTCATGATAACAGGCAGAGATGCCGCCCATAAGAGATTGTATGAACTCATTGAAAAAAATGAAGAACTGCCCGTGAATATCAAGGGTGAAGTGATATATTATGTCGGACCGGCACCGGCAAAACCCGGTCATGCAGTCGGACCGGCAGGACCTACTTCAAGCTACAGAATGGATAAATATACGCCTGCACTTCTTGACAGGGGACTCAAAGGCATGATAGGCAAGGGAGCAAGAAATCAGGAAGTCATTGATTCCATGATAAAGAATCATGTTGTATATTTTGCGGCAATAGGCGGTGCAGCAGCATTGATATCAAAGAGTATCAAAAAAGTCGAAGTACTTGCATACGAGGATTTGGGAACGGAGGCAATATACCAATTTGAAGTGGAAGATTTTCCTGCCATCGTTGCGATAGATGCTCAGGGAAACAGTGTCCTTGCAAAATAAGGGGGCTTTGAAATTGGAAAAAAGGTCGCCTTATGAAAATACGGAAATGTATACAGGCTATGAAGAAACGACTCAGACATATCTTGCCGATAATGATAAAACCGTATTTGTTCCGAAGCATGATTTTAAGGCTCTCAGGAAAAAAGCAGCAATTTTGCTTATACTGATGGCTGTACCGATGGCAGTATGTTTTGCCATTGTATTCTGGAGTGTGCATTTCTTTATAGAAATCCCTGCACTGGGTATCCTGATGAGATTCTATCATGTGCTGGGAGGTGTGGCAGGTCTTTCACTGTCATCATTTATTATCAAGAACACAAGCCTTGATGATGAAAAAAAGGATATTGTCAATAAGCACATTGTACTTTTCATGGGATTTGCGGCAGCAAGCTGGATTGTCATTGAATGTATAGATGCCTATGAAGAACATAATTCCTATACAATGGAGAATACCTATAAAAGTTTGTGGGCACTGATACCGCTTGCAGTAGCCATAGGGCTGATGACATGGAGTTGGTTCGTTGATACGAAGCTTGAAAAGAAAATATTTATCCCCATCATGTGCGTTACGCTTTTATGCACGGGTGGAATGATTGTTCGTGATATGATAAGACCAAGAGTGAATATTGAATCATACAGTGTGGATTATTATTTTGTATCGTACAGGGAAATCAAGCCCAAAGACCAAGAGGCAAAGTATTATATTTTTGAGGAACTCAATGATGATATCATCACTCATGATGCCTATGTTTCATTTGGTGTACTGAAAAATTATGAGGAATTTGAACGTGATATTGTCAAATACGATGATGAATATATTGACCATAAAGTTTACTGTGACGAGTACGCAGGAAAAATTTTGAATGATATCATCAAAGACAATCCCGTATATGACGAGAAATTCTTTGAAAAGAATTATCTTATCATTGACATGATAAAGTATTATGACACTCCCGAAAGCGTGAGAGTAGGACAGATTTTTGTTGACGGTGAAATCATGAAAATGCAGGACGATTTTCTCTGGGAATACGACAAAGAGGAATTACCCGAAAATATGAGTGAATTTTGTCTGGCATTTATCAGGATTCCCAAGACTTATGACCTTGAAAATGTCAATGGTTTTTCGGCACATGAGCAATTCAAATATAAAAAATAAATATTTTTTTAAAACATAGTTTAATAATTATAGTGCAGATTACATTTTTGAAAAAATGGTTTTTATATTTCTTGAAAAGAAAATAAATAATTGACTTATGAGGGAAATTGTTCTATAATGTTAAATTGCAAAAGAAAAAATTTTTTTGGAGGTAATCACAATGAGCAGAGTTTACAATTTTTCGGCAGGTCCTTCCATGTTGCCTGAGAAAGTTCTCAAGCAGGCACAGGCAGAAATGCTGGACTATCAGGGCAGCGGTCAGTCCGTTATGGAAATGTCACACCGTTCCAAAGTATTTCAGGGTATCATTGACGGTGCAGAGAGCCTTCTGCGTGAAGTAATGAACATTCCCGATAACTACAAGGTACTTTTCCTGCAGGGCGGTGCTTCCACACAGTTCACAGCTATCCCCATGAACCTCGGTACAAAGAGCGGCAAGGCTGACTATGTTCTCACAGGTCAGTGGGCTACAAAGGCTCAGAAAGAGGCTGCAAGATACATTCAGGCTAATGTAGTAGCTTCTTCAAAGGACAAGACATTCTCCTACATTCCGAAACTCGATCCCGATACATTCACAAAAGATGCAGACTATTTCTATATCTGCATGAACAATACCATTTACGGTACAGTATATCATGAACTTCCCCAGACAGGCGATGTACCGCTCGTAGCAGACGTTTCTTCCTGCTTCCTGTCAACACCTCTTGATGTATCAAAGTTTGGTGTAATTTATGCAGGTGCACAGAAGAACATGGCTCCCGCAGGTCTTGTAATCGCTATTATCCGTGAAGATTTGATTGGCAACGCTATGGATATATGCCCGACAATGCTCAACTTCAAGACTCATGCAGACAACGGTTCTATGTTCAATACACCTCCCTGCTGGACAATCTATATTGCGAAACTTGTTCTTGAATGGCTCAAGAATGATATCGGCGGTCTTGAGAACATGAAGAAAATCAATGAAACAAAGGCTGCTATTCTCTATAACTTCCTTGACAATTCCAATATGTTCAAGGGCACAGTTGTTCCTGAGGACCGTTCACTCATGAACGTACCGTTCATTACAGGCAATGAAGAACTTGACGCTAAATTCGTTAAGGCTGCTACAGAAAACGGCTTCGTTAACCTCAAAGGTCACCGTACCGTTGGCGGCATGAGAGCTTCCATCTACAATGCTATGCCTATCGAGGGCGTTGAAAAGCTCGTTGCATTCATGGGCGAATTCGAGAAAGCTAATTCATAATTTATAAATGAGTTTTGGAGAATGGAAAGCTGAAAATGCTTCACTCTCCACTCTTAACTCTCCAAACTAATAAAAAGGGTGGTTACAATGTTTAATGTTCAGACACTCAATAAGATTTCCAAAATCGGTCTTTCCAGATTGGGTGACAATTACAATATAGCTGATGACGTGCAGAATCCTGATGCAGTGCTTGTACGTTCAGCCGCTATGCATGATATGGAATTGCCTGAAAGCCTTCTTGCCATCGCAAGAGCAGGTGCAGGTGTCAATAATATTCCGCTTGACAAGTGCAGTGAAAAGGGTATTGTTGTATTCAATACTCCCGGTGCCAATGCCAATGCCGTGAAAGAGCTTGTTCTGACAGGACTTCTCCTCAGCTCCAGAAAAGTTGTTGATGGTATCGCATGGGCTAAAACCCTCAAAGGCAACGGTGACGCTGTTGGCAAGATGGTTGAAAAGGGCAAGAGTCAGTTTGTAGGTCCCGAAATCATGGGCAAAACTCTCGGTGTAGTAGGTCTTGGTGCAATCGGTATACTCGTTGCCAATGCAGCTGCTGCACTCGGCATGGACGTTATCGGTTATGATCCGTTCCTTTCCGTTGGCAACGCTCTCAAAATTTCACCTTGCGTTAAGTATGTGAATACTCTTGATGAAGTATTTGCCGCAAGTGATTATATCACAGTTCATGTACCGCTTACACCCGATACAAAGGGCGTTATCAATGCCGCTAACATCGCAAAGATGAAAGACGGTGTTCGTATACTGAACTTCTCAAGAGCAGACCTCGCTGTATCGGCAGATGTACTTGCAGCTCTTGCAGACAAGAAAGTATCCGCTTATGTAACAGACTTTGCAACAGATGATATACTCGGTGCAGACGGTGTTATTGCAATTCCTCATTTGGGTGCATCCACTCCCGAATCAGAGGATAACTGTGCAAGAATGGCAGCAGATGAAATCAAGGATTTCCTTGAAAACGGCAATATCAAGAATTCTGTAACAATGCCTGCTGTATCCATGGCAAAATCAGGTGCAGCAAGAGTTTGTGTCATTCACAAGTGTGCAGTTGACACTGTTTGTGCAAAACTCTCCGAAACGGCTAAAATAGTAGCTATGGCAAGCGGTTCAAAGAAAGATTATTTCTATTCCATCTTTGACGTAGCAGAAGATACCGATGCTGAAGCTGTAAAAGCAGTTGACGGTGTTATCCGTGTAAGAGTCATCAAATAATGCATAATGCATAATTATCATGCAGGGCAGTCTGTTTTTTAAAATAGGCTGTCCTGTTTTTATTTTTGTTTGAAAGGAGATTTTTTTTATGATATATATAACAGGCGATACTCACGGGGAATTTGAAAGATTTGAAAAATTCTGTTTTGAAAACAAGGTTTCAAGAGATGACATCATGATAATTCTGGGAGATGTCGGACTGAATTATTGGGAAGATTTACGTGATAAAAAGAAAAAGAGAGATGTTGAAAAATTCGGAATGACATTTTTCTGCATACATGGCAATCACGAAAAAAGACCTTTTGATATACCAAGCTATAAAATGAAAGAGTTTCACGGTGGTTTAGTCTGGTATGAAGAAGAATTTCCCGATATACTGTTTGCCAAAGACGGTGAAATATATGACTTTGACGGCTATGAATGTATCGTAATAGGCGGTGCATACAGCGTTGACAAAAATTTCAGATTGGCTCATGGCTGGAAATGGTTTGCCAATGAACAGCCTTCAAAGGAAATCAAAGAATATGTCGAAAGTCAGCTTGCAAAAAGAATTTATAAAATAGATGTGGTTTTGTCACATACTTGTCCGCTGGATTATCAGCCGATAGAGGTATTTTTGTCGGGCATAGACCAGAGAAATGTTGACAGCTCAACGGAAGAATGGCTGAATGAAATTGAACATAAACTCGACTATAAAAAATGGTACTGCGGACATTATCACACTTATAAAAAACTTTACAATGTGGAGATGATGTTTCAGGAAATCGAGAAATTCACGGTTGACTGAAAGGAAAAAACGGCGGCGGATAGACACTTGCAAATAAAAGCGTGAAAAAGAATACCGCAAATGATATGAATATGGGAACGAAAAACAATTCAATGCGGCATTTTGAATGATAGAGTTTGTAGGAAAGAAATTCCGCTGTCAGAAGTGAAAGGAATATTGTCGGATATATCAGGAAATTTCTTGAAATCCCTAAAAGTATTACAGACATCAGTGCAAAGCCATGCAGGAAAAGTATTTTGGCACATACAAAATGTACCAGTGACGGTCGCATATAAGATAACTCTATGAATACGAACATGATATAGACAAGTGCAAAGGGCTTTGTCAGTTCCCATGCAGATGAATTGATACTTGATACCAATAAACTCCATGCCGCATGGTTTGAAACTTCATAGCCGATATGTACGACATATCCGCATATAAAAACACTTACGGCACTTGCCAACCAGAAATATTTTTTCAGCATTATATCACCCCGTAAAAAATACCGTGCAGTCAAATATATGACATGGCACGGTGTTTTTATTACAGGAAAAAAAGTGCAGTAATGACAGCCCCTATCACAGCCGCACAGGCGTATTTCAGAAAAGTTTTGAATTTGCTTTTCTTCGACTTCATGACGGACGGCACATCAAGCTCTTTCAGCATTTTTTTAGCTTCATCTTCCAGAATGGCTCTCTGTACAGAGGCATATTCGGGCTTTACGATTAAAATAGCCCTTTCATAATATTCATTTTCGGTGTCATTGAGTTCTATCATGGTGTGATTGATACCTTTTATCATTTACTTTCCCCCAAAATATATTATGATACTATTCTGAACGGATTTTTATAATTTTAATCACAGACAACGGCTTTTTATGCTGTTGTCTGTTTTTCTATTGAATTTATGAGGAACTTGGAATATAATAATATTATTGCTATGAATAGGGAGGATTTTCTTTATGGAAAACAATATAAAACAATTTTTGGAGAGCCTGAAAGGCAGGACAATCGCATTGTGCGGTATCGGCAGAAGTAATTTGCCGCTGATACAGCTTTTTAAAAAATACGGTGCCAATATTTTAGCCTGTGATAAGCGTGAGCGTGACAAACTCGGTGAAGATGCCGACAAAGCCGAACAGTGCGGTGCCGAACTGAGATTGGGCGAAACCTATCTGACAGACCTCAATGCAGACATTATTTTCCGTACACCCGGCATGAAATTCTATATGCCTGAACTTGTGAATGCCAAAAATAACGGTACTGTCATTACAAGTGAAATGGAAGTATTCTTTGATTTATGTCCTTGTAAAATCATAGCCGTAACGGGCAGTGACGGCAAAACCACTACAACTACCATTATTTCCGAAATTCTTAAAAAACAGGGTTATACCGTACATTTGGGCGGCAATATCGGCAGACCGCTTTTGCCCGACATCGAAACGATTTCACCCGATGATGTGGCAGTAGTCGAGTTGTCGAGTTTTCAGCTTATCTCCATGAGAAAAAGTCCCGATATTGCTGTTGTGACGAATCTTGCCCCGAATCACCTTGATATTCACAAAGATATGCAGGAATACATTGACGCAAAGAAAAATATTGTTTTACATCAGAACGGTTTCGGAAAGGCTGTATTGAATCTTGACAATGACATTTCAAATTCTTTTGAAGAATATACAAGAGGTCAGACGTTCAAATTTTCACGCAGAAATAAAGTGAATAACGGTGCCTATATGTCTGAAAACGGTGATATCATCATGAACGAATACGGCAAAGAAACCGTTATCATGAAAGCGGCTGATATAAAAATTCCCGGTTTGCATAATATAGAAAATTACCTTGCGGCAATATGTGCCGTATGGGGTATGGCTACGGCTGAAACGATTAAAAATGTAGCCGTTAATTTCAATGGTGTAGAGCATAGAGCGGAACTTGTCAGAGAGCTTGACGGAGTGAAATATTACAATGACGCTATCGGAACAAGTCCGACAAGAACCGTGAAAGGAACTTTGTCACTTTATGACAGGAAAATTATATTGATATCGGGCGGATATGATAAGCATATTCCGTATGATGAAATGGGTGCAGTCGTACCCGAAAAAGTAAAAGTATTGATATTGTTCGGTGCAACGGCTGATAAAATTGAAACGGCAACGAAAAATGCCCCCACCTATAAAGAGGGAAATCCCATTATAATTCGTGTCAGCAGCATGGAAGAAGCCGTACAGAAAGCCCGTGAAAATGCCGTATCGGGAGATATTGTATCTATGTCGCCTGCAAGTGCGAGCTTTGATATGTACAAGAATTTTGCGGAAAAGGGCTTGCACTTCAAGAAAATCGTTAATGAATTAAAGTGAGGGATTGAAATGTCAAAAATAAAATTAATTCCCCTTGAAGATAATGACAGAGAGCAGTTTATAACGGATAATCAGACGGCTTTCAATTACGGTGCTTTGGAGGAATTTGGTACAAGAGATGAACATTTTGAAGAAGATAATAACGTGATTTCGAGGGACACTATCGAAAAGTCCATTGACAGCGGAACGGCTTACAGAATCATGCTTGATGGTCAGAAAGTTGGCGGTGCAGTCGTTTCTGTTGACGGTGAAAAGGGTGATTTGGAATTGCTTTTTGTCAAGCCTGAATGTCATAGCAAGGGCATTGGCTATCAAGCATGGTGTGAAATAGAAAAACTCTATCCTGATGTGAAAGTCTGGGAAACCGTTACACCGTATTTTGAAAAGAGAAATATTCACTTTTATGTCAACCGGTGCGGTTTTAAAATAGTGGAGTTTTTCAATAAATATCACGGCGATGTTAATGAAGATGACGAACTGTTTGAAATGTTCCGTTTTGAAAAGAAAATGGTTAAGGAATGATAATGAATGAAGGAAATTTTGAAAAAACTGTGCATTGACAAAGGTGTTTCAGGAAATGAAAATGAAATGCTTGATGTCATAAAGGAACTTGTCGGAGATTTTGCGGAAGTGTCTGCTGACGGTATGGGAGATATCCTTGTTACAGTGGGCGATAAAAATGCAGAGAAACATATCATGCTTGACGCTCACATGGACAGAATCGGTCTTGTTGTGACATATATCAATGAAAACGGATTTATCAAAGCAGAGCCTGTCGGTGGAATTGATTTGCGTACACTTCAGAGCAGTGCCGTGAAAGTGCTTGGAAAAGAAAATATTTTAGGCGTAATATGCACAATGCCGCCGCATTTGTCTAAAAATGACGATGAACTTTCAAAAGACAAAATCTGGATAGATACAGGGCTTTCTGCTGATGAAGTGAAAAATCTTGTTTCTTTGGGAGATAAAATTATTGTATGCAGTGAATTCAGGGAATTGTTAAATAATCAGGTAGCTGTGTCGGCATTGGATAATCGTGCGGGCTGTGCGGTATTGGTGAAATGTGCGGAACTGCTGAAAGATAAAGAAATTCCATGCAGATTGTCACTTGTATTTTCTGTTCAGGAGGAAACAAGTGAATTGGGTGCAGGCATTTCGGCATATTCACTTGAACCTGATGAAGCCGTTGTAATAGATGTCGGATTCGCAAAACAGGACGGTGTACCCGATGAAAAAAGCGGTAAAATCGGCTGTGGGGCAATCATCAGCATATCGCCTGTTTTGTCAAAGAAAGTGACGGATAAAATCAAGGATATTGCAAAGCGTCTTGACATGGAATGTGACTATGAAGTGTGCGGCGGTTCAACGGGCACTAATGCAGATAAGATTTCATCATCAAGGGGCGGAATTATGACAGGCTGTATATCCATTCCCGAAAAGAATATGCATACACAAGTTGAAGTTGTTTCGCTTGACGATATGGAAAAAATAGCGGAATTGCTTGCGGTTTATGTACAAGAGGGAGGTGCCGAAAATGCTTGATTATCAGATTTTAGAGAAATTGTGCAAAGCCGATTCACCATCGGGATTTGAAGAGGAAGTCAGGGAAATTGTCATTTCTGAAATAAAAGATTATGCCGATAAAATCACCGTTGACAATATGGGAAATGTGCTTGTATTCAAGAAAGGCATGAAGACTCCAAAGAAAAAATTGTTGCTTTCGGCACACATGGATGAAGTGGGCTTTATCGTCACGGATATCAAATCAGACGGTACACTGAAATTTACAGAAATTGGCGGTATCAATGATACGGCTGTATTTGCCAAACAGGTGAAAGTTGGCAAAAATAAAATATCGGGTGTTATCAATGCCAAACCGACACATTTACTGAGTGCAGACGAAAGAAAAAAAGTTCCCTCAAAGGACACTTTGTGCATTGATATCGGTGCAAAGGATAAGGAAGATGCGGAAAAATATGTATCATTGGGCGATATGGTTACGTTTGACAGTCCGTATGAAAATAAAAACGGCAGGGTTATTTCCAAAGCGATTGATGACAGATTCGGCTGTTTAGTTCTGATAGAAATGATAAAGAGTGAATTGCCGTATGATATGTATTTCAGTTTTGTTGTGCAGGAGGAAATCGGATTAAGAGGTGCAAAAGCGGCGGCTTATACAATCAATCCCGATTGTGCGATTGTCATTGAGGCAACGACAGCGGCAGATGTGCCCTTTGCGGAAGATGAAAAAAGAGTTTGTTTAGTGGGCGGCGGTGCAGTCGTTTCATTCATGGACAGGTCAACCATGTATGATAAAGAGTTTTATCATATTGCAAGGTCGGCAAATGCCAAAACGCAGACGAAAACCATGATAGCAGGCGGAAATGATGCAGGTGCAATACACTGTTCAAGGGGCGGTGTAAGGACAATAGCGGTTTCAGTGCCATGCAGATATATCCATTCATCAAGCAGTCTTGCAAGCATTGAAGATATGGAAAGCGTTTTTGAAGTCGTGAAATACACGGCAGAAAGAATTTTGTCGGAATGATTTATTACGTTGATAATACAAGGCTTTCGGATTTGCAGACGTTCATATATGAAAAAAATATATATGCGTGTAAAATAGCGTGTCTGCTGGAAAGTTACGGCTTGCAATATGATTTTGCGGAATTTTGGGTGCAGTATGAAAATGATATGCCCGTCACGGCTGTATCGAAATTTTACGGAGATATGACCGTTTATGCAACGGCTCAGACCAATTTTGATGAGCTGAAAGAATTTTTAATGATAACAGGCTTTTCAGGCATACTGTGCGAAAGGGAGATTTTTCCCGACAGTTACAGCGGAATTGTCATGGAGAAAATTTCTGCAAATCAGGATTTCAAAGCTGAAGTAAATCCGAATTTAAATGAGGTTTACAGGCTTTTGCAAAGCTGTAAAAGTGATACTTTTGAAGTGCCTTACTATGAGGATTTTATCTTGGATATGTCGCATAAAATACGGCATGAAACGGCTTTATGCATGGGAATCCGTGAGGGTGAAAAATTGATTGCAACGGCTATGACTGTTGCACAGTCTGAAACGTGTGCAATAATAGGTGCAGTTGCGACTGATAAAAATTATAGGTATTCAGGCTATGGCAGTCAATGTGTCAATGCACTTTGTCATTTACTGAGTGACAGGAAAATTTTCATCATGCGTGACGAATTGGAAAATGAAAATTTTTACAAATCAATGGGATTTGAGAATAAAGGAAAGTTTTATATCAAAAGGAGAAAGAAAGATGACACCATTTTATGAAATTGATGAAAGAATCATCAAAGCATCTGAAAAGGCTATGGAGTTATGCAAGCCGTATCTTGACATAACAGACGAAATTACAGAGTATCATCAGCATAAAATGCTGAAAGCGTTTCAGAATGCCCGTGTAAGTGAAAGCTGCTTCACGGCTTCAACGGGTTACGGCTATGGTGACAGGGGCAGAGAAGCCCTTGACCAAGTTTTTGCGGAAGTTTTTGATACGGAAGATGCCCTTGTCAGACATAATTTTGCAAGCGGTACACATACATTGACAGTGGCATTGTTTGGCGTATTAAGACCGAATGATACCATGATTTCGGTGACGGGTACGCCTTATGATACGCTTTTGGGAGTTATCGGAATCAATGGCGAGTCATCGGGTTCATTGAAAGAGTTTGGCATTAACTATGAACAGGTCGATTTGTTGGAAGATGGTACAGTGGATTTTGAGGGAATCAAAAAAGCTGTCAAGCCCGATACCAAAATGGTATATATACAGCGTTCAAGGGGATATTCACTCAGACCGACTTTAACGGTAAATGAGATAGGCAAAATTGCGAAATTGGCACATGAATTAGCCCCGAATTGCATTGTAATGCTGGATAACTGTTATGGTGAATTTGTGGAAAAAATCACGCCTGCACAAGTGGGAGTGGATTTGATGGCAGGCTCTCTTATTAAAAATCCCGGCGGTGGAATTGCACCAACAGGGGGATATATTGCCGGAAAGAGAAAATTAGTGGAAGATTGCAGTTACAGACTGACTACCCCCGGCACCGGTAAGGAAATCGGCTGTACACTGGGCAATAACAGAGAGCTTTTCATGGGTGCGTTCAATGCACCGCACGTTACGGGTGAGGCTGTCAAGACGGCAATTTTCACATCGGCTTTATATGAAATTCTGGGATATAAAGTAACGCCCCGATATAATGAAGTCAGAGGAGATATCATACAGGCAGTCATGCTTGAAAATGAGGAAAGACTCATTCATTTTTGTCGTGGCATACAGAAAGCGTCCCCGATAGATTCATTTGTAACACCTGAGCCGTGGGATATGCCCGGATATGACAGTAAAGTCATCATGGCGGCAGGAGCATTTACATTGGGTTCATCAATCGAATTGTCGGCAGACGCACCTTTGAGAGAGCCTTATGCTGTCTGGATGCAGGGGGCATTGAATTTCCATACGGGAAAATTAGGTGCTATGCTTGCAGCTTCAAACCTGATATGACGGGAGATGGTCTTTATAGATAATTTTACGGATGAAAGATTTTTGCAGAAAGAAAATCTGAAAAAAAGTGCAGATATCATTTCAATTTTTTGTACAGCGGCATTCTCGTTGAATGTGATATTGGCGTTTGTCATGAGTATATGGGGATTGAGTAAGGATTACACATTATATATGCTTTCAATGACGGCAGTTTCTGTTATATCAATATTGGGAGTTTCGCTGATATGTGCAAAATTCAGCGGCGGAATGAAAGCCTGTATCAGAAAGTATGAGAAAAAGACAGGATTGCTTGACAATTTTCTGCTTGTTGTATTTGGTTTCAGTGGCTGTATGACAGTGAATTTCATTTTGAATCTGATTGCGACATTTTTGCCTATTCCCGTCGGAAGTGAGATACCTACGGCAGAAAATACGGATATCTATACAACAATGCTTATGCAGCTTGCAGTAGCGGTAGCACCGGCAATTTGTGAGGAAATTGCATTCAGGGGATTTGTTATGGGCAGTCTTTCGGATTTCGGTGACGGCTTTGCCATTTTGATTTCATCAATGTTTTTCGGCATGATGCATACAGGGATTTCGGGAATACTGTTTGCATTTTCGGTAGGCTTATTACTGGGCTTTATACGCAAAATATCGGGTTCATTGATACCGTCAATGATTGTACATTTTCTGAATAATGCCTATTCAGTGCTTATGATAGTTCTTTTAAAGATATTGGATATTGAGATGTTGGGTATCATTTCGGGTACATTTGTATTTACCATGCTTTTATTGTTTGTTGTAATGCTTATCATATTTTGCAATAAAAAATCCGGATTGTTATCATTTTCAGCAGGTGAATGTATATTGACGAAAGCCAAAAAAGTGAAAATTATCTTCACAAATCCTGTTTTGTGGGTATTTGTGGTATTTTCGGTGATTATCAGCACTTTTTCCATGATAGGTACAGCGGAATGAATGATGAATATTTTATGAGATGTGCCATAGAACAGGCAAAAAAAGCGTATGAAATAGACGAAGTGCCGATAGGGGCAGTTATTGTCAAAGACGGTGAAATCGTCGGAGTCGGATTTAATCAGCGTGAAACAGGTAAAAATGCCTTATATCATGCGGAATTGATGGCTATTGACAGTGCGTGTAAAAAATTAGGCGGCTGGAGATTATGGCAGTGTGATTTGTATGTGACGCTGGAACCGTGTCCGATGTGTGCAGGGGCTATTATCAATTCACGCATAAAAAGATTAGTTTACGGTTCTTATGACTATAAAGCAGGCTCGTGCAAGTCTGTTATCAATTTATTCGATTTGCCGTATAATCATAAGCCTGTTGTAATTGGCGGAGTGCTTGAAAATGAATGTTCTCAAATGCTGTCGGATTTTTTCAGAGAATTGCGTGAAAAAAGGAAAGGGCAAAAATCATGGAAATCAAGAGAGTAAAAGTGGCAATTATCGGCGGCGGTGCGGCTGGATTGGCGTGTGCAATAACGTGCGGTGAGCGTTTCGGCAAAAACAGCACTGTTATTATTGAACGTCAGGCGAGAGTCGGCAAAAAGCTCCTTGCAACAGGCAACGGCAGATGTAATATTACAAACAGAAATGCCTCACCCGAACATTATCAAGGTGATGAAACAATTATAAAATCCGTTCTGGAGAGATTTTCACCGAATGACTGTGAAAAATTTTTTGCGAAAATGGGAATTTTGCTCCGTGATGAAGATGACGGCAGAGTGTATCCCTACAGTAATCAGGCTTCCACCGTTCTTGACGGAATGAGATTGAATTGTGAAAGATTGGGCATTTCGGAAATATGCGGTTTTGAGATAAAGCAGATAAAGAAAAATAACGGCTTTTTCAGTGTCATTTCCGAAAACATCACTGTACAGGCTGAAAATATCGTATTTGCGACAGGTTCAAAAGCGTCATCGTCACTTAGTGCAAATGACAGCGGTTACAGACTTTTGCAGAATTTCAGTATCAATCCGACACCGTTAAAGCCTGCACTTTGTCCTGTTGTGACAAAAGAGAAATATAAAAATCTAAAAGGTGTCCGTGCAAAAGGTACTGTCACTCTTTTTGACGGTGATGAAAAAATTATTTTCCGTGAGGGTGAAATTCAGTTCACGGATTACGGCATTTCGGGGATATGTGTATTTGACATATCCCGATTTGTGAGTGACTGCAAAAATCCGAAAATATTCGTTGATGTCATGAAAGAGTACAGTGAAAATCACTTGTGCGATTATCTTTTCAAGTGCAGAAAGATTTTTGCAAATGCAGGTGATATATTGACGGGTGCATTGAATAAAAAATTGGCACAGGTCATTGTGCAGACTTGCGGATTATCTCAGAAAACGTGCCGTGAACTTTCTGAAAGCGATATCAAAAAATTGGCTCATGCAGTGAAAAATTTCACATTCACGCCTTTGAAAAGTGAAGATTACAGTAATGCACAGGTATGTGCAGGGGGAATCACGTCAAAATATGTATATCCCGAAACGTTCATGTCAAAGACGGTGAAAAATTTATATATATGCGGAGAAATGCTTGACGCTGACGGTGAATGTGGAGGATATAATCTGCATTTTGCATTTGGCAGTGGAATACTTGTCGGAAAATCCATAAAATAGGTGAAGTTATGATTAGAATAAATGAAGTTGCTTTAAGTCTTGATTATGATGAAACAAGCCTGAAAAAAGCGGCAGCTAAAAAATTGAATATATCTGTTGGAGATATAAAATACATATCGCTTTATAAGAGAAGTGTTGACGCAAGAAAAAAGGATAACGTGCATTTCACGGCGGCAGTTGATGTAAAAGTTGATAATGAAAATAAAGTTTTCAAAAAATGCAAAAATGCCGTCTTGGTCGAGGAATACAAATATGACTTGCCGAAATGCAGGAAATTGTCAAAAAGACCTGTTATTATCGGCAGTGGTCCATGCGGAATGTTTGCGGCTTTGATACTGGCACAATGCGGACAAAATCCGATTATCATTGAACGTGGCAGAGATGTTGACAGCCGTACAAAAGATGTTAATACATTCTGGTCGGGCGGTGTCTTTGATGAAAAATCAAATGTACAGTTCGGAGAGGGCGGTGCAGGGACTTTTTCAGACGGCAAATTGAATACAGGCACAAAGGACAAGCGTATCAGAAAAGTCCTGGAAGAATTTGCGGCAAACGGCTCTCCAAAGGAAATTTTATATCTTGCAAAGCCGCATATCGGAACGGATATGCTCAAAACGACTGTTAAAAATATCCGTGAAAAAATCATTTCACTTGGCGGTGAATATTGGTTTGAAACGAAACTGACGGATATCAGATTTTCAGATGGAAAAATCAATGCTGTTATTCTTGAAAAGAACAATGAAACATTCACGCTTGAAACGGATAATGTCATTTTAGCGATAGGTCACAGTGCAAGAGATACTTTTGAAATGCTGAAAAATAAAAATATCGCTATGGAACAAAAGGCTTTTGCTATGGGTGTGAGAATAGAACATTTGCAGGAGCTTATTAATAAAAGTCAGTACGGCAGTTTCTGGAATAATCAATATTTGTCAGCGGCAGATTATAAATTAGCGGTGCATTTGAATAACGGCAGAGGGGTATTTACATTCTGTATGTGTCCGGGCGGAAGTGTCGTTGCGGCGGCAAGTGAACATGGCAGACTTGTTACAAATGGCATGAGTGAATTTGCCCGTGATAAAGTCAATGCCAATTCTGCACTTTTAGTCGGAATTTCGCCTGACGATTTCGGCAGTTCGGATATACTGGCAGGCGTGGCATTTCAAAGACGGCTCGAAGAAATGGCATTTCATGCAGGCGGTGAAAATTATCATGCCCCCGTACAGCGTGTATGCGATTTTCTCAAAAAGCAGAAATCCGTTGAAACAGGTTCTGTAATACCAAGCTATCAGCCGGGATATACACTGACAAATTTGGATATATGCTTGCCTGAATATATGGCGGATTCTCTGAGAGAGGGCATTATTTTAATGGATAAAAGGCTGAAAGGCTTTGCAGACGGTGATGCAGTTTTAACGGCAGTTGAAAGCAGAAGTTCCTCGCCTGTAAGAATATTGAGAGATGAAAAAATGGAGTCGGTATCCGTGAAAGGCTTGTATCCGTGCGGAGAGGGTGCAGGCTATGCAGGGGGAATCGTATCGGCGGCAGTGGATGGTATCAAAGCCGCTGAAATGATGTTGCAATTTTCCTGAAAAAATATTATAATATAACGGCAGTCAAAAAAATCGCTGATACTTTAGAAAGTGTCAGCGGATATCATAAAAACTTAAAGGAGAGATTTGAAAATGCATATCAATACGAAATGCGTACAGGCAGGCTATGAGCCAAAAAACGGTGAATCGAGAGTAATTCCGATAGTACAGAGTACGACTTTTAAATATGACTCTGCGGCAACATTGGGAAAGCTGTTTGACTTGGAGGAGGACGGATTTTTTTATACACGTCTGGCAAATCCGACATTGAGTGCAGTTGCGGCTAAAATTGCGGCTTTGGAGGGCGGTGTCGGTGCCATGCTGACGGCTTCGGGACAGTCTGCAAGTATGATTTCGATTACAAATATCTGTCATGCGGGCGACCATGTGGTATGTGCAAGTGCCATCTATGGCGGTACATTCAACTTGTTCAACAAGTCGCTGAGAGAACTGGGAATTGATTTTACATTTGTGACACCCGATTCAACGGAAGAACAAATCAATGCCGCTTTTCAGGAGAATACAAGAGCGGTATTTGTAGAGAGTGTATCGAATCCGTCACTTGACGTTGCAGATGTAGAGCTGTATGCGAAACTGGCTCATGCACACGGTGTGCCGCTGATTGTTGACAATACATTCCCGACACCCGTTAATTTCAGACCGTTTGAATGGGGTGCGGATATCGTTGTACATTCGACTTCCAAATATATGGACGGTCATGCGGTGGCATTGGGCGGAGTCGTCGTTGATAGTGGAAACTTTGACTGGACGAACGGCAAATTCCCGGCATTTACAGAGCCTGATGAATCCTATCACGGAGTAATATACACGGAAAAATTCGGCAAGGCTGCTTATATCACAAAGGCTGTTACACATATGATGAGGGATTACGGACCTCAGCAGAGTCCTCAGAATGCGTTTTTGCTGAATCTGGGATTGGAAACGCTTTTCTTGAGAATGGAAAGACATTGTGCCAATGCCCTGAAAGTTGCAAAATTCCTTGAAAGTAACGATAAAATAGAGTGGGTAAATTATCCGGGACTGGAAAGCAACAAGTATTATGAACGCTGCAAGAAGTATATGCCGAATGGTTCATGCGGAGTTATTTCATTTGGTGTCAAGGGCGGCAGAGAAAAGGCTATGCAGTTCATGGATAATCTGGATATGATAAAGCTGGTCATTCATGTGGCAGATGCAAGAACGTGTGCCCTGCACCCTGCAAGCACGACTCACAGACAGCTCAACGATCAGCAGTTGGAAGATTGCGGTGTAAAACCGAATCTCATCAGAATGTCTGTCGGAATCGAATATGTAGATGACATTATTGCAGATATCAAACAGGCTCTTGACAAGATTTAACTTTGAATAAAAAATGTCATTTTTGTTTCATAAAACACTTGATATTTTGGTGGATAGTATGCTATAATGTCACTTGTTAGGGGTGTGATTATTTTATGGCAAGTACAAATCTGAATGTCAGAGTAGATGAAGACGTTAAGAAAAACGTCGAAGTGGTTCTTGATGAACTCGGGCTGAATATGTCAACGGCAGTGAATATGTTTTTGAGGGCAGTGATCCGTGAGGACGGCATACCTTTCAAAGTTTACCGCAAAAAGCCCGAAGAAGAACAGGTTTAAAAGTGAAACGGGACGGGATTTTCAGATTCTGTCCTGTTTTTGTATTGCAGTCAACAGACAGGGAGTGGATTGAATGAAGGGTGTCAGACGTAAAAAAATAAGATGGTGGCTCATACCTACAGGAATTATCGCCGTATTGATTTTCATTGTGATAGGATATGTATTGTATTTAGTGACAAGCTACAGCAGAATTGACGATAAACAGTCGCTTGACGTTGAAGGAAAGTCAAAGACCGATGTATTTCTGCTTGACAAAGAGTATCAGGCAGTGATATATAACATAGGATTTGGTGCATACACGCAGGATTATACATTTTTCATGGACGGCGGTACGCAGTCATGGGCAAAGTCAAAGGAAAGCGTGCTCGAATGCATTGACGGTGATATTGCTTTGCTGAATCGATATAAGCCTGATGTGATACTTTTGCAGGAAGTGGATTTTGATTCAACGAGAAGTTATCATGTTGATGAAGTTGAGCGGATATGCAGTGCATTCACGGATATGTCGCATACGCTTGCGGTCAATTATCATTCGGCATTTTTGTTCTATCCGCTGACACAGCCGCATGGAGCTTCCAATGCAGGTCTGCTGACGTTGAGCAGCGTGCAGATACAGTCGGGACTTCGCCGCAGTCTGCCGATATCGGAGGGAATGTCGAAATATATCGACCTTGACCGCTGTTATTCGATAAACAGAACCAATGTCGAAAACGGCAAGGAACTTGTTTGGTTCAATGTGCATACATCGGCTTACGGAGTGGAAGGCGATTTGCAGAAACAGCAGTTGACCATGCTTTTTGACGATATGAAAGCGGAATATGAGAAAGGCAATTATGTAATATGCGGCGGTGACTTCAATCACGATTTCACGGGCAATTCCAAAGAGATATTCAATGAAACAGTGCCGGAAGAATACACATGGGCAGCGGCATTTCCCGATGAACTGATACCCGAACATTTTATTAAGCTGACAGACTATACAGGTGGTATGACAATACCGTCATGCCGGAATGATGACAAGCCCTATGATGAAAATAACTTTACCCTGACGGTTGATGGCTTTATTATTTCCGATAATGTTATTCCGACATATATGAATGTCATAGACAATCAATTTTTATACAGTGACCATAACCCCGTTGAACTGAAATTTCGGCTTGGGTAAAAAAATAACAGGACAGAATTTTTCATTCTGTCCTGTTTTATGTTCAGAGAGAGGAAAATCCGAAACTGTTGACAATGGCTTCAAGTTTTTCATTGTTGGCACACAGCGGGCAGCGATTGGGTTTATAGCTGTCATAGTCGCCAAGGTCATTGGGATCGAATACGGAATTTACGGGGTGTCCGTCACATTCATCAACAGTGGCAAAGATAGCCGATACACCGACAACTTTTCCGCCGTAGTAATTGACGGCATCGATTGCGGCTAAGGCACTTTTACCCGTTGTGACAGAGGCGGCAACGATTAAAACGTGCTTGCCCTGTATCATGGGAACGAGATTGTCACGGAACATGAGCTGACCGCCCGTGATGAATTCAGGGGATATGATATAGATTGTCTGATGTGCATTCATATTGATATAGTAGTCTTTTGTAAGTTCGTTTGCAATGCACGTTCCGACAACTTCCATGCCGTCTATGCAGAGAATCGTGTCTATAATGGTATTGGTCTGATAATTGCTTACAAGATCCTGTGCAAGAGCCTTTGCTTCGGAAAGTCTTGTTTTCTGAGTCGTCACGTCGATAAAATAGTTGGTGTGACTGTGCATGGTGGCGAAATGCCCTTTCTGTACACGCAGGAAAAGATTTGGATTTTTGGTTCTTATTTTAAATTCTTTTGCCATAAAATTCACCTCGAAAAAAAATTTTTTGACCGGACATAAATATATTACCCTATTTTGATAAAGAAATCAAGAATTTTTATGTGTATAAACGGAAATATTATAAAATGAGGAATGTGGAATATTTATCATTCCTTATTTCTATTGAATTGTGCCGAAAAACATTGTATAATCGGCAGTATCAAATGGTGAAAGGAAATGGGAATGAGGGAAAATATATTGGAACCCATAGGGGAATATTTCAGAAAGACGGATAAATTATTCTGGCTTCTGATATTGGCGATATCCTTGATCGGCTGTATGCTGATAGCAAGTCAGCAAAGGCTTGACAGCGTGGACTTCCTGAAAACACAGGTCATTGCCGTAAGCGTGGGAGTGATATGTGCCATAGGGATATCCGTTATCGATTACAATCAAATAGGAAAATTCTGGTATATCATAGGCGGAGCGGGAATTCTTCTCATGGTATCGGTATTTTTCATAGGTATCAGAATAAACGGCACAGATGACACGGGCTGGATAAGACTTCCTTTCGGCATGACGTTTCAGCCGTCGGAGTTTGTGAAAATATGCTTTATCGTGACGTTTTCAAAACATCTGGCATATCTTGCGGAAAAAAATCGCCTGCATAGTTTTTTGGGGGTGCTGACGCTTTTGCTTCACGGTGCCATACCTGTGGTGCTGATACACTTTCAGGGAGATGACGGGGCTGCACTGGTATTTGCACTCATGTTTCTTGTCATGACCTTTGCGGCAGGCGTACAGATAAGATATTTTATATTGGCGTGTATAGCGGCAGCGGGTGCAGTGCCTTTGATGTGGACGACTATCATGAACACGGAACAGAAAAACCGTTTGACAGCCTTATTCAGCAGTGATGAAACCATGTTCAGAACATACGGCTGGCAGCAGTATCAGGGAAAAGTTTCTATTGCATCGGGGGGACTCTTCGGAAAGGGACTTTTCAACGGTCCGAGAGTGGCAAGGGATATTGTGCCGTATCAGGAAAATGACTTTATCTTCACAGTGGCAGGGGAAGAACTGGGTTTCATAGGCTGTACAGTCATATTGACACTGTTTGCATGGATGCTTTTCAGACTGCTGAAAAATTCCGCACGTTCGGGAAATGCACTGGGAAAAAATATCTGTATCGGATTCTTTGCCCTGACAGGTGTACAGATACTCATAAATTTAGGCATGGTATTGGGAATATTGCCTGTGGTAGGAATCACTTTGCCGTTTTTGAGTTCGGGCGGTTCATCCGTCATGTGCTTATATATGGGAGCAGGACTTGTGCAGAGTGTCTATATGCATCCAACTTATGAAGAAAATTTATCCGTAAAGCACAAAGACAGAAAATATCACAAAGTTTTTGTGTAATCAGCACGAAAATTCTATAAAAAAACTGTTGACATAAACAAAAAATTCTTTTATTATGTATCTTGTAACTTGAATGAAAAAAGGAGACGTGTTTTTTAATGTCAGCAGATGCCGACAGTTTTAAATTTTTCTGTTCATCGGGGGGAATTCTTACAGTCAGTCTGACAGTGCTTTTCGGATTGGTCATGTGTTTTTTCTGTTCACTTCTGGAGTATTCCGTAAGATATGCGGGGGACTTGAAACATACCAGTGAAGAAGATGAAAAGAAACGTGCCAAAGCCGAAAAGATTCAGGATAATGCAGAGAAATACCAAAATTCCGCACAAACGGGATTTTTGCTGAATTTCGGGATAGTCATGATATTTTCATGCGTGGGATATATTCCTTTTGTGAAAGGATTGTTTTCGGAAACAGGCAATGTTTTGGGAAATGTCCTTGCATGGACAGTGACAGGTTTGCTTGTGTTTCTGATAACGGCAGTATTCGGAAGATTTTTGCCCGAAAGACTGGCATTTTTTGAACCTGAAAATATCCTTGCCAAATATTCCGGTTTTTTCACGGCGATATCCGCTGTAATGACACCGCTTGCATTGGTTTGTTCGGGAATATCCGGCGGTATTGCAAAAATTTTCGGTAGGGGTTCGTCAGCGGATTCCAAAAGCAAGACGGAAGAAAAAATTCTCATGATGGTGGACGAGGGAGAGGAAAACGGCAGTATAGAGGAAAATACCAAAAGCATGATAGAAAATGTGTTTGACTTTGACGACACGACTGTCGGGGAAATCATGACACACAGAAAAGATATCGTGGCAGTAGAGGACAATGCCAAAATAAGGGAAGTTACCAAAATTGCCATTAAAAGCGGCTGTTCACGCATACCGGTCTACCATGAGGATATTGATAATATTACAGGAATTATATATGTAAAAGACCTGCTGAAATTTGTCAGCACAAATACACCGTCCGAAACGATAGGCAAAGATATTATCAGAAAAGCGGTATTTGTGCCGGAATCAAAGAGATGCAGTGAGATGTTCGAGTATATGACGAAACATAAAACTCAAATCGCAGTAGTTGTCGATGAGTTCGGGGGGACGGGCGGCATTGTTACGATGGAGGATTTGATTGAGTCTATTCTCGGAAACATTCAGGATGAGTATGACAATGAAGAAGAAGATATCAAGAAACTTGCCGAAAACAGCTTTAAAGTGGACGGTGCGACATCTCTTGATGAGATAGGCGAATTGACAGGAATCAATTTTGAAGATGAGGAAGATGATACCATTGCCGGAGTCATGCTTGACAGGCTTGGCTATATTCCCAAAAACAGTGAACATCCCTCGATAGAGATAGGCGATACAAAATTTACCGTTCTTGAAGTCGAGAACAGGAGAATATCAAAAATACTTGTTGTAAAGAAAGCCGATGGCTGAAAAAGATTATCCAAAAATATTTTGAAAGACCAATTTATCTTTGGAAGATTTTTTATATAAAGTATGCTTTACTTTTGGGTATGTTATGGTGTATGATTGTACAGAGGACAAAGGAATTTTTTTGGCTGACCGAAACGGAGGTTTTATAAATGGCAGAGGAAAAAGAAAAAATTGCTGAAACCGTGACAGAAGAACCTGCTGAAACAAAAGCAGAGGAAAAAACAGATGCACAGGCAGAAGAACCTGTTTTTGCAAAGGCTGATGAAGAAAAAGATACCGTTGTATTTGCACCGGTGGATACACCGTCCAGAAAGCCCGTGGAAAACGGTGAACATAAAAGCAAATTTCCCGTGATACCTGTCGTAACGGCAGCGGCAGTTGTCTGTATAGGCATATCGGCAGCAGTGATATTGATGTCAAATTCCAATAATGCCGTACCGGTGAACAATGACAGCAGCAATAACAGCAGTGTGAGCATTTCCGCTGATGTATCCGCAGAAGATGACAGTGTGCAGTCGGTCTATACTTCATCAGAGGCAGAACCCAAGAAAGACCTGCCTGTCATGACCGAACAGCCTATTGAAATCAGTCAGATAGATACATCAAGTATCGTATTCGGTGACAATGTGACAGTAGAGGGCGTTTCCCTCAAGGGAAAGACGCTTACACAGGCTCATGAAGCCCTGCAGGATACGGTAAAAGCCCTGCGTGAAAGGGTAAATATCAGAGTGGACTGCGAGGGCAAAAGCATTACTCTCACACAGGATGATTTTGATTATGACACGGATATTGCCAATGTACTGATACAGGCTTATCATTTCAGCCGTGGAGAGCTTTCTCAGCCGAGTGTCAAAACCGTTATGAACAATGACATAACGAATTTTACAATCACATCTTCATTGAACAAGCGTTCGGTAAGTACGGCTGTCAAGAAAGCGGCAGATGAATTTGATATATTGCCCGTGAATGCAAGCGTTGAAAAATTCGAGCCTTCCAAAGTTGAAAAATTCACCTACAAGGACGGTAAAAATGGTTTTATGATAGACCAGAAAGAGCTTTCCGAAAAGGTAATGAATATCATCAGTCAGACAAATAAAGAAGGCACTCTCAGTATTGTTAAAAAAGAAACGCCTTTTGAAATAACCTTGCCGATACTCAAGGCAAATACAAAGCTGATCGCTTCCACTTATACCACAGCGGCGAATGTATGGGCATCTAACTATAACATGGAACTTGCCATCAAGAGTGCAAGCGGCACGATTGTTAATCCCGGTGAAACATTCTCTTTCAATAAAATGACAGGCGATACCACAAATGGTGCATTGGGATATATACCTTCAACGGCAATCGTAAAAGGTGAATATGTACAGTCATACGGCGGCGGAATCTGTCAGGCTTCAACGACTTTATATCTGTGTGCATTGAGGGCAGATATGGAACCTGTGGAAAGATGGGCTCATGCTTATCCGTCAGTGTATGCCGACAGGGGACTGGATGCCACTGTTGACTATGGCAATCTTGACATGAAATTCAAGAATACCAAGGACTATCCGATATATATAGCTACTTATGTATATGATTACGATTATGACGGACTGGACGAGCTTTTGGTTGAAATGTACGGACCGCTTTCCACGGAATATGATGAAATCGTGCCGGTAGGCTGGATCAGCTGGGCAGGCTATGACGGATATTACGGCAAGGGTGCAAAAGTTTACTTCAAGAACGGCAAGGAGATTAAAAGAGAATATACTCCGGGCGGTTCCTATGACTATAAATATGATACTTACAGTTCGGCATTGGCGAGAATTCCGGCAAATCCGGATTTCGGACCGACAGACGTTAAACCGACCATGAAACCGCCTGCTGTATTCTCACCGAACGGCTGCGGCAGTAATGCCCCCGTTGCATACGGAAAAGCAGCTGAATATCTTGAAAAGGCTAAAAATACCAAGACGGAAAAGAAACAGGAATCTTCCGTGCAGCAGTCATCTGCACAATCTTCCGTGCAGCAGTCAGTGACACAATCTTCTCTGCAGCCGGTACAGTCATCGGTACAGCAGCCTTCCGTACAATCGTCGGTACAGTCATCCGTACAGCAGCCGTCAGTACAATCATCGGTACAACCGGTTGTGGAATCGTCTGTACAGTCGTCGGTACAATCGGTGGCAGAATCTTCCGTACAGTCATCGGCAGAATCGTCTGTGCAGGAATCATCTGAAACAGCGTCCTCACAGGAGGAATCCTCCGGCGAATCATCAAAACAGATTTCCGAGGAATCGGCAAATTCTGACTGATTTTACAAAAATGTTCCCCCCGTTTATATGCAAGCGGGGGGAATTATATTTTTTAGAGGAGGTTTTTTGTGCATGGGATATTTGAAAATATTCACAGTGATTGTTTTATGTGTTTCAACAGCGGTTTTTTCGTCATGCCAAAGAAAAAATATATCTCCGTCTGAACAGACTATTTATTACAGGGTGACGGACGAGCCTGTGACGCTTGATCCGCAGATTGCAGATGATAATCCGTCAAGGCTTGTCATTATGAATATATTCGAGGGCTTGACAAGGCTTGATGAAAATGACAATGCCGTTCAGGGAGTGGCTGACAGCTGGAAAGCTGATATTTCTAAAATGGAATATACTTTTCATATCCGTGAAAATGCAAAGTGGAGTGACGGTTCACCGCTCACAGCACAGGATTTTGTATATGGATTTCAAAGGCTGTTTTCTGCAAAAACAGGTTCTGCCACCGCAAAAGAACTTTTCTGCATAAAGAATTCCGAAAAAGTCAGAAATAATGAATTGGATATATCGGAACTTGGCGTATATGCAGAAAATGAAAATACCCTGAAAATAAAGCTGGAATATCTCGATCCGCAGTTTACGGCACTTCTTGCCGAACCTTGTGCCATGCCCTGCAAAAAGGATTTCTTTGAAAGCACAGGCGGACAGTATGGCTTGGAATATGACAAGATACTTTCCAACGGTTGTTTCCGTGTAGGTGATAACGGCTGGAAACATGAAAAGTATATCAATCTTGTGAGAAATATAAACTATTCGGGGAAAAATAAGCCTGTTCCCAAGGGTGTCAGCATAGAGATATCGGAAAGTCCCGAAAATGTGAGCCGTGCCATTCTCAATGGAGAGATAGACTGCTATCAGACGGATATGTCAGAATATGAACAGGCGAAGAAAAATAAACTAAATGTGACTTCTTTCAGCGATACGGTATGGGGAATCGCTTTCAATACGCAAAGTGAAGTTTTTAAAAATAAAGATATCAGGGTATCTATGTTAAAAGCACTCAACAGAAAAGAGATACTTTCCAAATTGCCTGAAGGGTGCAGACTTACGGAAGATATCGTTCCCGAAACGGCAAAGGCAGGTACTGTGACATACCGTGAATTTGTCGGCAGGGGAATGGGACTGAAATTTTCGGCAGATGCGGGGAGTGAATTTCAAAAAGCTCTTGAAAAGCTGAATGAACATGAAGACTATTATTACTGGTATGACTATGAAGAAATTGAATTTCCCGTTCTGAATATACTCTGCACGGACGAAACGGAAATGCAGGGTATCGTAAACGGCGTCATCAGGGCATGGAACAGACTGACAGGCGATTATGCGAATAAAACGCCTGTTTCCAGAGAGGAACTGGAGAAAAAAGTGTTATCGGGTGAATATGACATAGCGATAGTCCCCTTGAAGCCTGATGGTGCAAGTCCTGTCGATACGCTGAAATTGTTTTCGAGTTCAAGTCAATATAATGTTTCCCGTTTTTATGACGAAACCTATGATAAACTGATTTCGGATATATTGGCAAAGCCCGACAGCACAGCTGTGGACAAGATGATACAGGCTGAAAAATATCTCCATGAAAACGGCATATTTTATCCGCTGTATACAGAGGACAGATATTATATCTCAAACGTTAAAAATATTATATTTCACCCTTATGGTGCAGAAGCGGATTTTTCGGCAGCGGAAAAAACACGGGAATGAATTTTGATGTTGCGGAAAAGTGAAATATATGGTAAGATAGTTTCGGGGGGAATAGATATGAAAAAGTTTTTGACAGGATTGCTTTGTATATTAATGTCTATGAGCGTTTGCGGCTGCAGCAGATTTTCTCAGTACAGTGAAGATGACAGCTATGCCGCAGAGGTCAGACAGCTTACCGATGAGATTGTTAAATATACAAGAATATGGAATGAAAAAGATGAAGACTTCAACTGTCTGGACAGGGAATCTTCAGGGGAATATATCGGTGCTCTCGAAGAAGTGGAAAGGATATGCAAAAAGCTGCTTTCGCTGATGCCGTCCGAAAAATTCGGCAAAGATGACGGTCACGTAAAAACAAGTGCGGCAGGCTTGCTTGAAGCAACATCAAAAATAAAAGACCATGTAAGCTATGCCGTTGAGATAGAGGACGATGGACTGTTTCAGAAAGAAAAAAGCGGTTTATTTGCGTCATATAGGGACAGTTATGAAGAACTTGCAGAAGATTCTCAATATTTGCAGATGTTTTGGAGAAATGCTTAAAAATTATCGTTTTGTGACCGATATTTCTTCAAAAGAATTAAAAATTCGCTATGCCGTGGTATAATGAAAAAAAGCGGTGATGTATTATGAAAGATTATAAGGCAATGTCAAAGAAACAAAAGGTAGTTTATGAAAGTGTAAAGAAATTCATCTCCAATGGTACGGTTCCGACAGTTCGTGAAATTTGCGATGATACGGGCTTGTCGTCAACGTCAACGGTACATTCCCATTTGAGAACCCTTGAACGAAAGGGATATATTTCCCGTGACAAGAAGCACCGTTCATTGAAAATAGTCGGTGCAGAGCCGACAACGGCTGTGCCGATACTCGGCAGGGTGACGGCAGGACTTCCTGTCTATGCGTTTGAAGATATATTGGGATATGCACCTGTTCTGGCATCTGAAACGGCTGATAAAGAGCTGTTTGCACTGAGAGTGTCGGGGGAAAGCATGAAAGATATAGGTATCCTTGACGGTGATGTCGTGGTATGCGAGAAGAAAAACTCTGCCAGAAACGGTGATATCGTGGTTGCCCTGATCGGAGAAGAAGCGACTGTGAAAACTTTCTATAAAGACAAGGAAAACGGTCATTTCCGTCTGCAGCCGCAGAATCCCGATTTTGAGCCGATTATAGCCGATGAAATTGAAATTCTCGGAAAGGTGATTTCACTCTACAGAGAATTCTGACAAAAAAGAAAACAGGACAGAGAAATCTGCCCTGTTTTTTGTTTGTTGATATACGATCAGCAGCCGCAGCCGCAGCCGTTATTGTCACCGCAGCCGCAGCCACAGCCGTTATTGCCGCCATTACCGCAGCCGCCGCAGCAGCAAAGGATGATAATCAGGAAAATGATCCAGCCGCAGCCGCCGTTTCCGCCAAAAAATCCGTTGTTACACATAATTGATTTCCTCCTTTGATTGATTATACTACATAATACTCCAACGGAGAAAAAGTGTTACAGGATTTTCGGAAAATAAAAAACGCTTACAGCCCATCGGACTGCAAGCGGAATTTTTTTATGAGTAGTCAACGACATCTATCCAGCTTCTGAGAAATTCCTCTTCCCCCTCGACTCTCTTGACGAGCTGAGAGGCGGCAACAATCGGCAGCCACTGCTGTACATATTGTTTGGCGGTATCGGTCTTTTTACAGAACGTATTCAGGTACATATCGGCAAGGTCTTTGTATCTCAAGGCGAATATCAGATAAGTTCTTGCGGCATCGGCAGCGGCATTTCCCTGAGTAGCGTGTGACCAGTCGATGATATGCGGATTGCCCTGACTGTCAATGATGATATTACTGGGGTTGAAGTCACCGTGACAAACTTTATCATGTTTCGGCATACTTTCAAGGCGTGTATGCAGTTCATATCTTGTTGTTGCGTCAACAGTAGTAAGACTTGAAATTTTTCTGTTCATCTTGTCCTTGAGCTTATTGAGAAGCGGAGCTTTTTTGCTGTGAACGAGCAGCTGGAGGTCTACGAATTCGTCCATGTATTTTTCAATGTTATCGGGATCTTCCTGCATGATTTCGGCAAGTGTCTTTCCCTCGACGTATTCCATCGTGATGGCCCACTGTCCGTTGATGACGGAAACGGATTTGAGTGCAGGGATAGGCAAGCCTGTTTCTTCGACTCTTGACTGATTGAGTGCTTCATTGAGTATATCGGATTTGGGGAACTTCTTTGAAAACAGTTTGACAGCGTTTTCACCGTCACGGTATATGATTTTTTCTTTTCTTTCAGAAATGACTTCCATTTGAATTCTCCTTTCGATGATCATAGCTTTATACAGAGATTATTATACTACACTTTTTGAATAAAGTATAGATGTATTTTGCAGTAATTTTTATGCAATTTTTTAGTTAAATAGACAAATTTAATAATTTTTGAATACTTTCCTGTAATATATTCTATAATCTTTGAAAGACTGATTGATTTTATCTTTGCCGTTGTGTTATAATACGATGGTACAAATTTTTTTTGATAAAAGGATGATAAAAGTTGCTTAAACTGGAAAATATTTCATGGAGTACGCCTGACGGCACTCCTGTATTGAAAGATTTGAATCTGGAAGTGCCTGACGGAAAATTAGTCGTTCTGACAGGTCCCAATGGCGGCGGAAAGACCACGCTTGCCAAAATTATTGCAGGCATTTACAAGCAGGACAGCGGTAAAATTTACTTTGATGACAAGGATATCACGGATATAGATATCACTGAACGTGCAAAAATGGGCATTAGTTTTGCTTTTCAGCAGCCCGTGAGATTCAAGGGCATTACTGTGCAGAAACTGCTTGAACTTGCCGCAGGAAAAAAATTGGAAAGAGATGTTACCTGTGATATTCTCAGTAAAGTTGGCTTGTGTGCGGGCGAATATGTCAACAGGGAAGTGAATGCCACTCTTTCGGGCGGTGAAATAAAGAGAATCGAAATTGCAACGGTATTGGCAAGAAATTCAAAGCTGACAGTCTTTGATGAACCCGAAGCAGGCATTGATTTATGGAGTTTCACGAATCTCATACACACCTTTGAAGAAATGCGTAAAAACATGGACGGCACTATCGTTATCATATCCCATCAGGAGAGAATCCTGAAAATTGCAGATGAAATTGCGATAGTGGCTGACGGCAAAATCAAAATGTCGGGTTCGGCTGATGAAATGATGAAAAGCCTTGCGGAAAACAGCGGCATGATCGGAAGATGTTCAAAACAGGAGGCATTATTCTAATGAAAGAGATAACAAAAGACCTTTTGAAAGAAATATCCGAATGGAACGGAGAATTCAAGGGAGCTTATAATATAAGAGAAGACGGTGCTTGTGTCGGACGTGTTTCCAGCAAGAATATCAGGATTGAAAGCAAGAAAGACCAGCCGGGGCTTGAAATATTCATAGCAGCAAATACCAAAGGCGAAACGGTTTCTATACCGGCTTGTGTCACTCATGGAGATGTAGACGACTTGGTTTATAATGATTTTTATGTAGGTGAAAATGCAGATGTGATAATAGTAGCAGGCTGCGGCATACACACGGAAACAGGTGAACCGGCACGTCATAACGGTATTCACAGATTTATGTTAGGCAAGAATTCCAAAGTGAAATATCTGGAAAAGCACATCGGCACAGGTCATGGCACAGGCTTGAAATCCATTGACCCCGTGACAGAGGCGGAACTCGATGAAAATGCCGTTCTGGAAATGGATACGGCTCAGATCGGCGGCGTTGACAGAACTTTGAGAAAGACCGCTGCAAAATTGGGTGCAGGTGCAAAACTGCTGATTAGAGAAAGAATTTTAACCGAAAAAGACCAGACGGCTAAAACGGAATTTTGTGTGGAACTCAATGGCAAAGATTCAGGCGTTGATTTGATATCGAGGTCGGTTGCAAGGGATAATTCCCATCAGGGATATCATTCCGTGATAATCGGAAATGCCCCCTGCACAGGACATTCGGAATGTGACGCTATCATTTCGGAGCATGGCAAAGTTGATGCCGCTCCCGAACTTCATGCACATGATACCGATGCGGCATTGATACATGAAGCGGCTATCGGCAAAATTGCAGGCGAACAAATATTAAAACTCCGTACCCTCGGCATGACCGAACAGGAAGCAGAAGCGACTATCATAGACGGATTTTTAAGCTGATAAATAAAATCGTTTTTTCATACAAATACTACTTTCAAAGGTGGTTTTGTATGAAAAAATTTTTTAGGTGCAATATATTTTTAATGTCATTAGGCGGAATGTTATACGGTGCTTTGGAGATTCTCTGGAGAAGATATACGCATTGGTCAATGGTACTCACGGGCGGAACGTGTTTTGCAATTTTATATAGTCTTTTCAAAAAAATAGCGATGTGTTCTGTATGGATTAAATGTGTGACAGGGAGTGCCGTTATCACGCTTATGGAACTCATAGCGGGATATATCTTCAATATCAAAATGAAGCTGAAAGTATGGGACTATTCCCGTCAGCCGCTGAATTTCCATGGACAGATATGCCCTTTGTACAGTGCATTATGGGCAGTTCTCACAATTCCGATATTGGCATTGTGCGGCTGGATAAGCAAAAAGCTAAAATTGTAATTTTTCACGCCTGTTATGAGTATAATTGAAAAAAAGGCTTGAAGATTCCGAAAAAAAATGCTATACTCTTATGTATGTAGCCCTCTGTTTTGGAAATACTGTTACAGGGGGCGAAAAGATGAGTAAAAAATCATGTGAGCAGATACCTGAAGTGTCGGAAATGCCTGAAGAAGAAAAGGCACAGGTGCATGAAAAGCAGCTCGGAAATATCATTGAAACAGGTTCCATTCTGTCTGATAATGGTGAATATGTCGTGCAGTGCATGACGATTATCGGTCAGATAGAGGGACACTATATTTTATCACCGCAGAATAAAACCACAAAATATGAGCATATCATACCGCAGCTGGTGGCAGTCGAACAGGACGAGAGAATAGATGGTTTATTGATGATTCTCAATACAGTAGGCGGAGATGTCGAAGCAGGTCTTGCCATAGCGGAACTGATGGCAGGCATGAAAAAGCCTGTTGTATCGCTTGTATTGGGCGGGGGACATTCCATAGGAGTGCCTATTGCAGTCGCTGCAAAGAAGTCTTTTATTGCAAAGTCGGCAACTATGACCATACACCCTGTCAGAATGAACGGTTTAATGCTGGGAGTGCCGCAGGCATTCGAATATTTTCAGCGAATGCAGCAAAGAATAACTACCTTTGTGACGGAACATTCCGATATATCCGCTGAAAGATATAATCAGCTTGCGATGAATACCAATGAACTGGTGATGGATATAGGAACGATTCTTGACGGACAGGATGCCGTTGACGAGGGGCTTATCGACAGTATAGGTAATCTGAATGATGCCGTGAGTGCATTGTACAGAATGATCAGGAAGTCTGAAAAGAAAAAGACAAAAAAATCATGAACGGCAGAAATCATTCTGCCGCAGAAAATCGGGAGGTACATATATGAATGTATTTGAGGCGATATTTCAGGGAATCATACAGGGCTTGACGGAATTTCTGCCGGTATCGAGCAGCGGACATCTTACGATTACACAGCATATACTCGGCATGAGTGAAGATAATCTTTTCTTTTCGGTAATGCTGCATATAGGAACGCTTGCGGCAGTGATAGCAGTCTATGTAAGACTTGTCGGAAGATTGTTCAAGGCTCTTGTCAGAGTCTGCAAAAAGATATTCACGAAAAAATTCAAGCTGAAAGAGCTTGACGGTGAAGAAAATCTGGCATTTATGATAATCATAGGATTGTTGCCGTTATTTGTGATGTTCCTGCCGATAGGAAACGGCATGAAGTTGAAAGATTTGGCAGACTTATTTGCAAAAGACGGTTATTTTATTGTAGTAGGACTTTCACTTCTGGCAACAAGTGCATTGCTTTACACAGGCAACAGGCAAAGTCAAAAATATGGCGATGGCAAACAGGACGGCAAGAAAAAAGCAAGAAGACGCTATAAAATACCGGATGCACTTATCGTAGGCGGTACACAGTGCCTTGCAGCACTTTTCCCGGGACTTTCAAGATCGGGTTCCACGCTTGCGGCAAGTCAGCTCAGGGGCATGGATAAAAAAATAGCATTGGACTATTCCTTCCTTTTGGGGACACCTGCCATTGTTGCAGCGGCACTGCTTGAAGGCAAAGATGCACTTTTCCCTGCAAACGGTCAGGCTGTCACAATCGAGTATTTTCCGGTTATCATAGGAATGTTGTTTGCGGGAGTTGTGGGCTTTATTGCAATCAAGCTGTTCAAATGGCTGCTTTCAACAGATAAAATGTATATATTTATCATATATACGGCAATAGTCGGTGCAATCGTGCTTGTCATCAGCATTATCGAACTTGCCACAGGCGAAAATATGTTTACGCATAATACCCTTGTATTTTAAAAGATCATCGGGCAGCATTTTTTGGGGTGTTGCCCGATTTGCATGATGGAAAGAAAAAGAGGTGAGATATTTTTGGCAGAAAAGCAAAATGCAAAACCATCATCTGCAGCGAAAAAAAAGCCTGTCCATAAAAAAACGAAGCCCGATCCCAAAAAACAGGCTGAAATAAAAAAGTACATACAGCAGAGGAAAAGAAAAAGAATGATAACGCTTTATGTGATATCTCTTTTTCTGGTGTTGTTTTATCTGATACCGGGTGAAAAAGTCTGGCTTATCCTGCATGAATATTACTGGGGATTGTTCGGATTTCTGGGGATATTCGTGCCGATACTCAATATATATTCCATAAGGCAGATGCGAAAGAAAAAATTTGCCTATCGTCTTGGATTTCAGATTGCTCTTTTTTCAGTGACACTGATGGTGTTCGGTTCAACTGTATATGCATTTGGTTCACACGGCATTGAACTCAGTGATTATGTCACGGAACTTGTGGAGTGTTTCGGAAAAGGCGGTCAGCATATCGGTGCAGGGATTGCAGGCGGTATTTTCGGTGTATTCATAGCGAAAATATTCGGTGCAACGGGCGGCGGCATCATATCACTGTTTATATTTGTATTTTTATTTTATAACTGTCTGAAAGTTCTGTTCGGAGATTTGGTAGAGCAATTCAAAGAGCCTGTTGTGCAGAAAATTGCAGATACTGTTCAGATGCAGTCTGCTGTGCGTGAGGAAGAACAGAAAATCAAAGCCGAACAACGCAGACAGGCTGTGGAAGATTTTGAACGCAGAAAGGCTGAAAAAAGAGCTGCCCTTGAAAAGAAAAGGCAGGAACAAGCGGAAATTCTTAAACAAAAAATTGATGTGACGGAAAATTCCGAAGAAGAAGGAAAAACTGCAGAAAAATCCGTTGAAAGAGAGATTCCGGCAGAAAATCCCGAAGAAAAAGATAATTTGTTTGTCAAGTTAAGAAAGATGCCGATATATCGCCCTGATTTCATCAAGCCTAAAAAGAAGAAAAAATCTTCCGTAAAAGAAAAACTGGATATTGTCATGGATTCGGGTGAGGAAGAAGAAAATATTGCTCAGAATATCATTACGAGTTCGGAGATATTGGATGAAGAAGTGGTATTTGCCGAAATGCCGAAACCGCAGGAACAAGAGATAAAAGAACAGGAAATAAAAGAAGATAAAAAAGAAACTTTGCCTTTGAATATGGATTTTATCGGAGCGGATATTGCGGAATTCCCCGAAAAACCGGAAGTCAGTCCCATTGTACAGAAAGAGGACAGGAAGATTGACAAAAAGCCCGATAAAAAGCCTGAAAAGAAGAAAAAGGAAAGAGTTACCATCAGTGTTTCGGATATTAAAAAGTATATCAATGAGGGTGAACAGCTGAGCCTTGTAAGAGATAATTACCTTGTGCCGCCGTTTACGCTGCTTGAACCGCCTGAAAAGGAAAATGAGGAAAATGTTTCCTATGAACTGAATACAAGTGCCTTAAAGCTTGTCGAAACGCTGAAAAGTTTCGGAGTGCAGACGACTGTTACTCATGTAAGCCGTGGACCGTCTGTTACAAGATATGAATTACAGCCGGCGTCGGGTGTGAAAATCAGCAAGATAACCAATCTGGCAGATGATATCGCTTTGAATTTAGCCGCAACGGGTGTAAGAATTGAAGCTCCCATTCCGGGTAAATCTGCCGTTGGCATTGAAGTGCCGAATAAAAATGTGAGTATCGTCAGAATGCGTTCACTCGTGGAATCACGGGAATTTCAGAGTGCCAAAAGTAAATTGACCGTTGTATTGGGTGTGGATATCACAGGAAAAATTACTCTTGCAGATTTGAGTAAAATGCCGCATTTGCTGATAGCAGGTGCAACAGGTTCGGGTAAATCTGTCTGTGTCAATTCCATGCTGGTGAGTCTGCTGTATAAAGCAAGCCCCGAAGATGTCAAACTCATGCTGATTGATCCGAAAGTCGTGGAATTGGGTGTATACAATGGCATACCGCATTTGCTGGTGCCTGTCGTGACCGATCCGAGAAAAGCCGCAGGTGCTCTGAATTGGGCTGTGAATGAAATGCTTGAACGGTACAAGACCTTTGCGGAACACAATGTCCGTGATATGCACAGCTATAACAGGCTTGTTGACAGAAAAAATGCAATCGCAGATGATACCGAAACAGCCGCAGATGAACCTGAACGCACGTTTGAAGAAGATGAAATGCTTGCACAGGCAAAGGCGGATATCGTCAATGAAGAACCTAAGCCCAAAGAAGTGCATAAGCTGGAAAAAATGTGTCAGATAGTAATAGTGATAGATGAATTGGCGGATTTGATGATGGCGGCACCGAATGAAGTGGAAGAGTCGATATGCCGACTGGCACAGATGGCACGTGCCGCAGGTATGCATCTTGTGATAGCAACGCAAAGACCCTCTGTTGATGTCATTACAGGACTCATCAAAGCCAATGTACCGAGCCGTATCGCATTTGCCGTGAAGTCGCAGATTGATTCAAGAACGATACTGGATTCAGGCGGAGCGGAAAAACTGCTTGGAAAAGGCGATATGCTTTTTTCTCCCATAGGCACGACAAAGCCTGTACGAGTGCAGGGCGGATTTGTAGATGATACGAGTGCAGGGCGGATTTGTAGATGACGATGAAGTGGAAAAGATAGTGAATTTTATCAAGACTAATAAGGTCGTCGAATATGACAAGGAAGTTATTGATGAAATAGAGAAAAATGCCGTTCTCGACAGCAAAGCCAAAGATAATGATACCGACAGTGACGCTGACCCGATGATAGAACAGGCAATAGAATGTGTCGTAGAAGCGGGACAGGCATCTACTTCACTTTTGCAAAGGCGTTTAAGAGTGGGCTATGCAAGGGCAGGCAGATTGGTAGATGACATGGAAAAAATGGGTATTGTGGGACCTCATCAGGGGGCAAAGCCCAGAGATGTCTTAATGACACGACAGCAGCTGCTTGACAGGCAGCTTGCCAATACACAATAAGTAATGAACAATCAGCACGTTGCGGCAATCCAAGAGTGGCGTGTTGATTGTAATTATATTTTTGGAGGTTTATAAAAATGAAAAGAGAAGGACAGATTAAAGTTGATTCGGAGAATTTATTTCCGATCATCAAGAAGTGGCTTTATTCCGACAAGGATATATTTGTCAGGGAAGTCGTTGCAAATGCTTGTGATGCTATCAAGAAATATCAGAGCATTTGCCTGATGGGAGATGCCGAAGATGACGGTATCAAGCCGAGAATAGACGTTGTTCTCAATAAGAAAAACAAGACGCTGACATTTTCGGATAACGGTATCGGCATGACCGATGAAGAAGTGGAAAAATATATCACTCAGATTGCTTTTTCGGGTGCACAGGAATTTATCGAAAAGTACAAGGACAAAACAGACGCTGACAGCGGTATTATCGGACATTTCGGACTGGGATTCTATTCTGCCTATATGGTATCCGATACCGTTGAGATACAGACACTTTCCTATCAGAAAAATGCGCAGCCGGTACATTGGGTAAGCGATGGCAGCAGTACTTATGAAATATCCGACGGCAACCGCACGGAAAAGGGTACAAGCGTCATCATGCACATTTCCGAGGACGGAAAGGAATTTCTTGATGAATATAAACTCAAGGAAATTCTGAGAAAATACTGCAAATTCATGCCGTATGAGATATATTTTTCCGCTGCGGGTGCAGAGAAAAAAGATGATGAAAAACCCCTGAACAATACAGCTCCCTTGTGGCTGAAAGCCCCCAAGGACTGCACGACAGAGGAATATGAAGATTTCTACCGTGATACGTTCATGGATATGAATCCCCCGCTGTTCTGGATACATCTGAATGTAGATTATCCGTTCAGGCTGAAAGGCATTTTGTATTTCCCGAAACAGACCAATAAACTGGAAGTAATGCCCGGAGAAATCAAGCTGTTTTCCAATCAGGTATATATAGCGGATAATATCAAGGAAGTCGTGCCGGAATTTCTCATGCTTCTGAAAGGTGTCATAGACTGCCCCGATTTGCCTTTGAATGTATCAAGGTCATTTTTGCAGAATGACGGTGAAGTTGCAAAAATTTCAAAGCATATCACAAAGAAAGTTGCCGATAAGCTGACCTCTATTTTCAAGAATGAGAGAAAGAGCTATGAAAGCTACTGGGAAGATATTTCACCGTTCATTAAATTCGGCTGTATCAAAGATGAAAAGTTCTATGAAAGAGTAAAGGATATCATGCTTTACAAGAGCATTAACGGAGATTACAAGACATTTTCCGAGCTGCCGAAACAGGGTGACAAAGTTTACTATGTATCGAGCATGGATGAACAGTCGCAGTATGTGAAGATGTTCAAAGATAACGGACTTGATGCCGTGATACTTGAACATAATATAGATACGCATTTTGTTTCATTCCTGGAATATAAGGAAACAGGCACAAAATTTGTCAGGATAGATTCCGAAGTGGGTGAGGCTCTGAAATCCGAGGGTTCGGACGTTATGAATGAAGAAATCACGAATATCTTCAAAAATGCACTGGGCATGGAAAAACTGACAATTACGGCACAGGCTCTCAAAACAGCCGATACCCCTGCTATTATCACTATAAACGAATATGAAAGACGCATCAGCGATATGAACAAGATATACGGCAATATGTTCGGCAGCATGGGTTCGGACTCCGTTTCCGAAACGCTTATCGTTAATACCGATAACGGCATTGTGAAAAAACTGCCGGCACTCGACAGCGAAAAACAGAAACTCCTTTGCAGGCATATATCTGACCTTGCATTGATTAGTCAGCGTAAACTGACAGCTGAGGAACTTGACAACTTCATCAAGAGAAGTGTGGAAGTGCTTGGATTCATAGGATAATAATAAAGCAGTCTGACATTTTATTTGTGTCAGACTGCTGTTTTTTATTCTTTTTTAGAATATTTCTGAATCAGTTCCTGCATGAGTTCATATATGTGTTCGGAGGAATTGCCGCATGATGACCTTTGGATACATTCACGCATTTGTGCCAGTTTTTCCGGCTTTGACATCAGTTCGTTAATGGTTCTGGTGCATTGATTCGTTTTTTCAAGACGTACTGCCATTCCGCTCCTTACGAGGTAATCGGCATTCTGTTCTTCCTGACCGGGTATTGCTTTGAAAATGCCCATTGGCAGACCGGTGGCGATGGATTCACTGACAGTCAGACCGCCCGGTTTCGTTACAATAAGGTCGGCTATCTGCATATATTTTTCGACTTCATTGGTATAGTAGAGGAGTTTGGTGGGCTTGAAAGGCTTTTGATGACGGGACAGTTTAAAACTGGTTTTAAGTCCTGCCGGCTTCTGCAGGTCGAATTCAAAAAGGGTATTGTTAAGTGTCAGTTTGCTGAGATACTTCACGAATGTTTCATAGAGTTTTTCATTTTTGCCTGTGATGGTGACAATCTGAAAATCACAGTCCGATTTGACGATTTTATGATAGATTTTCAGAACGTCCGTGACACCGAAACTGCCTGCCATGATGAGAATGGTCGGAACATCGGGATTCAGTCCTTCACTTTCCATTGCTTCTTTTTTATCTATTTTCCTGAAAAATTCCTGTTTTACAGGTATACCGTAGGGGAGGACTTTTTCACCGTCAACGCCTCTGAGCATCATTTGTCCAATCATTTCAGTGCTCGATACGATATAGGCATCTACTCCGTCATTTACATAACACTGATGTGCCGCAAAGTCTGTAACAATGCTTATGACGGGGATATGAACATTTTCTTTGACCTTGATTGCCGAAGCCATTTCCGTGCCGATGGGGTGAGTTGTCACGATAATGTCGGGGGCAAAATCATCAATCAGCGGCATGAATTTTTTTCTGTACTGATTGACAGCTACCTCAAAAGTCTTATTCACGGGACTTTCCTTGTCGATAGTTCTATAGAAAGTGCCGTACATTCTGGGAGTTTTTGTTGCCATGTATACATATCCTTCTGTTACTGCTTTATTCAGAAACGGACTGGCATATTCAATGGTATCTTCTATGCGTACAACGGAATCAGGCTCTTTTGATATGATGTATTCTTTCAGAGCATTGGCGGCTCTCATGTGACCGCCGCCTGTCGTAGCAGAAAAAATAAGAACTTTCATATAATCTTCCTTTCACAAAATATTTACTGTCATGATTATATCACATTCATATTTCAAGTGCAATGCAAAAATGATTTTTGCTCAAAAACAGCACGAATATTTTGTGAATTTTCGTAATTTACAAAATGTTCACATTGTTGTAAAATTTAGTTAACTAAATAAAGGAGATGGTTTGATGAAATCCAAAATAGCAAGGAAAATTTTGTCGGTTGGTCTTGCAGGTGCGATAATCACTTCAGCGTTTGCAGGAATGAGTGCATTGTCACTCAATGCCAATGCGGCTGAAAGAACGGATTACGGTCTTGCGGAAACTTCACAGAAAGGTGTTATTCTTCATTGCTGGAACTGGTCATACAAAAATATCAAAAAGTACATGAAGGATATTGCGGCAGCAGGTTATACTTCCGTGCAGACTTCACCCGTACAGCAGCCTAAAGACTATTACTGGGAAGGTGTTGCCTATGGAAATGTAGGTATCCCCGACGGTACAGGCGGTTATGAGGGCAACTGGTGGAAAGCCTAAGAGATGTGTGCAGAGGCTGAAAAATACGGTGTCAAGGTAATAGTTGATATCGTAGCCAATCACATGGGCAATATACAGGGCTATAAAATCGGTGACGTTGAAACCGTCATGGGCGATATTTCTCCGCAGGTTGGAGAATTCTGGGAGCCTAAAATGCTGACAGATTCATCTTACTGGCATATCAGTACTTCATGGACACATACTTCTGACGGACGTTTTGACGTTACACAGGGCAATATGGGTATGCCCGATTTGAATACAGGTGATTCCAAAGTACAGCAGATGGTATTGGGACTTTTGAAAGAATGTATCGACTGCGGTGCAGACGGCTTCAGATTTGACGCTGCCAAGCATATTGAAACGCCGAAAGACAATGCCAAATTTGCAAGTAATTTCTGGGATGTTGTTCTTGACGGTGCAAGGGCTTATTATAAGCAGAAAAACGGCTATGACGGAATTTATTTCTATGGTGAAGTTCTTAACAGAATTGATGATACCAATGCGGAAAATTACTATCTGAGCAAAATGTCACTGACGGATAACTCTACAAGTGATAATTTAAGAAACAGCGTTGTGCATGGACAGGTAGGTGCACTGGCAACTTCAGGTTATTGCGGATATATTCACGGCAAGGCAGACCATGCGGTCATGTGGGCGGAATCCCATGATACATACATGGGCGGTGGTTCCTCTTATGATGCCAATGATTCCGATATCAAAAAGACTTGGGCAATTCTGGCATCAAGAAAAGATGCAACAGGCTTGTTCTTTGCAAGACCGTATTATTCAAAGGATATCCTTGCAGGAGATGTTTCAAAATCAAGACAGTCCTATGCAACGATACTTGAAAATGTCGGCGGTGAACAGACACAGCTTGGTGATGTCGGTACGCTGACATGGGCTGATCCTGCAGTTGTAGCGGCGAACCGTTTCAGAAACTTCTTTGTAGGACAGAGTGAAAAGCTCGGCAGTTCGGGAAATACTGTTTATAATATGCGTGGTACAACGGGTGTTGTAATCGTTCGTGGAGATGGTGCAGGTTCTGTTTCATTGAGTATCGGCATGAAAGACGGTACATACACCGATCAGGTCACAGGCGAGAAATTCACAGTATCAGGCGGCAGAATCAGCGGTACAATCAAGAATAAAGACGGTATTGCAGTTGTTTACAATCCCTCAGTGAATTACGGCACAGTCAATCCCGAACAGCCCACAGTATTGAGAATAAACGCAAAAACGGCTGATGAAAAGAAGGCGTTTCGGGTTCATTCACAGGCACTTCCAAAACTATTTCCATAGGTGCACTGACGGCGACAGGTTCCGATGTGACATTGAGTATCACAGCAACAGCCGCCGACGGCACTTCCAAAACAAAAAGTTATATCTATTCCAAGAAAATGACACGTTCGGGTTATCCGACATTGAATAAAAGCGGTGTTGTATTTGATAATTCGGAATATAAATGGAGCAAGGTATATTGCTATGTTTATGATGAGAGCAGCGGCAAAGTTATCAATAATGCAGACTGGCCGGGTGAACCCATGACAGATGAGGGCGGCGATTTCTGGACATACGAATTCCCAAGCAAATTCACGGGAAATGTGCAGGTCATTTTCAATAACAACAGCGGTGATCAGTATCCCAAGGGTGCGGGGCTTTCCATGAAAGCAACGGATAAAAAACTGTTTTCAGGTGATACATTGGGTGCTTTGCCCGAACCGTCCCCCACACTTTCACTGACACTTTCACCGTCATCAAAGACAGTGACAGCCAATACAGCCGTCAAATTCACGGCAAAGGCTTCCAACAATTCAGGCACAGTGAAATATGCTTTCACGACTTCCGACGGCAAATCACAGGCAGCCTCCACTTCCAATACATTCACATGGACACCCACAAAGAATGGCACATATATTATTGCAGTCAACGGCGTGGATTCCAAATCGGATATTACGGCAACGGCTAAAATTACAGTCGGCACATCTCCGTCACCCGAAGTACTGGAAAATAATTCAACAGTTTCGGCAACTTCCATCACTCTCGGACAATCCGTTACGGCAAAGGCAGCGGCAGCAGGCGGAAAAACTCCCTATAAATACGCTTTCCTGTATAAGCAGTCCGCAAAATCCGCATGGACAACCGCAAAGGATTTCAGCACGACAAGCAGTGTTTCCATTACTCCGAAAAATGCAGTCAAATATGATATCTGTATCAAAGTAAAAGACGCTGACGGCACGATTGAAAAGAAATATTTCACAGTGAACGTAAAGGCTAATCCATTGAATAATAATTCCACTGTATCGGCAACTTCGATTACCCTTGGACAGTCATTTACGGCAAAGGGTGCGGCTTCAGGCGGCAAAACGCCTTATACATATGCTTTCCTGTATAAGCAGTCAAGCAAATCTGCATGGACAACCGCAAAGGATTTCAGCACGACAAGCAGTGTTTCGATTACTCCGAAAAATGCAGTGAAATATGATGTATGTATCAAAGTCAAAGATGCAAGCGGCACGATTGAAAAGAAATATCTGACAGTCACCGTAAAATCCAATGCACTGACAAATACATCAACTCTTTCCAAAACGACTGTCACTCAGGGGGATAAAGTCATAGCAAGATGTTCGGCAACAGGCGGCAAAGCACCTTATACTTATGCAGTATATGTTAAAAAGACGACGGATTCCACATGGACGACAAAGCAGAGTTTCAAAGAGAATGCAACCGTCACATTCACAACAATGAAAGTGGCACAGTATCAGGTCTGCATTAAAGTCAAGGATGCAAACGGTACAGTCGTAAAGAAATATATCGACCTTAAATCTGTATAAAATAAATGAGGAGTGAAGAATCTTCTTCACTCCTTGTTTCAACAAAAATAACCGGTTTTGCGGAATTTATATTTTTCTGCAAAACCGGTATTTTTTTGTAATGATTTTTGCCAAATAGGCAAGTCAATTATTCGGCAGCTTCTTCAGCGGCATAATTTCCCGAACCAACAAGGAGTTTTGCATAATCAGCAAGTTTTTCAAGACCTTTGTTGTTCAGTTTTTCACTGTTGTCTGCAATCTGCTTCTTGAATTCGATATCGGTGTACTCCATAGCAACGAGTTCGCCATTGATTTCGATATACGGACTTAAACCGAGCAGATAGTCGGTAGAAACATTGAAGTATTTTGCGAGCTTCATCAAAGTTTCGCCATTCGGAATACCACCGTGTTTCCATTTGCTTATGATACCGGATGAGAGACCTATTTCTTTGCCAACGGGATTTGGTCTTTTACCGTTGCGAAGGCAGAGACTGTAGAATCTTTCCCAGAACATAAAAAATACCCCCTTAAACATAAAAGAATTTTTGCCCATATCCTCACGGAAAAAAACGGATATGAAGCTTGTGATAAGTCCAAAATATTACCACATCAAAAACATTTTACCACATATTTTGACGAAAAACAAGCGGTTTTATAAATATTTTTTGCTAATTTTTAAACATTTTATCAGTGATTTTCTACAATTATTTTACGATAATTGGTCTGAAAATATTCATTTAGAAAATTTTTTCGCATTTATTTTATCTGATATTGTTCCGGTGATACTAAATACGAGAAGCAGGCAGACATTGGTAAGTACGATGCTTGCCCCTGTGGGAGTGTTATAAAGATAGGATATGATAAGTCCGGATATACTGCAAAGCACAGCGATAATGCCCGAACAGATAACAACCGTTTTGAATCTCTTGCAGATACGCATGGAAGTAATGGCGGGAAAGATGATAAGACTTGAAATAAGAAGGGAACCCATGATTTTCATGCCGACAGTAATGGTCAGTGCCGTTAAAAAAGCAATTATCATGTTATAGATATTAGCCTTTGTGCCGGTTGCCTTGGCAAAGCTTTCATCAAAAGTGACAGCGAAAATTTTATGATAAAAAAATATATACATGGCTATGACTATCACGGAAAGGACAATGCAGATAATAATATCTTTCTGTGACATGGCGATGATACTTCCGAACAGATAGCTGTTGATATCGGCATTCATGCCCTTTGTCATAGTGGCAACAGTGATACCGATTGCCAGAGAGGCTGTTGAAATAATTGCTATGGCGGAATCACCTTTGATTTTGCTGTTTTCGCTGATTCTCAAGAGGAAAAAGGCGGCTATCACAACAATGGGAATGGCAAATTCCAGCGGTGCGGCAGCATTCACAGCAGCGGCAATCGCCAGTGCCCCGAATCCCACATGGGATAAACCGTCACCAATCATGGAATATCTCTTTAAAACAAGACTGACTCCCAGCAATGCGGCACAAAGGGCAATAAGCGAACCGCCTATCACGGCACGGATTAAAAAGTCATAAGAGAACATTTTGATAATTTCATCAAACATTTTCGTTATCCTCCAAAAAGAATGCTTTGCCGACAGGACTTTTTATATAATCGGCAGTTGTGCCGAAAAAAGTCTTATCTCCATTGAGATGTAAAATATGCGTTGCATATTTCACGGACGATTTGATATCATGGGAAACCATTATAATAGTAATATTTTCTTTTTTATTGAGTTCATCAATGAGTTTATACATATCTTCCGTAACGATGGGATCAAGTCCCGTGACAGGTTCATCAAGCAAAAGAATTTTCTTGCTTGCACATAATGCCCTTGCCAGTAAAACTCTCTGCTGCTGACCGCCCGACAAATCTCGGTAACTTCTTTTTTCCAGATGTGCTATATTAAGACGTTTTATATTGTCACGGGCAATTTGTTTATCCGTTTTTGAATAGAAAGGCTTCAAGCCACGGCTGTTTAATCTTCCCGATAAAACGACTTCATAAACACTTGCAGGGAAATCCTTTTGTGCGGGAGTCTGCTGAGGGAGATAGCCTGTTTCATTTTTTTTCAAACCGTCACCACGGGTGATTTTTCCGTCAGCGGCAGATTTCAAGCCTAAAATGCCTTTGATAAGTGTACTTTTTCCAGAACCGTTTTCACCGACAATACAGAGATAGTCGCCCTGATTCACTTCAAAATTCAGATTTTTGATAACACTTGTATTTTCATAAGAAAACGAAACATTTTCGCATTTGATGAGAGCCATTTTAATTAAGAGCCTCCTTGAGAGCCTGCACATTTTTCTGCATGAGTGAAAGATAACTGATACCATTATCAAATTCATCTTGTGTGACATTGTGACATGAATGGAGAGTCAGTTTTTTTGCACCTGTGCTTTCACATATCGTATCGGCAACTTTGCCGTTTGAGAATTCTATGGAAAATACAACAGGTATCTTTTCGGCTTTCACTTTGTCTATCAAAAATGAAACAGTGCTCGGACTTGGTTCTGTTTCTGCTGAACAGCCCGGGAAAGCTGCATAATATTTCAAATCGTATTCATCGGCAAGATATCGGAAAGGGAATCTGTCACCGAATACAATGGTTTTTCTTTTGGCATTGTCAGTGACTTCATGAAAAGAATTGTCAAGCAGTAAAAGCTCACGGCGGTATGCCATCATATTTTTATTAAAAGATGCCTGATGATTTTCGTCAAGCTGACAAAGGGCATTTGTAATAGAGGCTGTTATATTAATGGCATTTTTCGGAGAAGTCCAGACGTGTTCATCATATTCTATCTCATCACTGTCATCTTCATCTTCTTTTTCCATGCCCTCTACGGTTTCTTCTTCAACGGTATCGACGATATCCATCATGGCAAGGACTTTTTTGGGCTTTTTATCACTCGATTCCAGAATGTCTTTCACCCATTCGTCAGACTCTCCTCCTGTATAGATGAATAAGTCACATTCCTGAATTTTAATGATATCCTGCGGAGTAGGATCATAGCTGTGACTTTCCATGCCGGGTTTCAGAAGCATGGAAACATTGACGGATTCACCGCCTACATTTTTGGCAAAGTCGTAAGGCGGAAATATCGTTGTTACGACATTTAATTTACCGTCATCTTTTTTTGTTTCTTTTGTACCGCATGAACAGCATAAAGTCAGTACAGCCGCCATGCAGAGTATTACAGATATTATTTTTTTCATGATTAATCTCCTATCTTTTTTTCATCATCAAGACAATGACTGCATTTTCCGTAAAATACCGTTCTGAAAGGATTGATTTCAAAGCCGTGTTCGGAAAAAATGTGCTGTGAAAGTTCATTGAGATGTGAACATTCAAGATGTATCAGACAGCCGCATTTTTCGCACATCAGGTGGAAATGTTCACGGCATTTCTGATTGTCATTGTATTGAAAACACGCACTTGAACTGCCATCAACCGTGTATTTTCGGATAAAGCCCTCTTCAAGCAGTTTTTCGAGATGTCTGTAAATCGTTGTAACTCCAACGGGTGTACCGTTTGCTGCAAAGTTATCGCTTATCTGATTGACTGTCACATGAGTGTCTTTATGGTCTATCATGTATTTCAATACAGCGTCTTTTTGTTTGGTCTTATAGCCGTTTGACATGGGAAAACTCCTTTCTGAATTTGAAAAGCATTTTCATTTTACAATAAGACCTCTCAAAAGTCAATAGCACAATGAAATTTGATTGACAAATATTTTGTGAAATAGTATAATTTTTTAGTATGAAAAGCTATTGACAAAGTTGTGTTAATATGTTATCATGTTACTACTTTACTATAATAAAGCATTTTTGAAAGGAATGAAAAAGGAAAATTATGAAAAATTATTCCAAAATCACCCCTGAGGGTACAAAAGATTTATTGTTTGAAGAATGTCTTGCCAACAGAACGGTATCAAGTATATTGGGAAAGGTCTTTTCACACAGGGGATTCCATGAAGTGCTTACTCCCTGTATTGAATTTTATGAAGTATTCACAGAAGAACTTTCGGGAATACCAATGGAAAATATGTATAAAATGAGCGATTCCAAGGGCAGACTGATGGTCATGCGACCTGATTCGACTTTGCCTATCGCCAGAATGGTTGCAACAAGACTGAAAAATATGCCCCAGCCAATAAGACTCTATTATAATCAGAGAGTTTACAGAAATAATTTAGGCTTGACGGGCAGAAGCAACGAAGTCATGGAAACAGGTGTTGAACTCATCGGTGCAAAGGGCAAAAGGGCAGATTTGGAAGTCATTACAACAGCTATAGAAGCACTTTCCAAATGTGTGCCTGATTTCAGAATAGAGATAGGTCATGCGGAATTTTTTAAGTCGCTTGCCAAAAAATTGCCCGTTACAGATGAAGAAAGAGAAGAAATCAGATTCTATATAGAATCAAAGAATTATTCTGCATTGAATACAGTATTGGACAGACTGGAACAGACACAGTATGTCAATATTATCAGAAAGTTGCCTGCATTGTTCGGCGGAATAGATGTGCTTGATGAAGCATATAGTTTGTGTGACGATAAAGAAGCATTGGCAACACTGGAATATGTCCGTGAGATATATAACGATTTGTCGCTTTATAATTTGGGTGACAGGCTTATCATAGATTTGGGACTTGTGCAGAGAAATGACTATTACAGCGATATCGTTTTCAGCGGTTATGTATTGGGTTCGGGTGAACCTGTACTGATAGGCGGAAGATATGACAATCTGCTGAGTAACTTTGATGCACCGTCACCTGCTATCGGATTCGGAATCAATGTAGATGACCTTGCAAGAGTCATGTTGAAAAGAGGAAATGTTCCTGCCAACAATGCCCCCGATATACTCGTACACAGTGAAAAGGGCTATGAAGTCGAGGCAATCAAATATACGTCCAATCTTGCACAGGCTCATATATTGGGTGAAAACAGCGTTTTTGAAACGGAAGAAGAAGCCCTTGCTTATGCAAAGTCAAGAGGGATAAAGAAATTAGTGATAGTCGGTGAAGAAATAAGGAGTATAAACGTATGAAACCATTAAGAATAGCCTTGACAAAAGGCAGACTTGAAAAAGATACAGTGAGTTTATTGGAAAGTGCAGGCTATGACTGTACAGCCGTCAGGGAAAAGGGCAGACGTTTGATATTGCCTATCGGAAACGGTGAAATTGAAGTCGAACTTGCAAAA